>CABVSA010000020.1 GCA_902500805.1 uncultured Nitrospira sp. | reverse complement strand
GCTTGGCAACCTTGGGCTGAAGAACGGTTTCAGCGAAGGGGATTTTGAAGTGGGGTCCTGGCTCGACGGTGCGAACCGGCACTCCAAATCGTTTGACGACACCTTCCTCGTCTGGGGCGACGATGAAGACCGCCTGCCAGATAAACAAGATGACTACTGCAGCAACGACAAGGTTCAGGAATCCCCCGGAAGGCAAGAGACTCTTAAACCCACCGGGGGGGAAGAGATCTTTCAGTTGAGACTGCGCCTGCTTGAGTGCGTCCTCAAGTGGATCAGGCTTCTTGCCCCAAGGATCTTTTGGGTCCCAGACCATTTCAGTATGTGTCCTCTACAAAATAGGAGCTAGCAATTAGCGTTGCACCTTAGCAGAGTGGCGCCACGGTGACAAGCTCTAGAGCGTCCTCGAAAAGATAAAGTAGGCCAGGCAGGCAAGGATCGCCGAAACTGGAACGGTCACGATCCAGGCAAGCACCATTTCTCGCACCGTCGTCCAGCGGACGGACGCACTCCCGCGCAAGAGACCAATTCCGACAATGGCGGAGCTGCTGACATGCGTTGTCGAGACGGGCAAGCCGAGTACTCCTGACAGCATGACCAGAGACGAGGTGGTGAGATTGGCCGACAGCCCTTCCGCATGGTTCATCGTGGTCACGTTTTCAGCGAGCACTTCCGTGACGCGGCGCCCACCCCAATAGCTCCCGATACCCATGGCCATGGCCACTCCCGCGAACGCCAGCACTTGCCAGGCGGTGCTGGGCCACATGGCCGTGGAACTTCCGAGCAGGAGCATCGCGGCGATCTTTGGTGCGTCGTTGGTCCCGCGTGCGAGGGAGGCGAGCCCGCTGGATAGCCAGTGGATGGAATCAAGGCCGACGGTCGGACCTGATAGACCTGCACGTTCGCATTGCGATGGGACAGCCGCGATGGGGATAGCCATACCCCCCGCTTGAAACAAGGTCCGAGTATGGCCATGTGCGTTGATCGTCACCAGGGCATGATGCTGGGGCATGAGGCAGACGCAGACGCCCTCCCAACGTGTGGCAATCGATTTGATGAGAGGGTGAATGAGGAACGAAATGCCAAGAGCGAGAAACGGACTCAACAACAACGGAAGGGTGATTTTTTTCAATACCGTCGTCCAAATCAATCCCTCACTACCGAAGGCCAGCAGGCCCGAACCCACGAGAGAGCCGGTCAAGGCATGTGTCGTGGAAACCGGAAGCCCCGTTTTTGAGGCCAAGAGGATCCACAAGAACGCCCCAGTCAGAATCGCGGGGGCAAGGGTCGAAGGAATGGCAACGTTCGCTTGAATGAATCCGCTGCTGAACGTTTTGACCATGGCTGTAGCCACAAAGGCTGCAGCGGCCGCACCGATCATCGTCCACAGCGTTCCCCAGACAATCGCGGCTCGATAGGTCGTGATCCCGCTGCCGACCAATGTTGCGATGGCCTTGGAGACGTCGTTTGTGCCGTTGGCAAACGAGAGCACGAGGATCAGCGTGAGGGTGAGGGCGGAGCATTCCATGGGCAGTCCTCTCAGGTAACGGTGCCGCCACAAGAGGAGCCGGAGCCTGCCGTGCAACCGTAACAATGGTTGCGTGTCACGATCCGGCGGTGATGGAGCTGAGCCGGATCGAAGTCACGGATATGCGACGGCGCGCCATGGTCGACCGTCAGGTCAAGCATCTGATTGAAATCACAGTCGTAGAGCCTGCCGTCCCATCCAACGGACAGCGTCGACCGACACATGACGCCGGCAGCAGCAGCCGGATTAAAAGCGTTCGCGAGACGGCTCATGTACTGATCATAGTTGCCGCTTTCGATGAGAAACTCCAGGAATCGGCTGATGGGCATATTGGTAATGGTATAGAGCCGGTTGAACTCAATGCCGTGTTTAGTCCGTAGCTCCTTCTTGAATTGAGCTTCAATGGCTTCTTGCTTTGGAGGCAGGAACGCGCCGACGGGATTGTAGACCAGGTTCAAGGCCAAGCCGCTATCCGGTCGTCCATATCCCAATCCGTTCAATAGTCGGAGTGCCGCCAGCGACTTCTCAAAGATGCCGTCGCCTCGTTGGGCATCGGTCTGGCTGGCCTGATAGGAGGGGAGGGATGCGATGATCTCGACCTGATGCTGGGCGAGAAATTCTCCCAAGTCGCATTGTGAAGGAAGCAGTAACACAGACAGATTGCAACGATCCAGAACGTGCCGTCCGAGCCTGCGGGATTGTTCGACGAGCCACCGAAAATGCGGATTGAGTTCCGGCGCACCGCCCGTGATATCCACCGTAGGAATGTCGGTCCTGGCCAGAGCCTTCATGCAGTGCTCTGCTGTTTCCAAGGACATGGTTTCGGGACGATCAGGACCGGCATCGACATGACAATGGCGACAGGTCTGGTTGCAGAGTTTGCCGACATTGATCTGGAAGACCGTGATGCCTGTGGAGCACAGAGGAGATAGGCCGACTCGATCAAGCTGAGCCTGAAAAGAGAGGCGCGGGTTTGGCTGTTCCAGTACCTTGAGTTGTTCAGAAGCGGAGGCCAGAGGATTGTGTCGCCCCAGTAAAGTCAGCGGCATATCGGTTTCATCCAGACGACAGGAATCTTCTCACTGCATAACGGTCATCAGCGCGAACGGGCGATCGTCATCAAGGCCGACTCAGGAAATCGCAATTCGCAACAACCAAAATCCAGGGCTTGTCCTTGCCCCTTTGCGAGAGCACGCTGAATCTCCGGTGTCACTCTGTAGCACACCTGTTTGCCGCATCGGTGGCCTTCAACCAGGCTGGAGTCTCGCAAAATGCGGAGGTGATGGGAGGCATGAGGCTGAGAGCACCCCAGTTCTTGCACGAGATCCGTCACACATTTTTCACCGACGAGCAAGGATTCCAAGATGCGCAGTCGGGTTTCATCACCCAGGGCCCTGAGAATCGACGCGCATTGGCGTGGAGTGAGCACGTCGGCATTGATGGCGCGCTTCATCAACAGCAGCCTCCGTCAGGTGAACAGGTGACAGCTTCACCGCTCACGCTTGCACCGGCACGGTTCAGAATGACGAAGTGAGGTTGATAGCCATTGGTCTCTAGAACGGCGACCGTCTTGGAGCAAACCTCCAGCGGCTCCCCTCGGCGATAGATATGGTGATCGTCATCGACTGCTTCCACGAAGGGACCGGCCAGCAGCGCATAATCGCCTTGCCAGGTGCAAGGAGTATCGGCGGGGAGGACGGCGCTCCAGCGCGGATCGTGGTTGTCCAGTGGGACGGGTTCGGTCGTCAGAAGAAAGTGCTCAGCAAAGGGAGGAACACTCAATAACAGCGCCTCCTCGGGTGTGATCGACTGTGGAATGCCACGGTGATAGGTCATGCCTCGCTCATCCACAAGTCGGCTGAAGGGGCCCCGAAGGGTGGCGTACCGGACTGAACAGGCGGTTGTCGCCGGAGCCAGTTTATAACCGGTCAAAGTGACGGAGAAAAAATGGATGCCGTCGATGACGCGCCAAGGTGAAAACTTGACGAGGTGGATGCCGACAAACCCGGCTGTCGTCATGCCGTTCATATAGTCCGTGAGCGTCAAGGCGCCGGAGAGACAATCGCCCCATTTCTGAGTGTCGTGGACAAGGTACTGCGGTACGGTTTGGTCCGATACGATGTCGGAAATGGTGAACCGTCCCCCTGGTTTCGCTACCCGGTACATTTCGCGAAATACCTTCCGTTTGTCCGGCGCCAGATTGATCACACAGTTCGAGATGATCAGATCGATCGCCGCGTCTTCGACCGGCATCGCATCGGCCAGGCCCTTTCGAAACTCGACGTTTGATGCGGAATAGCCAAGGTTCGCAGCCACGATCGAGGCATTCTTGCGGGCGATTTCCAGCATGGTATCCGTCATGTCGATGCCGATCACTCGCCCGGCGGGGCCGACCAATCGAGAGGCTTCAAAGCAGTCGATGCCACCTCCCGATCCGATGTCTAGGACTGTCTCGCCGGCCTGCACCGTTTTGAGTCCGGCCGGTGTGCCGCAGCCATAAGAGATCTTCAGGACTTCTTCAGGAATGAAGGTTTTGAGGTGCGCCATGTCGTAGCTGGTGGGGCAACACATCTGTTCGCCGCTGCTGGCGGCTTGTGCATAGCGTTCGCTGACTTTCTGCGTAATTTCATCGATGGGCATAACCGGCCTTATCGTTAGAGTGACCTATCGAGATACGTCTATGTATCAATCCTTCCGATGGACGTCAATCCGGTATCTCGTGAAGCAGTCGATAGTGATTCGCCGTCGTTATAATTCGGATAGGCAGCAGGCTTCTGTAAGCTAGCTTACACGGCATACACCGTACCGGTTGAACTCTGGCCTCATGTAGGAAGTCGCTCCAGAAGGTGAATTCTTACGGAACGAGTGAGATCGAACAATGTTAGGGGGCAGGTTTGATTCAAATGGTGGGACGGCTACGTGAGGAACCAGGAGACCTGTCCGGTCTCGACCGAGGAAACCAGGGGAAAAACGCGTTGGTCGTAGCCTGGTAGGCCTTGTAAGCTTCTCTTCGACTGACAAAGGCCTGGGCTTCTGCTCGGGGAATACCTGTTACTTTTAGCAGGGCAATCCCCATCCCGATCGGCCCGATCCAGGTAGATACCCAGCCCGGCATTCCGATCGTCATGACGACATAGGAGCACCAGTGCAGCCATTCAAAGAAATAGTTCGGATGGCGTGAGTAATTCCAGAGTCCCTCGCGACAGACGCGACCCTGATTGCTTGGGTCGGCGCGAAACCGGGCGAGTTGCCGGTCAGCCGCCGTTTCGCCGGCCACGGCCACGCCCCAAATCAGTAACCCGACCAACTCGACTACCGTGATCGAGGTCCGTGGATTCCAAAGCAACACTAAGAACGGGAGCGAAAAGGCGGCCAGGGCGAGGGCTTGCAGTTGAAAGTACGCGAACATTTTGAGAGGCTCGGTCTCACCCCATTCCTCCCGGAGTCGGCGATATCGAGCGTCTTCAGGTTTCCCCTTCACGCGATTGAAGAAAATGTAGAGTCCGAGTCGTCCCGCATAAAGCGTCACCAACATCACGGTCAGGAGGATTCGCTCGATCCCGCTGGGAGCATGCGTGGCATATCCCAAGACGACGACAATCAACCCGACGCACCATCCGACGTCCCCGATGGCGGCGTTCCTCGTTTTCCGCTGCACAGCCCACAACAGGGCCATGACGATCGCCATGACGAGGTAGGCCGCCACAACGAGGGAAAACGGATCTGATCCAAGCAGTGCGCCTGCTGGTTCCATCATTCATTCTACTGTTCGTTGGCAGCAGCGATTGTCGTCTTGCACTCCCAAGCAAGTAGAGAACCGGCAGCGTGTTTCTGGCACGTGCGAGCCTTCTTCATGGTGTCATGATGTGCGGGAGAGGCACGCGGTCTGTGCAGGCGAGGCATCACCTGCACAGGAACACGCGCTGTTTGTCTCAGAACGTGATGACCTGGTAGCCCTGGGACACGAGCTTCTTGAAGCTCGGATGGCCTTCGAACTCTCCTGCGAGTTTTACCCCGCAGGCTACGACGGCGTCCTTGACGCCGAAGGCACCGGCGCAGAACTCGCACGCACCTGCGATCCGATCCTTGACCGAGTTGTAGAGCCCGTGCAGCTTGTGGTCGGGCTTCTCCAGTTCAACGATCCACTTGGGCCCGGCGCCGTCGAAGATCAACTGGACGTCATCGTGGCCGTCTTTGAATTCTTTCACGGCTTCCAGCGCGTTCACGACACGCCCCAGCGCCTCATGGGTTTCCGTATCAGCCAATACGACGATCGCGACTTTGGACATAATGTACTCCTTTCAGCAAACGGTAGAGGAAGAATGAAACCACGTTCACCCTCTTCAAGAAGGCGAACGAATCAGCACGTTAATGCATCTGCGTTCAATTCTTCTGTGGTCTGGCTTACAGGCTCACGCGACACAATTTCTTTCTCAGCTGGTGAGCTGGCTTACAGATGAAAAGCCCGGCAGCTTGTAGGGTCGCATTCACGATCCAACAAGGCAGACCAATCGGAATTGCATGATGGCATGCGAACAATGCCACGGTTTGGGTGCACAAGGGCAGTAATGCGATCATCAAGATTTCAGGAAGGAGAAATAACATGAAGTTTCAGGTGCATACGAAGGACACGGCTCCCGAAGCGTCTCGCGCTACACTCGAAACCACGGAAAAGAAGTATGGGTTTCTTCCCAATTTATACGGCGTGCTCGCAGAATCTCCGGCGGCAGTGCAGGCCTATGCAGGGATCAATAAGGCGCTTGAGCAGAGCGCCCTCTCGCCGGTCGAGCAGCAGGTGGTGACGCTTGTGGTCAGCGCCACGAATGACTGTACGTACTGTGTAGGAGCCCATTCCACGGTGGCCCAGATGGTCCGGATGCCTGAGGATGTGCTTGACGCACTGCGGGCGCAGCGCCCACTTTCAGACCGGAAACTCAATGCGCTTCGTACCGTGGTGCTGTCCATTTTGCATCATCGCGGCTGGGTACCCGAAGAGGACCTGGAGTTCTTCGTGGCGGCAGGATACGGATCGCGGCACTTGTTGGACGTGTTGACGATCGTCGCGCTCAAGACCTTGAGCAATTACACGAACCACATCGCGCACACGCCGCTTGATCCACAGTTTGCAGCGCAAGCGTGGAAGGCGAAGGGCGCTATGGGAGGCTAAGTGAGCTATCACCTGAGCAAGCAGATCTCAGAGGGAGGTCGATGATGCGAAACCTATATGCGTGTCTGCTGTCGGTTGTGTGGGTCACTGTCCCTGCGCCGGTTTCAGCCGATACGTGGCCTGGATCTGGGGCGGGTTGGAGTGGTCAGGACGGGATCACGCAATCCTGGTTTGAGCAGAACTCCGTGATTCAACCTGTGGCCGACCACCGGCTGGGGCGTGATGACCGATTCGGTACGGATGAACGTGTGCAGAGCTCACGAGAAACCAAGGAGAGCAGGGTGACGGCTGAAACCGATCGTCATGGGTCTCATGAGCCGGCGCACTCTGGGAACACCCCTCAATCATTCAGCGATGTTCGTGAATCATCCAAGAGTCTGCATAGTCCCTCTCATCACCCCGACCCATGGTGGGGACGGCGGGTGGAGGGTGATCCGATGATCAGGGGCTTAAATCGGAGTCCGTCAGGGAAATAGGGTGTGTTCAAGATCCGCAGTTCAACATCGGAGAGGCGAGGGCACTGGCAGTTTGCTGACCGGCTCGTTGCTTGCATCGCTGAGGGTTTCATGATAGCTGAACAGGTATGAATGTCGACGGTGCTGAGACTCCATGCCGGGATGAACCGAATGCCAATATTGGGGTTGCCATTGCCGCAGTCTTGGAACGCCACCCATCCGTGACTATGGCCATGCTGTTTGGTTCTCTGGCTGTCGGACGCGGGCGGTCTGACAGCGATCTTGACCTCGCCGTGAACTCCACCGTGCCACTCACCGTCCACGACCGTATTGAGCTGATCGACGAACTCGCCGCAGCTGTGGGGCGCCCCATCGATCTCATCGACCTGAACCAGGCGCATGGTCCGCTCCTGCAGCAAGTGCTCACCACCGGGCGGTTGGTCCTCTGCCGGAACCGCTCGGAGTATGCCGAACTCCTGCGGCGCCTGGCCTACGAGGAAGCCGATGTGATGCCCTATTATCGGCGGATCTTGGCCACACGAAGGCAAGCATGGATCGAGACCTCGTAGCGGCCAAACTGGAATCGCTTCGACGCTGTGTCGAACGGATTGCCGCGAAGACGCCTGCTTCCTCCCAGGAGCTGGCGCAGAATGCAGATCTGCAAGACATCATCGCGCTCAATCTCCAGCGAGCCGTCCAGTTGTCCGTCGATGTGGCCTCCCATCTCATCGGGGACACCGACATTGCGCCGCCCTCGACGATGGCGGAGCATTTCGATGCGCTCAATCGACTGCAGGTCATCAGCCCAGCCCTGGCAGATCGGATGAAGAAGGCGGTGGGATTCAGGAACCTCGCGGTGCACAGCTATCAAGCCATCGATTGGAAGATCGTCTATCAGATCTGCAGTCGCCACTTAGACGATTTCCGACAGTTCGCCAAGGCCGTGACGACTTGGCGTCCCGTTCCCTAACGCTCCCGGACCACGAGGCTGTTGTGCGTGAGGGAGTCCCATCTTTTGCATAAGGTGTCCGCAGTTCGTTGGATGGGGGATGTGGTCCCGATACAAGAAGCATGTTATCCGGGTCCGTATAAGCCCCGTGCGCAATGCTTCTGTAGGCGTAACCCATTGAAGCGAGGGCAGGTAGAGCGTATGGTTGGCGAAAAGCAACGGTGTGGTATACGGACAAGAGCCGGTCGATCCGGTTCTTATGCGGATCGGCCTAAACATTGCTGGGCGGCTATTTAGCAGTTTATTGACAAACTGCTAGACGATACGGGAAAAGCTATACTCGACACGAGGCCATCTCAATGCAGCTTGACCCCAACACTGTTAGTGCATTGGCAGCGGTTGCCGCTGTTGTTGTCAGCGTGTTCGCAATAATTGCAGAGAGTCGCCGATCTAGATCGGCCCATCAAGTCAGCCTGATTCTAGATTTCTCCTATCGCTTTCACGCCGAGCAATTGGCAAAAAGGCGCAAAATAGCATCATCGTTTCTACTGCAAGACCGCGAACTTGCGCCAACCGATTCTACGTGGGGCCAAGTGAGCGACGTGCTCGACTTCTTTCAAGTTCTTGGCACGTTCGCGAAATCTGGGTATGTCAACACCGAGCTCTTATATAAGTTTTTCTATTTTTGGTTGAGTCCGTACTGGAAGGCATGCGAAGGCCATATCAAGCTAACGCAGAAATCATCTCCTATGACCTGGGGCGATGCTAAGTGGCTGTATGAGCGTCTCTACACTTACGACCAGAAGAACAATGCTGGCTCGTTGAGTAACCCAACCGCTGAGCAATTAAATGCTTTTTTTCAATGGGAGAGCGTGAACCTTGCGGCATAGTCAATTGTCGCCCAACCTGGTGTTCGATAGGGGTGCGCCAAAAGCGGCGCGCCCCTAAACTTCACGTTAGATTGCGCTCAAGGCCACACATTGGGAATGTGCCGCCAGCCCTACTTCAGATACGAGGACTGCGCAAGGGCGAGAGTAAAAAGTCGGACCCCGTTTGCCGCGCCGTACTTACGATAGCCGCTGGTCGAAGGACCAGAGGAGGCCGAGGACGATCAGGTGTTGCGATCCGGTCAGGCCGGGCACACCTGGCGTGATGTCGCCTCGCCTGAAGAACCCGCCGTTGACCCCTGTCGATTCATCCCAGCGGTACTCAAGCCGCACGTGAGTATTGCTGAAGACGCGTGGCCCGCCATCACAGAACGGCGCATAGTCCAGCGTGGTCGTCATGGCTTTCACGAACTGCTCGCTGCCCGTCCATCGTCCGTTGCGGTCCCAGTAGAATTCCGGTCGGATCGCCGCATACCACCCCGCCGTGAATTTCCAACCGATGCTGGCACTCCCGCCCATCACGAATGCACGTGGGACGCCAGGCCGATCGGCAATATTTTCTGTGCCCACGTCATAGGTCAGGGTGACGAAGAGCTTGCGGTCCTCCCACTTCACAGCATTGCTCAGATAGTACCGCCAAAAATCGAGATCGGTCCGCTGTTGGTCTGGTCCGGCATAGAGTGTATGACTAATGGTTACGCACGGCAGCGGGGTAAACTTCAGTTGAAAGCCGTAACTGGGGTGATCGTTTGGGCGGGACAGATGGGCGTAACCGTTCACGACGAATCCAGAAAGCGTCACGCTCGTGTTCATGCGGTAGACGGCGTTCAAGCCGAACATCGCATAGGGGGTGTAGTCCGAAGTCCAGGCGCGTGTGTAGTGGACGTTGTCTTTCGCGTAGAGTTTCTCGGAGCCGAGAAAACTACTGAACAGGCCCGCAGTCAATGTGAAGCCTCCAGCTTTCGGAACCCGGTATGACACGTTCGCGAGGCCAACGTGGCGAAGTGTGTCGGCGCCGGATAGCTTCGGCTCGCCCGGGAGGAACGCGAAATCCTGTGAGTCGTAGCCTCCTTGCACCGCCAGTTCCATCTCCCATTCAGAACCGGCGGACGCCTCCTTACGCACATAGGCCATCGCCATATTGGGGCTGAGTTCGTTGTGGCGTGGCACGGTGGAGCGGTTCCGCCAGAGATGGTTCTCCGGGAAGTTGAAGTTGAGCGGGTAGCTGACATCGAGAGAGGCTCCATACTGCCAGTCATCCCCGGACGGGCAGGAGAGAGACGTACACGGCTCATCGGCCAACGCTGGCAACCCCATTGAAGTGTGTAGCGCCGTGCAGAGCGCCCAGATCAATATGGAGGCCCGGGCAACCCAAGAGCCTTTGGCTGGAGTAGGGGGTATGGTGATCACAAAGGCCAATGTTTGAATGGCTTCATGTCTCGCCGCACCTGTGCTGCCCAGGTCGCAGCTTGGGAAGCGCCACAGAATCCAGGATACTGTCGCACGCGCCGGTGAGGCTTCGTGTCAGGGATGTCTGAGCAAGCAGCATTGCTCAATCGTGAAAGCAGTGAGTGTTCACGCTGGATATTCGATTGGCTGTTTCCAGCGTGCTCTGCCAGATGTAGTTGACGACTGACGAGGCGGGACGGGAAACGGGGCGGAGGGTCATGTCAGGAACCTGCTTCTTGATTCACTCGGAGGCAGAACTAGGCGGGCTTCAGGGGTGAGGTCACCCCCCCCTTCTATCACTCCTTTTTACCCCATCCTGATATCCGTGAGATCACCAAAGGGAATATAGTAAAAAACAACAAGATGGAGCTTCCTAGCTCGAAAAGAATCAAACGTCTCGCTGCATCGTCCTCCGCGTGAAATACACCGTCACCCAAGGTCAACATTGTTGTGAGGCTGAGATGAACTGCTTGTGTCGGTGACTCAAGTTTTTTATTAAAGGGCGAGCCTGTCTGGTCAAGCGACAAAAAGATTCCAGCAAAGCTGTATACTAGTGATATGGTTAGGCATAGCAACACCACAACCGATGTGGGCCTGTTCGGGAACAGGTTCTTGGATTTCTCGGCACACGATTTAAGTTTTTTACCTGGAGAGCATTCAGCATCGCACTGGGCCCGTAGGCTTGCACCAATCAGAACCGCGAACAAGTAGAGATCTGCGAAGGCGACGGCAATTATCGCCAGCCAACAGATACCAAAACAGAGTGAAAGAATTCCAAAAATACTTAGCAGGAAGGCCGCAATCCCAAGCACCCAGTCATTCGCTTTCATTATCCCTCCTTCTCGGGGGGGGCAGGTGGCAAATGACAAGGAGGCGATCACCGTCCCGCGCTTGTATACCGAGCTTGCTCAAATATCTGAGGTTTTCGTTGCACGACATATCTTCAATCGCCTTGTACATCTCTTCAGTGTATTCTGATCCGGAGTAGAAGCCCTTTAGCAGAAAAGGGGTATGTTCAGCGTCGTCTGAATTTGCTATCCCGAGGCGCTGTCGCAGTGCCTTGAAAATATCGCGATCGTCGGAGGATAAACACCATTCTCGGCGAGGCCTAACGTCTGAAAGCTTCTTTTCGACAATTCTATAAACCGCAGGGTTAGCCGTAGTAAGCCAAAGCAAAAGCCTTTCGTTCTGTTCGTTCTCAAGCGAGGAGGCGTCCTCAATAAACTTGTCATAGAGAGGGTCCATGGCCTTGGCGCCTTGGAGATCCTTCCGCAGGACGGATAATCCGAGGTACATAGACAACCACGTCTTGTTCCCCGCACTCAATTCCATGATTCCATGAACGAAGAAAAAGCCATCTATTTGGGGTGGCTGGGAGTTGTTTTCCAAGAGATAAAGCCACTGGGCTTCCCTCAGGGAATTATCTAGGGTGTTTTTGCCTTGAGTGTAGCTCGAATTAACAACGTCTAACAGCTGATCCTTCAGCGAAGGGTCCTTTTGAAATTCATTCTTGATCACTCTAATCATAAAAGAAGCTCGGTCGCTCCAATTCTTGTTCTTGTCTTGTTCTTGCGCGTCGATAGCGGTGCCGCACAAACGAGCAACCAGCTCTTGCCGCAGCCTCATGAGCGCAAGATCGCCAGCAAGGAGAGCGTTCTACCCGTACTGGCTGCCCTGGATGGCCAACATTATTGGCGTCTCAGTTCAATGAGTCAATAGGTGCATTGTGGTTCGGCCATGATTTTCCGGAAGCCCGACTTCAGCCGGTATAAACAGAGCGACAACTATCTTTGCAATGCCTGTTGGAGGCGGTCTCGAAATCTATCAGGACTCTGATCGTGCAACATGGCCCGCCCATCCAGCATCAAGTCCGCCGGGGACTGTACCCCGCCCCCTTGGGTAAGACGTCTTGGTGGACGACCATGCTCAGCAGCGGTTTCGAGCCGTGTCCGGCGTTCAGTTGCTGAGGTACGCCCGGTCAATCAGTCATACAACCAAACTGCACCCTTAGATCAGCCAGCGTCTCTTGCTTCCCAGCGCTTTGATGCGCGAAGCCGGCGTCGTCGGCTTCATCACAAGCAATTCAGTCGTGCCATCCGCGCTAAGATCGCAGCAAAGAAATAGTGCCAGATACGATTTCTTCACTGCGTTCGTGACACACACGCTTGAGGATGGTGACCATATCTCCAGGGTGCGGGAACTGTTGGGCCTTGCCAATCGGTAGACGACCATGATCTACACGCACATCTCAAATCGAGGCGTAAAAGATGCCATGATCCAAGGGTTGAGTACATGTGGCTATAACAGTACTATGCCGGTCAGTATGCTCAATAGTTAGGCTGAATAATAAGAGATTATGGCGCGACAAAAAGGATCGCCGGGCTCGCTGACTTCAGAGCTAGTCGACAAGGCCAAGGAGGCGGCCATGGCGGCGATTCGCGTGTACAATGATCCCACGACGCGCTTCAAGTCTGAAACCTTCATTGTGTTAATGGTGATTGCTTGGACCTACCTCTTGCATGCGTATTACCGCGCAAAGCGTATCGATTATCGCTACTTCGACCAAGGGCTCAAGCGCAAGAAGTTCCACCGGACCAAGCGCGGAGCATTCAAGTATTGGGAACTTGAGCGCTGCCTATGCGACGGGAAATGCCCGATAGACACGGACACGGCAAACAACCTTCGATTTCTTATCGGTTTACGTCACGAAGTCGAACACCAGATGACTCGCGCGCTGGATGGCTTCCTCAGCGGGAGGTATCAGGCCTGTGCGATGAACTTCAATACCTATCTGAAACAGCTGTTCGGCAAGAAGCACGGGCTCGACCGGCACCTAAGCTACAGCATTCAGTTTTTACAACTGGCTGCTGAACAACTCCAGCATCCGATTCCAGAACCCGATGTTCCTGAACGACTCAAAGCATATGTGCGCGAATTTGACGCGGATCTAACGCACGATGAGTATAACAGCGAACGGTACTCATATCGTCTATTGTTCAAGCGGAAGCTCGTGAACAGACCAGGGCAAGCTGATCGAGTTGTTGAGTTTATCGATCCAGGGTCTGACCTTGCGAAAGGGATCGACAAGGAGTACTGGGTTAAGAAAGAGGTTGAGAGACCAAAGTTTCGCGCCAAAGATGTCGTTTCAGCTGTCCGCAAGGCTGGGTTTCCAACGTTTAGGATGTTTCCGCATCACGTTGACATGTGGCGCTCCGAGGACGCGAAGATTCCTGCAAAGGGCTATGGCGTTGATGTCCAAGGCGCCTGGTACTGGTATCAGTCTTGGATTGACCGCTGCATAGAGCTCTGCGGACAGCAAGGTGAGAAGTTCCGGGCGGTAGGATCCGCCTAACATGCTGTGCGGCAGACGGCGCGAACTCTTGCTGAGCACCGCCGCTGATGTTGAGAGTTAGATTGCGCTCAAGGCCACATGGTGGAGGAGAACAGGGGGCGCTGGCTCGCGCGAACGATCAGCTGCCATCAAGGAGAATTAACGCAATGAAGCTTGGGATCATTATTTACTCGACGGATTCGGAAACGGTCTGGAATGCGTTTCGTTTGGGCGTGTTTTCTCTCAAGCAGGGTGATGCAGTACAGGTATTCCTGCTCGCGAAAGGCGTTGACTGTGAACAGTTGAATGCGGACCAATTCAACGTCACTGAACAGATGCAGACGTTCGTGGATAACGGCGGAAAGATTCTTGCTTGCGGGACATGCCTGAAGCTGCGGCACTCGGAAGGAACGGAGCTCTGCCCGCTCTCAACGATGATGGACCTGCACGAAATCGTTAAAGAATCCGACAAGGTCGTGACATTTTAAAGTGCTTCAGCAGTCGAACCATGTGTAGATCAGACGGTGGCTTGATGAGGGATGAGCTACCCTTTGTAGCTTGCGATTGAGCTTCCTCAGCCAAGGGAGAATAAGACATGAAACTAGTAGCAGCCGCTCTCACTCTCGGCGTCGCCATCGTGACCCTTGTGACGCCGAAGGTTCTGTCGGCCGAGTTGTCGGCCCCGATCCCCAGCCTCAACATGCCCCCCGACCTTCAGCAGCTGTTCCAGGCAGAGATGAGGGAGCTTCTGCTTGGCACGCAGCGTATTGCAGGGGCACTACCGGTCGCGAATTGGGACGGGATCGCCGACTCCGCCATGGCCATGCGGAATAGCTACGTACTTGAACAGAAACTCACGACGGCCCAGAGGCACGACCTCGAAAATCTCCCGGAACAATTTAAGGTCTTGGACGAAGCGTTTCATCGTAGAGCCGAGAAGCTTGCGCACGCGGCCCAGGCCAAGGATGCCGAAACCGTCTCGTTTCACTTCTCCCGGCTGCTGGACACCTGCGTCGCCTGTCATTCGGCTTATGCCAAAACAAAGTTTCCGAACTTTCGATCCGAGGGAGGAGCTGAACACCGTCACTAGAACTCAGGCCTAAGAGCACAATGTGTTCCAAAGGTGTTGAGAGTGAGATTGCTCCCAGGAGATGCAGAAGCGGCTTTCAGGAGAATCCGCCTAGCGCCGCTTGATTCCCAGGGCCTTGACGCGCGATGCCAGCGTCGTCGGTTTCATGCCGAGCAATGCCGCCGCACCGTCGGAGCCGAAGATCCTGCCTTTCGTGAGCCGCAAGGCCTGCGCGATATTCTCCCGCTCCTGGCGTTTCAGGTCTTCTCGGGTGGCCAGCCGTCCTGCCGACGAGGCGGGCGGTGGTGACGCACCGTTCTCGCGCACCGGCGAAGCTTGAAGATGAATATCCAGGGTGCGGCCTTGAGAAAGAATGACGGCGCGCTCAATGACGTTCTGGAGCTCCCGCACATTCCCCGGCCAGGTATGGGCCGCCAGCTGGTTCAAGGCCGCCTGGGTCAAGCGTGGGGCTCGTCGGTTCATCCGTTTGGCGCTTTGCGCGATGAAATGGACGGCCAGCTTCGGAATGTCTTCTCGCCGCTCACGCAACGGGGGAATGTGAAGCGGGAAGACGCTGAGTCGATAGTAGAGATCTTGGCGAAAGCGACCGGCCTCGACTTCCTGTTTCAGGTCTCGATTCGTCGCGGCCAGGATCCGAACGTCCACCTGGCGGGTGCGGGTCTCTCCCACGCGCTCGAACTCTCCCTCTTGGAGCACTCGTAACAGCTTTGCTTGCATCGGCAACGGCACTTCTCCGATCTCGTCGAGAAAGAGGGTGCCATGATCGGCCATTTCGAAACGGCCCGGGCGATCCGCCAGTGCTCCGGTAAACGCGCCTTTCACATGACCGAAAAATTCGCTCTCGAACAAGGTATCCGGGACGGCACTACAGTTCACTTTGATCAGGGCTCGGTCTTTGCGCGGGCTCCGGTCATGAATCGCGCGCGCGACTAGTTCCTTGCCCGTCCCGCTCTCGCCGGTAATCAAGACTGCGGCATCAGTCGGAGCGACTAACTCCACTTGGCGCAGGACATGCTGCAGCGCCTGACTCTCGCCGATGAATTCTCCCATCCCCAGGGCCGCCGTGACTTCCTCGCGCAGATAGAGATTCTCTTCTTCCAAGCGGGTACGAAGAAGATCGATCTCCTCATAGGCCTTGGCGTTCGCGATGCTCACCGCCGCGTAATCAGCGAAGATCCTCAACCATTCGAAGGCTTCATCGTTGAGTAACCCTCGGTCGAAGAGCCCCAGGACTCCGAGGATCTCACCCCGGTAGATCAACGGCTGCGCCGCGAAGGTTCTGATGTCCTCTCGTGTAAACCAAGCCGAATGCGCCATCCACTCTTCGTTTCCTTGCAGTCCGGCCAGCCAGAGCGGTTCCCCGGTTGCGGCCACGCGCCCGATTTTGCGCTCGCCTAAAGGAAATCGGTGAAAAGAGCCGTCGAGTCGGCTGTAGTCGGATTGGGGATCGCGGGGAATGCCGGCGCTGGCGACAAGATGCAGTGACTGCTCACCCGCAGAAAGATCCTCCCGGCTTCGGCACAGGTCGCAGATGGCGTCGGGTTCGACCAGCCAGATGCGTGTCAGGGCCGTATTCGGACATTGGGCGATGCCGTCGGTAATGGATCGCAAGACATCGCATAGGCCTCGGTGACGCGCGGTGGTCACCATCACCTGGGGAAGTTGTTTGGGATTCATAGAGTCAAAACTACGAGAATTCGCAATTAAATGCAACGAACAATCGTAGATTACGAATACTCGTATCGATCGACTTGGTAGATGAATTAACAATCTATCGTACTATCAATTATTTAGAGATTCATGCACGAAGGCACAGTTACTGCTGAATAGATGATCAATCGCGTACTTGAAGCGCGGGCAACCCACACCGTTTAAGGAGGTATCATGACTCGCATCGCACAACTCGATCCGCAGACAGCCACCGGACCAGCCAAGACGCTCTTCGAGGGAGTCCAAAAGAAATTAGGCGTGGTTCCGAATCTGATTCGCGTCTTGGGCAACGCTCCGGCTGCGCTCCAGGGCTATCTCAACTTCAGCGCCACCCTTGGAGACGGAAGCTTTTCCCCAAAGCTCCGCGAGCAAATTGCGCTCACCGTCGCCGAGACCAATCACTGCACCTATTGCCTCAGCGCCCACTCGTTCATCGGCGGCAAGCTCGGTCTGACCCAACAGGATCTCGCCGATGCGCGGATGGCTGCGGCAGTGGATCCTCGCACCGATGCCATCTTGAAACTGGCGCAGAGCATCGTGGTGCAACGCGGGGAACTTGGGGCGTCAGGACTCGATCAGGCGCGCCAAGCCGGGCTGACCGACGGAGACATCGTCGAAACCGTAGCGCATGTCGCGTTGAATATTTTCAGCAATTACATCAACCATATCGCTGGGACCGTCATTGACTTTCCGGAGGTCACACTCACCAGCGGATGCGCCGCCTCGTCCTGCGCGTGCGGGTAAGTGATGATGAGCGTTTCAAGCGCGTGCGACCACCGTTAGCCGCTCAGGAGAAAGGAGGCCAGGATGAATCTCGTCACTCGATCTATCGGTACCGTTCATCAGACTCGTCTGCGAAATCCTCTGCGGTTCTTCAGCGAGTTGTTGGACCAGCCGGCCTGGGTTGCGGGCTGGGTCTTTGTCTTGATGGTGATCAATATGGCCAGCCTCGCATTCTGGAGCGAACCGCTGGCCAAGCTCATCCTGGTCGTCTTTATGCTATCGGCCATGTTGATGATGGGGCTCTATGCGGTATTCGGTTTCGAACGGATCCTCGGCGTGGGGCACGTATTCTGGATTCCCTTACTGGGGCATCTCATCGTTCAGCTTCAACAGATCGAAGGGCTGTTCGCCGGTTATCTCCTCATGCTGTCTCTCGCCATCGGCGTCTCGTTGCTCTTCGATATCCGCGATGTGTGGATCTATTGGTCATCTAAACGGGCGCGGCACTGAATTGTTGACCGTCGCCTTATACGAGAAAGGAGCGTGGCAATCATGAACCATTCTTCAACGGCCATCTTGGGACATACGACTTATGGGCAAGGCAGCGAGAACGTGCTGCTGTTGCATCATTGGATGGGTGATGCGGGAAGTTACGAACCGCTGATTCCTTACCTCAACCAGGACCGCTACACCTATGTACTCGCGGATCTGCGCGGCTATGGCATGTCGCGACATCTTGCCGGCGCCTACACCGTAGACGAGGTGGCGGCGGATGCGTTTCGTCTCGCCGACAGTCTCGGGTGGACGGAGTTCCATGTTATCGGCCATTCCATGTCCGGCATGGTGATGCAACGAATGATCCTCGATGACTGGCTCTCCGGTAGGAGGCGCATCAAGAGTGCCGTTGGAATTACGCCGGTGTCAGCAGATGGGTACCCTGCCGACGAGGGAACCAAGAAATTTCTCTGGGACTTGATTCACCAGCGTGCACTGTCGGAACAGGGGCTCTTAATGCTGACAGGGCAACGACTTTCACCTGTTTGGGCGAGCTCGCGAGCGACCAGGCATCTCCAGACCTCTACAAAGGAAGTCGTCCAGGGCTATTACCGGATGTGGCTGGAAACAGACTTTTCTCAGGAGGTCCGCGGCGCCGAGGTCGGCACGCCGGTGCTGGTGATCGGCGGGCGTCAGGATCTCCCGGGCTTTCAGGAAGAGCATCTGAGAAAGACGTTGGGGGCCTGGTTCGAGAATGCGGAGTTCACGTTCATCACAGATGCCGGGCACTTTCCGATGGACGAGACGCCGGTGTATCTTGCCAGCATTCTCGAACGTTTTCTTGACACCCATCGCGGTGCCTGCCATGACGGACAGGCGCAGAGGTATAAGGACTCGGTCCTCAACGCGGTGTAGTGGTCCATCGTTCATCATTCATCAAGGCATCGAGGCGCCTCTTGACTGAGGCCCTGTTCATCGGAGGTCATCAATGGAACAGTCGAATCATCCCGTCGCCCTCATCGTGGGAGGGACCAGTGGTATCGGGTTCGCCACCGCGAAGCTTTTGTTGGAACGTCACATCCCTGTCGCGATTATCGGCAAGTCTCAAGGAAAACTGGAAACGGCATTGCGCGAGCTGTCAAAGCTTGGAACCGTCGAAGCATTCTCCGCCGACTTGTACGCGCCGAATGATGTCCGGCGTATTCTTGCGTTTGCCGAGAACCACAATCGCCATATCAAATACCTGGTGAATGCGGCGGGGTACTTCAATCCCACACCGTTTCTCGAACACACCCCCGAGGACTACGATAGGTATCTGAATCTCAATCGAGCCCTCTTCTTCATTTCGCAGGCCGTCGCCAAGAACATGGCCGCCAACGGCGGTGGTTCGATCGTGCATATCGGGTCAATGTGGGCGCGACAAGCCGTCAAAGCGACGCCGTCCTCTGCCTATTCGATGGCGAAGGCAGGCCTGCATGCGCTCACACAACATATGGCCATGGAGTTGGCGGACCACAAGATTCGCGTCAATGCGGTGTCGCCAGCCGTGGTCAACACTCCGATTTACCAGACGTTCATCGAGCCCAGTAAAGTGGACGAGACATTAGCCTCCTTCAACGGGTTTCACCCCATCGGCCGGATTGGGACTGCGGACGACGTGGCCCGAGTCATCCAATTCTTACTGAGCGACGATGCTGCGTGGGTGACCGGCGCTACTTGGGATGTCGATGGTGGGGTGATGGCGGGGCGTAACTGATCAGCGCGGGAAAGGAGGAGCCAGCTAGAAATCAAAACCGCCACTGGACTCCTCAGTTCCGCACCGTTTGTTCAACAACGAACCACGCCCCCCCTCTCCTCACTATGGGTGCAATCGTGTGCGGCTTGCGTACCGTCCTAACTGCGTCACGAAGGGGAAGCGGAGCATCATGAACAAGTTCAGACAGACCGGTGGACCAAGATGCTCCAAGCCGATCTTCATGCCGGTCTGTCCTAAAGCCGGTTGTGGGCAATAGGTCCCGAATAGGCGATCCCACCAGGGCACGTTGAATCCGTAGTTGCTGTTGGTCTCTCGCACATCCGTCGAATGGTGAATCCGATGCATGTCCGGCGTGACGATGAACCATCGAAGCATTCGATCAAGGGCGACAGGCATCCGCACATTGCTGTGGTTGAAGAGGGCCGTACTGTTGAGGACGATCTCGAAGATGACGACCGCCAGCGGTGCCACCCCCAGCATCAGGACCGACAGGGCTTTCACTCCCGTCGAGATGATGATCTCCACAGGGTGAAAACGCACGCCGCTGGTGACATCCAGGTCCAGGTCGGAGTGATGCATCATATGAAAGCGCCACAAGATCGGCACATAATGGAAGACTTGATGTTGCCAATAGATGATGAAATCGAGTGCGACGATCGCCAGGGCGAGTTCGAGCCAGACCGGCCCGTCGATCCAGTTCAAGAGTCCCCAGTGACGGTCCTGCGCCATTGCGGCCGTGGCCACGACGCCGCCCATGAACAGCAGGCGGGCGAGGACGGTGTTCAAGGCCACGATCGTCAGATTACCGCCCCAACGGCAAAGCCTCGATGCCGTCAGTTTACGCCGCGGCGCCAACAGTTCCCACGTCGCCATCACCCCGAGGACGGAGACATACGATCCAATTCGAAGAAGATCCGCAGATTCCATCAAGCTACCTTCATGGCCGTCAATCAAATCCAACTTGCCCGACGATCATACTCCTCTTTTAGAGAGTCAGAGGCACGAAAAGCTGAATGGATTCGGATGGGTGGGACGGCTTGAATGAAGAGCGCCGGTTGCTCGACTCTTTTCTCGAACTGTAAGCTGCCTCACAGCAGGGTGTTGACTCGATCCGTAGGATGTGACGGTGTTACTGTGCTTGGAACCACACTCGGCCGGGAATATGATGTTCTCGCATCGTAGAAAGGAGGGGACTCGGTGAGGATGTAGTGCGGTACGGTTGGACAAAAGCAAGTTCACGAGATCGATAACAGCGACGTTTCAACAATGCTGAAGAGGAGAATTACATGAACGCAAAAACGAAAAAGAATGCTGTGGTCCATTCCGCGTTGCTCGTCGCATTGAGCTTGGCGGGTGGTCAGGCAGTGCATGCGGCGGGTGCGAAGGCTACGGAGATTCCCCCTGACTGGCAACCGTGCGCAGGTGTGGCCAAGGCCGGGATGAATGATTGTGCCAGCAAACTCCATGCGTGTGCCGGCCTGTCCAAGATCGATAATGAGGCCGATTCCTATGTGTACATGCCGAAAGGATTGTGCGAGAGGATCGCCAAGGGCACGGTGCTGACCAAAGAGGATGTAAAGAAAATGATGGAGATGCAGAAAAAGATGTAGGTGACGGATGACTCTTCACTGCCCAGCTCCGATCCCGGCGCGAGCCGGGATCGGGCTTCGATCGTATCATTTTCGCGAAATTATGGAATCGCCGCCTCCGGTGGCCTGGATGGAAACCCATCCGGAGAACTATTTCGGTGAAGGGGGCACGGCGCTTCGCACCCTAGAGCGGATCAGGGTCGACTATCCATTGAGCTTTCACGGAGTCGGACTCTCACTCGGTTCTACGGACTCGATCGACTCCACACATCTCCGTAAACTGAAGGAGGTATTCGATCGATTCCAGCCGACGTTCGTATCGGAGCATCTTTCCTGGAGTTCTGTCGACGGCCGTTTTCTCAACGATCTGTTGCCGCTCCCTTATACGGAAGAAAGCCTGAATCTGGTGTGCGCCAAGATCGATGAGACCCAAACGGAACTGCAGAGGTCCATGCTCATCGAGAACGTGACGCAGTACCTGACATGGCCGGATTCGACAATTCCCGAAGCTGAGTTCATGGCCGAAGTCGTCCGGCGAACCGGGTGCGGGATTCTATTGGATCTCAACAATGTCTACGTCAATGCCGTGAATTTCCACCTGGACCCGGTGCGGTTTCTCAACGCCATTCCGTCCGAAGCCGTGCAAGAGATCCATCTGGCGGGTTTCGATCGTGTCGGAAGATGGCTGGTCGATACACATGGCCAGGCTGTGTATCCGGAGGTCTGGAGTCTGTACGAGTGGGCCCTTCACCACTTCGGTCCACGACCAACGTTGATTGAATGGGATACGAATCTGCCGCCCTTGGCCGAGCTGGTCGAGCAAGCCTCGCAAGCCGATGCCATGCTCGGAGCCTGTTATGCCACCCCTGCATGAACTCCAGCGCGCATTCGCCGCAGCGATGATGGAAGGGAAAGGCCTGACGGTCACGACCTCGATGCGGACTGGCCCAGCCCGGCGAAGCTTGGCCCTCTACCGTCGATTGATTCGAAACAACTATGTGCAGACCTTGAAGATCACCTACCCGGTACTGCGTCGATTGATCGGAGGCCACTATTTCAATGTGTTTGCTCGCGGGTATCTGAAGCGGTATCCCTCGACGAGCGGCGACTTGTTTGCGTATGGGCAGCATTTCCCGCTCTTCCTCCTTCAGCTTGAAAGCCCTCGGGTACTGATCGAACTGGCTCGTTTAGAATGGGCCTGCCACGAACTGCATCAGGTCGCCGACAGTCCGCTTCCTTCTCAAGAGTGGATACAGACCCTGGCCACGGTCGATCCCTCCGCTGTGACGTTCCGTCTGAATCCGACCGTGCGGTTGCTGCGATGTGTGCTGCCGGTCCATCGAGTCTGGTATGCGCTACAACCGGAAGCCGATGGAAATGGGATCGACGGCCTGAGCCTGTCTCCTGAGGAGGGAGGACTCCTGGTGACGAGAGGTCGTGGAAAGATTCATGTCAGGAGCCTCTCACCTAATCAGTGGTGGCTGCTCCAGGCGGTGCGCGATCGAAAGACCGTGGCGGTCGTCGAGTGCATGGCGAGAGAGTTCATGCCTGACCTCGACCTTGCCCAGTTCCTGACCGGCCTGTCCGATCCCGTCATGGGCCCGGTGTTTTCACTCGAGATACACCCATGATTCACAAGGCGGAATGGTGGAGACTGATTCTCGATCATGTAGTGGCCTCGTACGGTCGAGTCGTGTGGGGCTTGGAGGCGTTGTTACCACTCTTTGACTTGTCGGCCCGTCTGTATCTCGCGCAGATCTTCTGGACGGGCGGGATCGTAAAGCTCTCCAGTTGGATGTCGACGGTGGCGCTCTTCACCAAGGTTTACGATGTGCCGCTCCTGCCGCCGGAGATGGTCGCCTACGTGACTACAGCGGTCGAATTGGGCGGCTCGTTCTTGCTGGCCATCGGTTTGGCAGGCCGGTGGGCAGCGCTCTTGTTGTTCGGGCTCAACATTGTTGCTTCGATCTCGCATAGCCAACTCTCTGAGGCCGCACTCCAAGAGGCGTTCTATATCGGGACTTTGTTCTTGTATTTTATCCTGCACGGGCCGGGACTGCTCTCTGCGGATGCCGTCTTGCGATATCTGGCAGGACGAAAGCAAACGCCCTCTCGCTCAGTACCAGTCGCGGCAACGAGTGCACCGTGAGTGGTTCGACGGTGAATCTCTTGCTTTCCCGGGACCGAAGCCGCAGACTGCTCGACAGGACGAATGACTGCAAGCGAGAAACGCCATGAATCTGTTCGATGAAGAGCGGCGCAACCCTTCGGAACCTGACACGGAGAAGGAAACATGGGTCGATCGGCGGACTTGGCTCACGGGTGCCGTTTCTATGGTGGGGGCTACCGCCGCCGGTTTGCTCACTCCTGCCTTGCTTCCAGCCGAAGAGGGGGAGAGCGTTCGTCCCACCCACGTACCGGGCCGCAGCCCAAGCCCATACGGAGTCCGCGCCCAAGGAGAAACGGTTCAACGCCTGCCCACGGCCACCCATTCACTGACGCCCCATCACGCCTTGCACGGCATCATCACTCCGTCCGCCCTGCATTTCGAGCGCCATCATAACGGAGTGCCGAGCATCAACTCCGACCGGCACCGGCTCTTGATTCACGGACTGGTCGACCGGCCGCTCACGTTTTCTATGAACGATCTCGTGCGCTTCCCCTCCGTTACGCGAACCCTGTTCATCGAGTGTTCCGGCAACTCTGGAAAAGAATGGAAAGGGCCGACGGGAACAACCGTTCAAGAGACCCATGGGTTGATGAGCACGAGCGAATGGACCGGCGTGCCGCTCTCGACGGTCCTGGCTGAGGCGGGCATCAAACCTGACGCGGTGTGGATGCTGGCAGAAGGCAGCGATGCCGCCGCGATGACGCGGAGCCTGCCGTTGGCGGAGTTGGTGAACGATGCGTTGCTCTGCTACGCGCAAAACGGTGAGGCGCTCAGGCCGGAGCAGGGATATCCCCTCCGGTTGGTGATCCCAGGTTGGGAAGGCAATACTTGTATCAAGTGGATCAGACGATTGAAGCTCGGCACGGCGCCGTTTATGACTCGCGAAGAAACCTCCCGCTATACCGACCTCATGCCGGACGGCACCGCCAAGCAGTTTACGTTCGTGATGGACACCAAATCGGTGATCACCAGTCCCTCCGGCGGCCAACAGATCGATCCGGGCTTCGTCGAGATTCGTGGACTGGCGTGGAGCGGGCATGGAAAGATCGTCATGGCCGAGGTCAGCACGGACGGCGGAAAGTCCTGGCACACGGCTCAATTACAAGAGCCGGTGCTGCCGAAGTGTCACACGCGGTTTCGGTTCGGATGGCGCTGGAACGGAGACGAGACGATCATCCAAAGTCGCTGCACCGATGAGACCGGCTCTATTCAGCCGACCAGAGCGGCACTGGTCGCTGCCCGAGGCGTCCATTCGTTCTACCACTACCATGCGATTCACAGTTGGAGGATTGATCGACGGGGGGCTGTGACCAATGGGCAAGTCTAGAGCCGTCGCGTCGATCATTCTGGCGCTGGGTCTGTTTCTGATGCCCAACTGGATCCTCAAAGCGGAAGAACCGCGCTACGGATTGGGGAAGCCGGCCACCGAAGCCGACATCAAGGCCTGGGAGATCGACATCGCACCGAACGGAGCGGGGTTGCCACAGGGCCGAGGAACGGTGCAACAGGGTGCCACTCTGTACGCCGCGAAGTGTGCCGCCTGCCATGGACCGACCGGAACGGAAGGACCGAAAGATCCTTTGGTCGGGGGCCAAGGTTCGTTGGCCTCGGAACACCCGATCAAGACCATCGGCAGCTACTGGCCCTATGCCACAACGTTGTACGACTACATCTTCCGCGCCATGCCGTTCAGCGCGCCGCAATCGCTCACGCCGGACGAAGTCTATAGCCTCGTCGCCTGGTTGCTGCACCAAAACGGTATCATTCAGAAAGATGCGGTGATGGACGCCCGAACCCTTGCAACCATCCGGATGCCCAATCGCAATGGATTTATTTCTGATTTGCGATCGGATGGGCCGGGTCACTGATGGGTGAGTCGCGCATGTCGGCTTTGTTTCCGATCACTCCGGCTTCTTCCTGAAGACGATATCTCCGTAGTAGGCCTCGGCTGATTCGCCGGTATTGTCGGTATCCGTCATGATGGCGACACCGGAAATCATGGGCGGCTCTGCTCCGAACGCTCGCTTGTAGTCGTCATGGACGTTGCGTTCTTCGATCATCCAGGTGTTCAGCTTGGCTGCTCCGCTTTCCACCACAACCATGTGCACCTGTTCGGTGTAGGGGTTGGGTACTGCCGTTCCCACCGGCGCCCGACTCTCCCAGATGTAATTCAGGGCTCCGAGCGGAGGATAGCGCCCGTAGATGAGTTTGGCTGCTTCGTACTTCGCCTTACCGAAGAGACCCACTTTCGTACTGTCGTACTGAAAGGTGACGTAGATACGGGCCGGGTAATCATCGCCGTCTTTCTTCGCCACATTGCCGGCCTTCAAGATGTTCGAGACCTTCCACTGCCATTGGATGATGGGATACTCCTTCGGGTCGATCAAAATTTCTTTCGTGTACCCCGAAGAGGAAGCCTGACTGACGGCCTTGACGGCGACACGATCACCGTCTTTCACGAGCTGGTACGTCGTCTGTTGTGGAATTTTGGGGAATGTCAGCGGTTTCCAGCCGTCCGGCCAGGGTCCACCCGCAGGAGCGGTCGAAAAGGCACCGACTTCGATGGTGGCAGGGGACTCGGCTTGCAGCCAGTTTGGAGCAGCGAGGATCATCCCGGCCAACAGGCACGAGGTCAAACCGATGATCACGGAAGGAGTAGACGGTGTCATGGGCTCAATCCTTTTCAGGTAAAGACGTGAAACATCGTTGTTCATGATGCGGCCTCTATCGGCGCATCCAGGCAAACAGTTTGATCAGCAGATTCTTGGTTCGTTGTGTGAAGTGCGCCTTGCGCCAGAGGTTCACCACCTTCTTGTTCACTGCAGCTTGCGTGGGATAGGGATGGATGGTCGCCGCGATCGTCTTGGCCCCGGCTCCTGCCTTCATGGCGACGGAGAATTCGCTGATCATGTCGCCGGCATGGCTGGCTACGATCGTGGCACCGAGGATCGTATCGGTCCCCTTTTTGATGTGAACCCGCGCAAAGCCTGCATCTTCTCCGTCCAGGATCGCTCGATCGACCTCGTCCAGCTTGTACGTATAGGTTTCGACCTCGATTCCTTTCTCCTCGGCATCCCGCTCGTACATCCCGACATGGGCGACTTCCGGCTCGGTAAATGTGCACCAGGGCATGATCAACGAGTCAATGCCGGCATAGCCGAGGCCAAAGGGGTGTGGAAATAACGCGTTCTGGATGACGATTTGGGCCATGGCATCGGCCGCGTGGGTAAATTTATAGCGTGAGCAGACGTCGCCCGCCGCGAAAATGTTGGGGTTGGTCGTCTGCAATCGGGGGGTCACCGTGATGCCCTGCTTGTCATACGCGACTCCTGCCGCCTCCAGCCCGATTCCTTCCACATTCGGGGCTCGCCCAACTGCGACCAGGAGTTCATCCACCGTCACATCGTACTGACCGCCGTGCGACCCGACCGTTAGGCGCTTGCCTTCTTCGGCCTTCTCGACTTG
Source organism: uncultured Nitrospira sp. (assembly GCA_902500805.1). Classification (GTDB taxonomy): domain Bacteria; phylum Nitrospirota; class Nitrospiria; order Nitrospirales; family Nitrospiraceae; genus Nitrospira_D. The sequence goes on along the minus strand of CABVSA010000020.1, from coordinate 24,790 downwards.
CAAGTGTTTCCCACAGCACAGCACCTTCACCCCATCGCGCACCATCTGTTGCTCGACAATGTCCGCTGCGTCACGGTCCTCGTTCGGCATGATGCCGTGCGCCGCTTCGACGAGGTAGACCTGGCTCCCAAACCTAGCGAAGGACTGCGCCAGTTCACATCCGATGGCACCGGCTCCGATGACCCCGATGCGCTGAGGCAGTTCCGTCAAGGAAAACACTGTTTCGTTGGTGAGGTACCCGGCTTCGATCAATCCGGGTGTCGAGGGGATCGAGGCCCGCGCGCCGGTACAGATCGCCGCTTTCGCAAAGGTCAAGGTGCGATCGCCGGAGGATCCCTCGATGTGGATGCGATCGTCTCCGACGAAACGGCCGCTGCCGATGTAGATGTCCACGCCCAATTTGGCATATCGATGAGCGGAATCGTTGTGACTGATCCGCGCGCGTAACTTCCTCATGCGCGCCATGACGGCGCCGAAGTCATATTTCACGCCGGCTGGTATATGAAGACCGAATTCCGCTGCTTTCCGGAGGTCGGCCCAGGCCCTGGCGGCTCGGATCACGCCTTTCGACGGCACACATCCCACATTCAGGCAGTCTCCTCCCATCAGATGCCTTTCAATCAACGCGACTTTGGCCCCCAGGCTTGCCGCAACGACCGCCGTGATGAGTCCAGCTGTGCCGGCTCCAATCACCACCATGTTGTAGCGACCGGCAGGCTCAGGGTTGACCCAACCGGGAGGATGCACATTGGCGACGAGTTGTTGATTGTAGACGTCGTTCGGCAGGACCAGCGCTTGATGATGTTCGGTCATTTCCACGATCCTTGGTTTGGGTTCCGTGTGCATAGCGCGACCTCCTTCATCGCATGTCGTCGAACGTTGACGTAGTCATGACACCGGTTTGGCGGCGAATTTCTTATAGACGATCGGCACCAGAGCGAGGAGGCCCAACAACACGAAGGCTCCGATCACGTTCGGCGACGCGACTTCTTTCAGGGAATTGATGGTGCCGAGTTGGCGTCCCGCATAGGCGTACACGAATGACCCTGGAATGATGCCGAGGGCCGTGGCTCCGACATACGTTCCCGCGCTCACGCGGGTCAGGCCGGAGACCAGGTTGACCACGAAGAACGGAAACAACGGAATCAGTCGAAGGGTCAGCAGGTAGCTGAACGCATTCTTGGCGAAACCTTCTTGGAACGGTCTCAACGATTTCCCGAACTTTTGCTCCATGGTGTCCCGCAACAAATATCGCGCGGTGAGAAACGCCAGGGTGGCTCCGGTCGTTGCCCCGAGGTTCACGAACACCGTGCCAAGGACGGCACCGAAGACGAACCCACCGGCGAGCGTGAGAATGACCGCACCCGGCAACGACAAGCCGGTGACGATCGCATAGGAGACAATGAAGATGCCGATCGCGGCGAGATAGTTGGCGTCGGTGAACGCCAAAAGATGATCTCGATTCTCTTTCAAGGCGTCCAGCGATAAGAACCGGCCCAGATCAAAATAGAAGAAGGCCCCGATCGCTAGTCCGATCACAAGTGCGATGATGACCTTGCCTGAAGGATGTATTTTCGTGGAGGTAGCAGGTACTACGCCCTGAGGCAAGGGAGGGATCGGACGGGTCTCGTCATCTCGATGTCTGTCTGCATACTGTGTTCCCATCAACTTGACTCCCTTCGTGTCGCGGCGTGAAACCAAGCGGAGATTGGGCCGCGCGTCAGGTACGTTGGAAACATCTCCGTTCGACATGACCCCAGGATATCTCAGCGGTCGGCCGGATTCTGTGAGCCAATTCACAATGTTCACCAAAGGCAAAGTTACCGAACACGGTCTCTCACCTGGCGGACTGCGGGAAGCATGCCACCCGTTCACGTATGTGGTGAAGAGCTTGAAACCTAGGGTTGTGGGCTAGTCGTAAGACTTCTTTTCTTGTTGGCGCGGCTCTGGATCGGCGGGAGGCTGCGGTGAGCCGAAGGAAAGACTGCCGCTGGAATATATGGTTCCGAATGTTTTGACGAGTTCGGCGACTTGGCGGAGGGCCGAGTGAACCTCGGCCCGCTTGAGAGGAGATAACGGATGAATGTAGGCTGCATAGACCACTCCCTGACTCGTTGCGTATCGGGCGTCCAACGTGGTGTGGAAATTAGCCTCCAGCATCTGAGTGCGTTGCAAATCCGTGACCTCAGTTTCCGGCAGGATCGGCGAGACGATTCGGAGACGATCATGCGCGACATTGGTGAGCAGCGCCATCTCCACTCCAGCGAATGTGAATCGCCACTGGCCATTGTTTCCCTCGAGGTTCTGCACGGTCTCTTCAAGAATGGTCTGGAGTGAACGGATAGTCATACCGCCTCTCTGCGGCGAGTCCGGTTTCGGCGGCTCTACCACCCCGGCGCCAAGTAGACTGATTCCAGCCAAGGCCAACAGTCCGATGGTGAGCTGCCGCGTCATGGTTCTCATCTATGACGGCTCCTCCGAGAGTCACCCAGTGTCTCCCACTGCAGCCTATCCGTACCGTAAGCTGCCTTACAAATCGGTTGTCTTTTCCAGGAGATAAAGTGGTGCTGTTTGGTTAGGAAAGACGAGGTGGGACAAGGGTCGCGTCGTGACGCTCATTGTGATCTTCGCGACACGATTCGATAGGGGACCCTCTTGCCTTAGGCCGGATTCCCGAGTAATCTTCGAGCTCGTTTCGAGAGTTGGCACTATGGATAGCCCACAAACCGCTTCAAATAAATTGTGGTTTCTGAAACATATTCGATTGTTCGAGGGGATCTCTTCATCTGAGATGCAGGAAATGGAGAAGATTACCCGGATGGAGGAGGTCAAGAAACGGCAGCCCCTCTATCTTTCCGGTGATCCCAGCAGCAACGTCTATCTACTGAAAAAAGGGCGTGTCAAAATTTCCAACACGGCAGCCAACGGCAAAGAAGTCACCTTTGACATTCTAGAGCCGGGAGAAGTTTTCGGTGAGTTGGAGACACTGGAAGATGTACCTCGCTCGACGTCCGCTGAAACCCTCGATGATACGCTCATCTGCGTGATCCCACGAAAAGACTTCGATCAGTACCTCGCGATGCATCCCAACGTGACAGTGAAGCTCACCAAGCTCATCGGCCTCCGGTTGAGGAAAATCCAGAGCCGTGTCGAAGATCTCGTCTTTCGCGATGTGCCGGCGCGCTTGGCCCATCTCCTGTTGGAGCTGCGGAAGACCGACGGCGTGACCGACAAGCAGGGGATTCGCCTCAGAGCCAAGTTGACCCACCAGGAAATGGCCAACCTCATCGGGTGCAGTCGCGAGACCGTCAGCACTATCATCGGACAGTTTCGGGATCAGGAGCTCATTCAGATGGACGGCCGTACCATCACGATCCTCGATGAGCAGAAGCTTTCAAATTTGCTGAGTTAGCCAGGTCCCCATCAGGCGTGTATGTGGATGCCTCGAGCCCAGTGGGCTGGCTTGTCCAGTTATTTATGCCGTGAATGCGCCTGCCGTTCTGCCTCCAGCCAATGCTCGACGTCGTGCCCATGGGTGCATCCACACTCACAGAAGAGCTGATAGGCGAGAGCGCGGATTTCTTCTTGAGTCGGCTCACGGTTTGTCTCGGACGAGTTTCCTTTGTTGGTCGTTTTGTGTTCTTTGCCCATAACCCCTCCATTATTGTGTCGGGTGGTCGGGATGTTTCCGGTTAATCATCCTTTTACCAGCTTTTTCACGTTACCGTTGTAAGCCACCTCACAACAACCACAAGATTGCACCCACCTACGCAGGAAGCCATAGCTGTGAAGCTGTGGAGGAATGCGCAAAGGGTGTCGTCCGACCCGTCGTCCTGAGCCTATGGGCGGCGTGCCGAAGCCTTGGCGCCCAGCCTTCGCAGCCTGAAATAGCTGCTTCGGCGGAGTAGGCAAGGACGACACGCTTCATCGGGTTCCGACGAAGACACAAAGGGACCACGGCTGCCCGTCCTCCGCAGTGGTCTGCTACGGAGAATGGATTAAGCCGTGGGGCTCCACCAATGGAAGAGTTCTGTGTGTGTATCGAGGAGGCCGGCAGAATGATTTGCCGATTCGATGGCCATCGGAGGCAGCGGTGCAGAGCAGGGAATCGCGACTTAGGTGAATGGTCCCCCGCAGGAGTCGCACCGTGATGCCCTGTCTGGATCAGCCGTTGCCGGCTGACTGGGAGAAACATGGAGAGGTGACGCGACCGGCATATCACCGCGCAGGAGGCGGACCCAACGAGCGGTAGGATATCGGAGGACCAGCTTTGGGACGAGGAGGAGCACGGCCACCATGATAAGCCCCAGCAAGATCAACAGCCACTCCCCTGAACGCACTTGCTCGCCTGCATAGGTCAAGAGAAACGTTGGGCCGATCATTCCCAGCAATGTTGCCATCGCGAAGGCGCGCAGAGTCATGTTGGTCAGTCCGGCACCATAGCTCACTAGGTCGAATGAAAAAATGGGAAGGAGTCGAGAGAGGAAAACAAAGAGCGCGAGGTGTCGGTCCGAACAGCGTTCGCAAAATGCGATATCGATTCGGAGAAGCCTGGTGAGTGCCTCGCGTCCTAATGACCGCCCGATCAGAAAGCTGAGAATAGCGCCGATCTCCGCACCGATGACGGCATACACCGTTCCCAAGGTCACGCCGAATGTCGCCCCGGCCGCCAAATCGAGTGGAAGGCTGGGAATGGGGCTGATCACCACCGCCGTAGCCATGAGGAGTATGAACAGAATCGGTCCGTAGGGTCCGGCTGCGCGTAGCTGGTGGGCCACGTGCTCAGGTCCGAGCAATTGTCCTAGGTCGATCCAGACTGTCGCTGCGTAGGCTCCTGCGAAAAGGGCGAACAATGTTCCGAGTTTCAGCCAGTGGGTTGGTCGAGCCGCCATGTGGTTTCCTGTTCCATCAAGAGGATCACGCTGAGACGAATGGATGTACCGCAAGTCAGGAGGAATTTTGTCAACAAGAATCTGAGTGCCGTCGTGCGGCATCCATTCCTGCGATCAAGGCGCTTTGAACACCTGTGTGTCCGGATGGAACGCATACCAGGCGAACCAGAAGGCCGTCACGGAGGGGATCTGTTGCCCTGGTTCATCGATCACCGAGGCGCTGCGGGTCGTCGCGTTAAAGCGTACGGTCACGCGCTGCCCGTTCACCTGATCGGTCACGGGTGACGACACTTTCTTCAGTTCCGTAAAGGGATACGCTTTGGTGACGCCCTGGATGTCGATACCGACCACCCATTCCTTGGGGTGGTAGCGCGAATCGACATGGGTCGTGTCGAAAAACAGTTCGGCGCTGTCACGATATCCCTCATAGGGATCGCGATCGTAGTTGCGGAACGATCCGGTTCTGGTCGAAAGGACGCCGGTGGAGGGATGCGCGGTGCGCCAGTCTCTCCAGATGGTATGCTCCAAGGACATCGGCGTCAGTTTCTCCCCCGTCAATGAGCCGGAAACGGCATGCATGCCGACTTGCGACCAGAGGCTCTCCGTCTGATGGTCGTACATGAGCAGATCGCTTTGGTAGAGCAGGCCGGAGACGCCGAACGTATGTCTTTTCCCCTGAACCTCAGCCTCAAAGGCCATGCCTGTTCCACAAAGAGGGCAGTAAGTGACGACGACAGCCTTCCCGCCGATCGTATCGTTGACGATTTCATGCCAATTGAGAATTTTGACGGGATACGCCTTCGCTTCCGTACCGGCTGTGAGTCCGAGCACTCGGTCGTCATCGTGGAGAAATGCCGCGTCGGTAGCTGGAACGAACTTCGGAGTCAGAATGGCTGGTATGCCGTCCTTGCCGGGCCCTCCGTCGACAAACTGGTCTAAGGGAACGCTATGGCGTGTCAGATCGAAAGTGGTTGTCGGAATCTTTCTGAATCCGAGCCAAGCGGCGAGGATCAATACGGCGCCCGCTGCGAGCAGCAAGACCCAACGCCACTGTGGAGAGGTGAGACGGCGCCACCACGTTGTGTTCACGGGCGAGGCGAATCCCATCGGCGATCTCCCGTTCGTCAGGCGAATCCGTACCCGATGTCGGTCGTCTCAGTGTGAAGCGCTGCCATGTCTGAGAGATGTCGGGTGAACGCGTCAAGCATCTCAATAACAGGCAAAATGGTCTCGTACCTTTTGGGTCCCAGAGGGCTCAGCCGGAAGGCTTGCGGCAGTGAGCAGATCAGGTATGTGCCGCTTCTATTGGCGGTGACGGCCAGTGCAATGATGTGTTTGGTTCGGGCATCAAGGGCATCGAGACCAACCTCATCTCTAAAGACTTCCCACGCCACTTCGAGATACGCAGGTTTTCTCTCCAATGTGGCGAACAAGTCTGGTACAAACGTAGTCCCCAATGTCTCGGTAATTTCGCTAAAGACTGTCTGTGTTGCTACATGTCGCGAGCGTTCGGCATCAGAATGGGACCGTTCCGCATGCTTGATTGTGAGTGCTCCTACCATCTGATTCATTGATCGCACATCCGAATGGTCTCCAGAAGCCACTCTCTACTCGGCATCCCGGCTGCGACCCGCACTCCGTTGATTGTGACGGTCGGCAGAATTCGCAAATCCAGCGTGGCCAAGTCATTTTCTGAAAGCGGATGCAGCGCCACGGCCCATGTCGGATACAATGTCGCAATGTCTCTGGCGAGTGAGAGGAGTGAGGGGTGAGATGGACAACCGTCGTGGAGATAGAAATCGACTCGTTGCATGTGCGCAGGATAGGCGATTGACCTCAGGGGAATCTGTAAGCTGCGTTACAGGAGGGAGATCAAGAGATCAGGACTGAGCCAGAAGGGAGCTCGTCGAGAGCAGATGGCTGCCGGTCTCGGGTTGTCAGAGTGATGTCTTTTTCCCCCATTATAATGGGAGGCTGAGTTCAGACACTTTTCGCAGGGCTTCCACTAAGGTCAGGTCAAAGTTCAAACGATAGAGATTGGCTTGAAGGGCCTCAAGCGTTTCTCCGTGCGCCCAATGGTCCGGGAAGTTCGGCAGATAGCCCAGCCACTGTTTTTCATCATCCAAGTAATAGCATTTGATCGCTTGCATCGGTACTCCATCCTTCCGTTGAGCGGACGGTTCGTCACAGTACGGACTCATTTCAACACGCGATTCCGTATCGGCCGACGAGCCTTTCTGAGAGTATCTCCATGGCCGTGTTCATAAGACGCACAAGCGTGTGTCACGTTCTGCAGGAGACATGCCGACAAGATCATGGGAAATTGAAGTTCGTGGTCCTCAGCGGTTACTGATCATCGCAAACATCAGCTCTTCAACTCGTGCGCGGCGCTTGCTTTGTGCGCGCGACATGGGGCGAGGCAGGGTGGGCGTGTGACTGTGGGCGTGACCGTGAGACTGATGGGACTCTTTCGTATCGGATTGCTGATAGGGGCCTTGATCTTGGACGAGTTCAGATTCTTGATGCTGACCCGTGAGCTCTTGGTGCAGCTGCCACAGCTTCACTTGCAGTTCTTCGAACGACTCACCCTGGACTTCGTACTCGGGGTAGCCTTCCAGGTAGCCGCGCCAGCCGTTGTCGTCTTGCCAGAGAATGTATTTGGAGGAACGCATTTGGAAAGTATAGCCGGACATTTTATATGCGCAAGTGAAGAGGGAAAAGGGACTGCTGGGTAACCAGGATTGATGCTTGTCCAAGGAAAACCAACAACTTATGTTCATCCGCTCTCCCCGCAATTCAATCCTGTGGGACGGTGCACTCACGTCGTGCGGTTTTCTCAATCACGCTTCATGAATCGGCTGAGAATGGTTTGGGCGAAGCAAAGCTATCTCGTTGCGCTATAAGCCGTCGAGCCAGCAACGAGTTCCAGTAGTGTCCATATGAGGAAATGGTCAATCCTTACGATGAACCCGTGCTCTATGCACACATGGGGTCAGTTGAGCACGGGCGTGTTGTTCCGGCAGGAGAGGCTGTGGTCTCCGCAAACGACGAGAAAGAATCGACCTCAGGGAAGGTGGCTCAGTGTGAGGGGCAAGAACGATGACACGTTCCGCCTTGCATGCAACGATATGCGTCAAAAAAACGAGAGCCCCAGCCATGCCGGGCTGGGGCTCTCGTCATGATGTCGTGTTGCCTATTGTCGGCGGAGCTGTCGCGATAGTCCGAACACGACGAGTCCTGTCATCATCAGGATGAGGGTTGTGGGCTCAGGGACTGCCGAGATTCGAGCCTGGGGTTCAGCGTAGATAAAATCATCCATGACGACGAGGTCAAGGGCCCCTGCTTCATTCACGCCAGCGCCGAGTGCCGCATTGCCGTTCGTGATTCGCACCCGTGCGATCTGCTCGCCTGCGTTGAACGCAACTCCAGCAAACGAGAGGCTTTCATTGCCGGTTGTTCCAACCGGTGCAAAGATGCTGGTGAGCAGGTTGCCGTTTGGATCGAAGTAGTCGATCTTGGTCGTGTTGGCGAGATCGACGTCGGTAAAGACGGAACCAAACGCGCTGACGGATGCCGGGGTGCTGCTGCCAGGGACAAAAAAGTTGACCTCGACAACATTGCTCCCGATCGCAGTGAAGAGCCGTTGTGGGCTGAAGGTTGTGAAGAGGTCAGGATAGGTGGGGTTGATCGTGCCGAACTCGACGGCGGCGATCCCCGCATTGGCGCTCACCTGCACGGCCGAACCCGGAGTCGAAAACACGGCGCCACGGGGGGAGTTCGCGTTGAAGAAATTGTTCGGAAGGTCACTCGGGGCGGAGCGAGCGTCTGGTACACCATCCCAGTTGATTTCACGACGCCCTCCGGGGAAGCTTCCGGCGACATTGGGATTGAGAGGATTGCCGGCAGTACCTCGGAAAGCGTCGACGGTCGATTGGATCGATGCTGCGGTATTGTTGCCTCCGACGGAGAATGTGATAGGTGTCGCATCAGCCGTGCCATAGACAGCAGCGGATGTAAGTGTAAATATTGCGAGCGTCGCATATTTAAATTGGGTAGAAAGTTTCATCACCGTGGTACCTCCTCTACTCTTTGAAGTTGGTTTAGATCTTCGCTGCGCATGTGACGTACTTCAGCGACGGGTGTGCATGATGCTGTGAGCAAGGGAATCGAATTTTTGCCAGTCCCACTGAACCATTTCAATGCTCGTCCAATAATGAAACAGTACGCACAGCGCAGCACATCAATTTCATAAGGAATGCATAACAAATACCAGTCATGAGAAATATTAACTATCAAGACGTTGCGCTGTCGGAGGCGTTGCTGGAAGCGGCAGAGTGTAAAATTTATTTACAGAAATTTTGAAGCGCGGTCCGTATAGAATGAAGAATTCGTGATGGCACAACAAGTTACGGAGAGTAATCTGTGTAAAATTTTCTTACATGCATGAAAATTCCTGCACGACATCATGAATGCTCACTTCTGCATTGTGTGTGAACCTGAATATACACAACCCCGGTTCTCATGAATACACGCGTGCGTTTCTCCTACCGGTGAGAAGTTGAGTCATCCTATTGATCTAGCGCTTGTGGCGATGTACTCGATACACCTGCCGAGAGCCGGTCGGAAGACTCGACCATCAACCGGGCGAGAGGTCACTTCGTACGGCCGGTTCTTTGCAAAGAGGAGATGTAAGCTTTGAATGTCATGGATGCAGGCCCCTGCGATCCATCGCTAACCTCTCACGAAACGTGTGATGTCTAGGCGAATCGTTTCCACTGGAGTTGAGTCACCCGTGCCTATGGTCCATGACAGTGTCGATTTTGCAGGAACAGTCGACAAGAACGGCGTTCGCGGTTAGATTTCGAAACAAGCGTTCGAAATTTCTGATTGAGTACGCTGCTCACGTCAACCAAGGAGCCACATGATGATGCCGACTCACACACCCACCGATGAAGAGTTGAAGAATCAGGTGATCAGACAAGTGCTGGTGGGCGATACGGCGGGAGCGCAACAGACGGCGAACGAGATTGCGGACACACGGTATCTGCGGGACGCCTGGCAGATGATGCTCTTTGTCGAGTCGGAACGAGGGAATGTGCAGGCCGTGAAACGCACGATTCTTTCCTGTCCCGATCCATCGCTCTTAGCGAGCCATTTCTATCTCGAGCTCCCGCAACTCTTTATCAAAGCTGGAGATCGGTCTGGGGCCGTTGAGATTGCGAAGGCGATGGGCAACGCGGGGGTCCTCCCGCTCATCGGCATCGCCGCTCATATGGCACAAGACGGAGATATGCTCGGAGCTCACGACGCACTCTCCCACATAGAGGATGAAGCCCTGCGAGCCATGATTCTCGGCAAGGTGATTGCTTATCAGCCGAAGATTCAGCGGCTTGATGGAATCAATCAAGTCGGAGACCAGGCTGCGGAGGACGATTCTCTGGCAGCCTGACCATTCCTACATCGGTATCTCTCTGCTCAGTGGGCTCTCGTCCTATTCCTCAGGACAGCTTTCCCCGAGAGCATGTTGCGACTGCCGACAGGGATCTGCTCATGTCCGATCCTTGGTCGACCAGCTCGACTTGCCCATAACCGCTCATCTATACTCCCTTCTCGCGTGGTCTTGATCACTATTCTATCCCTCTGATTTGCCTTCCCGTGAATGATCTGACTCGACAGCTCAAGGAACGGTTCGGGTTTTCGGCCTTCCGACCTGGTCAGGAAGAAGTCATTCGCGCCGTGTTGGCCGGGCGTGATGTCATGGCGGTCATGCCGACAGGGCAGGGCAAATCTCTCTGCTACCAGCTGCCGGCGACCATTCTGCCGGGGCTGACGCTGGTCATCTCGCCGCTCATCGCGTTGATGCAGGATCAGGTGACGGCCATGAAGCAGCGCAAGATCGCGGTTGCGGCGTTTCACTCCGGACTCACTGGGCTGGAAAAGAGTCTCGTACTGGAGGATCTCCAACAGCGGCGAGTGCAACTGCTCTATCTCGCACCGGAACGGATGCAGCATGAAGGGTTTCTCCGCCTGTTACGGACTCTCTGGGTCTCGTTGCTGGTCGTGGATGAAGCGCACTGCATTTCCCAGTGGGGCCATGATTTCAGACCCGACTATATGAAGATCGGCCGGCTGCGCCAGGAGCTCACGAATCCTCCCTGCTTGGCCTTGACGGCGACGGCTACTACGCGTGTGCAGACGGATGTGTGCCGGCGGCTGTCGCTTCAGGATCCGTTCCGACTGGTCGCCGGATTTCGGCGGAAGAATTTAGCGTTCTCGGTCCATCACTGTGAGAATCTCCGAGACAAACTTGACCGCGTAGACCGACTGGTTCGCGAGATCGGGGCTGGTACCATCCTGATCTATGGCGCAACTCGTCGGACGGTGGAGGAGGTGGCTGAGTGGCTGGGGCAATCCCATCCGTCGGTCGGCTACTACCATGCGGGTTTGTCCGATGATGTCCGGCGCCTGGTGCATCAGGATTTTCGCCGAGGGGCCATAAGAATTCTCGTGGCGACGAATGCCTTCGGGATGGGGATCGATAAGCCGGATGTCCGACTGGTCGTCCATTTCGACATTCCAGGAAGCGTAGAGGCCTATTACCAGGAGGCCGGCCGTGCAGGACGGGACGGCCTACCAGCGGCCTGTGTATTGCTGTTCCATGAACGGGATGTGGCCACGCAAGAATATTTCATTTCGCAGGCATCCAAGGATTCCGATGGCGCTGAACGTGCCGGGCGCATGACGACGCTCTTGCAGGAGTTATTGGGATATGTGTCGGCGTTGACCTGTCGCCAGCTCACGATCCTCGAATATTTTAGCGATCAGGCTGAGATCGCCCTGGGCCGTTGCGGCCTCTGTGACCGCTGTGTGACGCCGGCGCGACAACCAAGCCGGAAGGTTCCTCAAGGACATGCGATTGCACAGGCAATCCTGGATACCGTGGCCTGGTGTGGAGGACGGTTCGGGTTGGGGCGGATTGTCGATATTCTTCGCGGAAGCCGGTCGAAGGTGCTTGCGGCGTACGGTGTCGCGGACTGTCCAACCTACGGTGTCTGTCGAACGGAGACGAAGTTGTCCGTCACAGGCCATGTGAAAGCGATGGTCAGTTCCGGATACCTGCGTGTTGAAGGAACGGAGTATCCCACGCTTGAGGTCACTTCCACAGGGCGAGAGGTTCTGCAAGGGCTTCGTACCGTTGAGCTGGAACAGAGGGAAGACGCTTCGTCTCGTGGGTCAGTACAAAAGCCGCGTCGCTTGGATGCTGTACCTGCGGGTACTTCGGTGCCATTGCTGCCGGATCGGCAGCTTGTTGAACGGTTAAGGCAACTCCGCTCTGAACTGGCCGAGGAAGAAGGTGTTGCGCCGTTTCTCATTTTTCACGATAAGACGTTGAAGGCTATTGCCGGTTCCAAACCGGAATCACGAGCGGCACTGTTGGAGATTCCGGGTATCGGCGAGATGAAAGCAGAACGGTACGGGCGACGAGTGTTGGCGGTAATCAATGAAGCGCAGTAACTATCCACTCTAGTTTGTTACGTCTTCTCATGCTGGTAGCAATATGAGAAGGCCCGGGGCGGTGGTGTTTACCACCGCCCCGGGCCCGTTGAGACGCTACGTATGCCGGAGTGTCAGATTCAGGCGAATCCATTACTCAGGCTACTGGGGATCCTCCTGCGGGCATTGTTCAACAGGTGCCCCAATCGGATTCCGTTGCTCCTTTGTAAGCTGATCACAGAAGCTCTTGGGAAGTTTCTGTACCCATCCATTGTAGACATTGGGCACCGCCATGATTCCCTGTGAGCCCTGGCCTTTGTTGCCGGAAATCTTGTCGTCATTTGGTACGTTGTCGTTTGCCAGGACAACTGCTCCCACAACTGTGGCGTCATCCGCCTTGCCGTCGTTGTTGGGATCATAGTCCAACACGAGGAGTCTGTTGGCAAACTTCGGAGTGATGTAGGCGTAGTAACCACCACCATCCTTGGCGCCAAAGTTTACCCCGTGACACCCAGGATCACAGGGGATCAGCCGCACAAGGGTATCAGTCGCCGTATCGACGATCGAGATGGTGCCGCCCAGCGTATTCCCCGTGATTGCGAATTTCCCATCCGGACTAATAGGGATCTGTACCGGGAACCCACCGATCAACCCATCTACGCAACCGGCTCCGCATCCGGTTTTCGGGTCATACCCCTGGAGCAAGCTAATGTCCTTGATTTTCTCACCCGGTGCATAGGGACCGGCACCTTTGAGGCCACCAGTACCCGAATAGTTCGTCAAGGGGTTCGGGCCATTCATCACAGAGATCGAATGCCCTAAATAGTTCGTCACATAATATTTACTCGAATCCGGCATGATGCCGCTCGCAATAGACACCGCGCCGGTCTCATTCTTGGACACCACCTGACCGGTGGCCAGGCCCGTGAAGTTGTACATCGTCGAGTCCGCCGAATTGGAATTGGGCGTGACCATATGTTTACCGTCGAATCCCATCCAATGTGCATGCGGTTGGGTTTGCTTTGTTGGTTTGTTTGGATCCTGCATCGAGATCAACCGATTAATCTCGAGTTTACCGTCCGGCAACCGGTTCAGTTCCATCACTCCGTCGTCGCCGTTGCACCCGGTATGTACTTGCTCCGTATCCACTCGCGTCATGACATGGGCTGGATCATGACATTTGATCCCCTTGCTCGTCACTTCCGGACCGTTGACGAGATCAAGTTCCTGTTTGAACTTTCTGGTTGCGCGATCGATCACATAGAGGCTGTTGCCCTGCCACTCTGTTTGATAGATTTCGTTTTGATTGTGGCTGGTCCAAAAGTTATGGCCGTTATTCATCTTCTGATCAGGCAGTGCAATCTTTTCCTTGACGTTCCAATCGGTGGCCGACAGCACGGTCATCGTGCCGGGGAAGTTTGGCCCTTTTTGCTCAGTTAGTTCGAACTGGGTATCGACCCAGACTTCACCAATCCCTTTGATAGCTGGTTTCTTCTGGGCTTGAATTGTCTCGCCATCGAATGTCGCCTGGAGGGCGGCATTCAAATCAGCAACAACCGCTCCGTTTGTGACGACCACCGGCACGGCAGGATAGGCCGGCTTATAGGGTTGTCCTACCTTGGTGTAGTCTTTCCAGTTCTCTGGGTTGGTCACGATGAAGAATGCACGCAACGCCCGCAGCCCAAGATTCGAGTTACTGTCGAATGTTAGGTTTGCAGGGTCCGTGACTTCTCGCTTGACCAGCAGCGTGAGCTTGTCGCCGATATCATAGGCCGGTTGGTCATTATTAGGCCCTGTCTTGGTATTTGGATCATCAACAATGACTGCCCCGAGCATGTAGGGATGCAGCTTGCAAACGTAGACATACAGACCCGGCGTGGTCAGCGTCACGCTGTGATTGTCCTGATTCGCTGAGTCCTGGTCGATTCGCTCGCCTGTTGCTGCGGTCGACGGCCAGATCAAGCTCGTCACGGTATGCTTGCTTTCCGCAACTTTTACTCCGTTAAGGTCCTGCCAAAAATTAATTTTAGCGCCAGGTGGAACGATGGCCAGGGAGCGGGTCGCCTTATTTGGATTGGTCATACCGTCAAGATCGAAAAAATGCCCCGGGATATCCGTCACCTTAAAGTCGACTGTGGCAGTAGGCGTAGGTGCAGGCCCTCCCGCCGCAGGCGGCGCGGGATCGTCACCTGAACAACCGGCTACTCCTGCCGCAAGGCAGAGAGCAGCGCCTAAACTAAAATACCTCTTCATTGAAGCCTCCTTTGGAGTATGAAAATTAAGTGATGTGATAGCCTTCTGTGCTATCCGTACGAACTGGACGCATGGGCTGAGAGAAATTCTCTCGAAGGTGCTGGCTTGTCGTGAACTGCGTGCGGTGTGTAGTCGCTTCGCTGTTGCGTTTGTTCCTAATTTTTAGGAATGGAAATATATGCAACCATTTTCACGACCATGACCCTGTGCGCTCCAGTGACCCAGTGCTTCAACGGTAAAAGCAAACGACATGCCCGTGAGGTCATCGAGTCAGATTCGAGAGTGTCCCAACAATAGCAAGGGGTTCTATGCTGTGGGTGGTTCAACCTGCAGGAAGGTGAATCTAATCGGATTCAGGGGGGACTGGATCTAATTAGATACTATGAGGGGCCATGTGGAGTAGACCAATACCAGTTCGTCTCATGTCCCGTGGAAACCGAAATTGTGTTGCAGTTGGGAGAATGTCGTTGCCGCATTCATCAGGCGGACCTGCCTGAAGACCCTGCGGTCCAGTGCTATTACACCAGGGTGAGTCCCGCAGTCCTTATCCTGCGTTTCGGAGGTGCTGATGAATTTGAAGTCAGAACTGTTTCGCGGGCGAAGTGTATGTGCTGCGGCATCACGTTACCGAAACGATTGCAGGACGTGGGCAGTGCTTCAGAACCTGAATGAGATGGAACAGGTCCAAGAAGACATCCAGCACAGGACATGGCTCATTCTTGAGTCCTGCAGCACTGCCAGATTACTATGCCGCCACAGCCGGTCGAGTTGTCTTTCTTGTAAACCGTGTCGTGAGCCGGCGGGCTCTCTGAGCCTGCTGGGTTGTTCGGTGAAAATGGATCAGTGGATCCACGATGTTGCCGCAAGTCAGGCAACGAAGGGCCTGCATCCACATCGGTAGATAACTTTCTTTCATATCCAGTAAATGATCCACTACCATCAGCCCACAGCATTTCGTGCATCTCATGGGAATCCCTCCTTCGTGTTTGAATGAGCGCGAATGTTCGTGCTCAGTATGTATTGAGACCTATACGCAATGATGATGCCACGACGAGGAGTGGCGCTAGCAATATGCCTTGTTGTTAGCGGTTGCAGTACTATGATTTGGCTCAGAATCGTTAACTGGTACTGGTCTGCGCCGATTGTTGGTGCGAGATCGTTGGGAGTGATGGGGCTATTAATATTCGGTGGGGAGGACGGGTCGGCGTATCCCAAGTGATACGCTCAGAAGGACAAAATGATACAGGGCTTCCGCTGGTACGTTCCACAAGAGCGCAGGGGGCAGAATCTTGGAAACGCCTCATCGTGTTCTCTCCTCATGTTGACTTGTGCACGAGCGGGTCGAGCTACACTCTGAGAGAGCGCAGAGGTGATGTCGTTGGTCCTGAATTTCTATTGCGAGATGAGCCGAGCGAGGATCCCACACGTCTCATTGACGGAACCGTTTGAGGCCCCGATAATGCCAAATACTGTGGCCCTGCGAATGCGTTTCTAGGCAAGATGGAGACAACGGGGACATGCGTGTGAGTGGTGCAAGTGATTGTGAATTTCCGATTGAAACGGCGGGTACGTCGTGAGCCACCGATGACGTTTGATCAGCTGGCCAAAGTGCTCCTGGTTCAGGCGTGCGAAGAACAGGACCCGAACCACAAGTTTATCTTGCGGTACGAACGGGAGCCGCCCCCCCATGTCAATGACGTGAGGGATCGCACGGCTACGGGAGACCCTCTGCATGCCGGGGAAGTGCGGGTCCTTGAACGGGCTGAGCACATTGTCGATCGACTCACACAGACGCACCCGATGTTCACGTCAGCCCTCGCGGTTCTACGGGTCAGAACTCCGGTCACGCTGTTGATCGGTTGTGCGCTGGTGGGAGGTTTCCTCGCCGACCCTATCGGGCCTGCCGGCCATATTAATCTCCTGAATTTTCCGCTTCTCACCCTCCTCCTCTGGAATGCGGTGGTCTATATCGTGTTGCTCTACAACATGGTTGTTTCCCAACCGTCACGAAACCAGGCGCAGCCCGGACTGCCGGGGTTGGGGGGATGGCTGTTGGGACTTGTCGTGAAGGGACGGCTCAGCGGATTCCGGCCTGATCGTGCCCAGGCTTCTGAGGAACAGCAATGGATCGCCGCATCGCTGGCCTCCTATGCCACGCGGCTGCTCCAGAGTGGTCGGGATCTGTTGATCACCCATGCCCGTAGCCTTCTTCACGCGGCCGCGGCCGCGTTGGCGATCGGCGTGATCGCGGGACTCTATCTGCGCGGGTTCAGTTTTTTGTACAAGGCGGGATGGGACAGCACGTTCATGGAGTCTCAGGGGGTCCACACGTTGCTCTCCTTGCTATTCGCACCGGCGAGTTGGCTGTTGAGGATCCCAATCCCCGGGGTGGAAGCCATCGCCGAGCTGCAAGGTACGGCCAGGGCCAATGCCGCGATCTGGATTCATTTCTGGGCGATGACAACGGTGCTGTTTATTGTCCTACCGCGAACGCTGTTAGCGATGGTGGGGGGGATCCGTACGGCCCGCCTGGATGCCGATGTGCAGCTGCCGAGCAACGATCCGTATTTTCAGCGTCTGCTGAATCCTTATCGGGGGAAAGGACTGTTCGTCGATGTGTTGGCCTATAGCCATCGACTGAAGGAGGCTGACGATCGGTTGATGACATTCCTTAACGATGCGTTCGGGGTTTTGGCGGACATCCATGTCGGGAGTTCGGTTCCCTATGGTGCTCGCCCTCCAGACTTTCCGTCCGACCCCGATCGAGCGCTGTGTGCCGTCGTCCTGTTCAACGTCGCTCAGGCTCCCGAGGAAACGCACAGCGAATTTTTGGAGGAGTTGAAAGCGACGATACGAGACAGGGGACGATCGAACATGCTGCTGGTCGTTTTGGATTGCGAGGCGTATGCGCAGATCGATCATGAGAAGCGTTTAACCGAACGGTGCCAGTCTTGGGCGACGCTGGTGAAAGCGTGTGGACTCCAAGCCCTGAAATACCGAGACCCTTCTGGTCCACCGAATGTGGAGCTGCAAGCGTTGTCCAACTGTCTATGGCCGGGTGATTTTCGGGTGGCGCGATGAGCATCCAAACATCGCAGATCGCTCTCTCTTTGATTTCCCATACGAATATCGGGAAGACCACACTTGCCAGAACGCTGCTTCGGAAGGATATCGGCCTCGTCGCCGATCGTGCACATGTGACACTCGAAAACCAGCAGTACACCGTGCTCGAAACGGACGCAGGAGAGTCTCTGCAGCTCTGGGACACGCCCGGATTTCCCAACTGTCAAAAGATCCTCTCTCGGTTACAGGGGGCCAAGAATCCGATCGTACGGATTCTAACGGAAGTGTGGGATCGATTTCGTGACCGGCCGTCCTGGTGTGCGCAGCAGGCTGTGTTGAACGTCCAGCAAGAGGCGGATGTTGTTCTCTATCTCGTAAACGCGACCGAAGAACCGAGCATGGCTGGGTACCTTGCTTCGGAACTGCAGCTGCTCGAATGGATCGGAAAACCCGTCGTTGTCCTCTTGAACCAAACAGGCCCTCCCAGGGACCGTGACGCATGGCAGCATCTCGAACAACCCTGGAAGGACTACTTTGCCCGCTATGGATTTGTCAGGGGAGTTCATAGTCTCGATGCATTCAGCCGCTGTTGGGTCCAAGAAGGGATTCTGTTCGAGACGATTGAATCGCTGCTTCCTTCCCAGGACCGTCCCCTCATGAATCGATTATTCAGCGCCTGGCAGAATGCGAATCTGTCTGTCTTCCGCATGGCGATGGAGCAGTGGGCTCGGTTGGTCGTGCGCGCGGCGAGGTCGCGGGTGATGACCAGGGGTGACGGCTCACCGATAGATGAACAGAAGCAACAGGCGGTCGATGGTCTCTTGAAGGAGTTGGTGAACGAGGTCGGGGTGACGACGAAAGCGGTTATTGCGCTGCATGGCCTGGAAGGGGATGCAATCGGGGTGATCCAGGCCAGAATGGAACACGTCGAAGTCCAGAGAGGCTCACAGGGGCATGGTGAAGCGACCTTAAGCGGGACTGCCATCGGCGGGATCGGTGGTGCCTTGACCAGTGGGGCCTATGCCGGACTCCATCTCGATGCTGCAACCGGTGGGGTGAGTCTGGGGTTGTTCACGGTCGCTGGGGCAGTGGTGGGAGGCGTGCTTGGATTTTTCGGAGGGGGGGCCTGGGCAGAACGGCAGGCAGGGCGAACGCCGACGCCGGTGACGTGGTCGGATGAGTATCTGGATATGCTGGTTCAAGACGTCATCATCCGATACCTGGCCATTGCCCATTTTGGTCGAGGGCAAGGACAGTATGTTGTGGACGCCGAAGATCCCAGGTTCTGGGTCGCAAAGGTGAAAATCTTGGTCTCGAAGCATCTCTCCACCCTGCACGAAGAGTGGAAACGGCTACGGGAGCATGATCCCGTGGCCAGAGGAGAAGAGAAATCCACACGGCTCATAGCGCTATTGTCGTCTATCACGCTCGAACTACTCTGGAGCACCTATCCTGCCTCGAAACGGTTTCTAAGCCGCCTGGGCTAAGCACCGGCCTGTTCATCTGGCCTGGCACTCGGTTGACAGGCTGCTCATCTGCACATGAGAATCTGCTCCTATGTCACCGAATGAGAGTCAGGTTATCCCTGCACCAGTTCCAGCTGTCCAGCAGGAAGACAACGAACCGACATTTCCCCGCTATGAGGGACCGGTGTTCTTATCCTATGGGTTTCGACCGTTTTTTTTAGGCGCAGCACTGTTCGCCGGCCTGGTTGTCCTTATCTGGATTGCGTTGTTCGCCGGGCAGATACCAATGGAGTTTCTCTATCCTGCTCGCGAGTGGCACGTGCATGAAATGCTGTTCGGGTATCTGCCGGCGTTGATCGCCGGATTTCTGCTGACGGCCATGCCCAATTGGACCGACCGAATGCCGTTGAGAGGCGTTCCGTTGCTGCTGATGTTTCTGCTGTGGCTGGCAGGACGGCTGCTCATTGTATCACCATGGTTTGGGCCGTCTACCGTTGCCGTCATCGATGGCGCGTTTTTAGTCCTGCTTGCGGCCTATGTCTGGAGAGAAATCATTTCCGCTCGCAGCTGGGATCGTGCACCGATCGGTGTGCTAGTCAGTTTTTTTGCCGGCGCGAACATCCTTTTTCACCTGTCGGCGTTGCAGGGTAGGCCGACTGATTTTCCCGAACGTCTGGCACTCTCCGTCATGACGTTGATGTTGACCGTGATCGGCGGGCGTCTCACGCCTACGTTTACTCGCGAGTTCTTCATCAATGAGAAGCTCTCTCGGCTGCCGGAAGTCTTTTCTCGGGTGGATGGTATCGCAATCGTCCTGGTTCTCGTAGGGGCGATCAGCTGGATCGCTCAGCCGGAGAGTCAGTCGACGGGCGTTATGCTAATCGTGAGCGGCCTCGCGAGTCTGGTGCGTCTCATTCGCTGGAAAGGCTGGCTGACATGGCAGGAACCGCTCGTGCTGATTCTGCATGTTGGATATGGATGGGTCGGCCTGTTTCTGTTGGTTCTTGGTGGATCGATACTTGGATTTGGTCTGTCTCCCGCGAATGCCGTTCATGTCCTCACCAGTGGCGCGATGGGGACGATGACGCTGGCGGTCATGACCCGTGCAAGTCTCGGCCACACGGGCAGACCGCGGCATGCCGACCGGCTCACTGTGGCGATGTATCTACTGGTCAACGCGGGGGCATTGTTACGCATCTTTGCTCCGAACGCCGAGACTCCCACGGTTCTGACCCATGCGATACTTGGGCTGTCCGCACTCGGCTGGAGCGGAGCCTATCTCCTCTTTGCCGTTCACTATGGACCATACTTGGTCCGTCCGAGCCTTGATGAGTAGGGCCTGCAGGGGAAAGCGAATTGGTGGTTCTCGGCTAGGGCGTCGCAATCAGAAGCTGGACCTCCTCAGTGGCTCGGCGACTTGAGTGAGATCAGGCGCATGTCGGAGATCCATCTTGCGAGTTCACCTGGCAGCGTACGAAATTCAAAAGGTGTCCCCGATGGGATGGCTTGAGCGGTTCGCCGCATTCAAGATGCATTTCCGTACACCTATAGCCTTGTGCTGTGAGCTTGGCGCTCATCTTGCCGCAGCGGTGTCGGCCCGGATCGGTGAGGAGAATTTGACAGGTGGGTCTGGCATGGCCGGCCAAGAAATCCGCAAGCTGGGTGGGATGATTCCGCTCGTATAACAAGTCGCTGCCGATGATGAGATCGAAGCGGCCCAGTTCGAGGGTAGGTTCCAGCCACGGGGCGTTGAAGAAGGGAATGGGCGCGAGCCCATTGAGGTCTGTGTTCTTTCTGAGAAATTCCTCGGCCAGAGGGTGGTAGTCGCAGGCGGTGATGTTGGCGCCGCGCTGTTGCAGCACGAGGCTGGGGAGGCCGATCCCACACCCGACCTCAAGAATGTGTTTGCCCGCGATGGGAAACCGACTCATCTCCTCGGCGAGCGCGAGCCCAGCGGGCCACACGACACCAAAGAGCGGCCAGGAGGCGGAGGAGATCCCGATCCGCTCGGCACAACCGTCAGGATCGGAGAACTGCCGTCGATCGCGAAGGGTCCGAACCTGATAAGAGACCGTCCCGATCTGATAGCGGGTCGTTTCGACCTCGTACCCTTGTATAGTCCCATCCACGTAGAAGTCAGCATAGCCCCTTCCAGGGGAGGAGGCTACGGATTTCGTGATTCGCCTCTGAGGAGTAGCTGTTTGAAGAGGTCCTGGTATCCTCTTGACCGGTGCGGTATGATGGCCGTGTACGAAAGAAGTCGTTCGTGAAGCGTGAAGCGATCGGCCAACGGTTTCAAGTTTCAGGTTTGATGTTTTTGGTTTCTGAACAACTTGAAACTTTGAACATGAAACCTGGAAATCAGGATCGAAGGAATGATTGACGCTTCACGATTTATAAAGAAAGGGGGCGACCGGTTTCGACGGGGATACTGAGGTCACTGTCGCATGTCGAGCTCTCGGGAACTCGTAAAAGTCCGAGAAAACGCAACTGCCAATCAAGAACTGGCACTCGCAGCCTAATTTAGGCTGAGACGTCGTTCCATCTGAGGCCCGCGGGGGTGGAATGGCGCGATGCAGCGGGCTGGTCCAAAGTCGGTGCTCAGCGGCTGCGGACGAGAACTTTCTGGGCTAGTGGCTGTTCTAAGCCTGCCGACGGGCGTGGATGGCTGCGAAACTTAAATTGTCGGCTACACATGTAGACACAGTGCACTGACGATCTTCGGACAGGGGTTCAACTCCCCTCGCCTCCACCATTCGACTCGCGCATGTGCTCGAGTGAGCACATGCGGGCTCGCTCATGGCCGGCCAGCAATCAATGTTGAGATTCCACCACTGGGGAGTCGAATGGTGCCCCGAGCAAGCAAAGCGCGTCGAGGGGCAACTCGGGTTGATCCAGAACACCCAGACGGAGCATGGGTGCTCTTCTCATGTACTATGTGTACATCCTTTGCTGTTCTGACGGTTCCTTCTATATAGGTTCAACACAGAACCTACGAGCTCGCATTCATGCCCACAATATCGGCCAAGGTTCGACGTATACATTCAAGCGTCGGCCTGTCCGACTCATGTATACGGAGGTTTTTGACACGGAAACGCAGGCCATTAGGCGAGAACGTCAATTGAAACGATGGAGTGCTGTGAAAAAGAAAAGCCTGATTGACGGCAATCTCGAAACGCTCAAGCGTTTGAGCAAGAGACGCTCCTAGTTACTTCACTCATCCTCATTGCGGATAGAGTCTTCAACCCACAGGCTTTCTTGCTTTGCTCCCTCGATCCGGAGCCCTTACAATGGTTCCGGGCGACGGAATAGAACACCTCCAGTGTTTCTGTGTTTACGCGTACCGCCTGTTCCTCATCGCTTTATCGTGATGGACGCGGTTTTCCCGAGTGCGTGCAGCAACGGAAGACCGATGAGCGACAATGCGATTCTTGCTGCCATGCGGCGCATGGGCATTGGGAAGGACGAAATGAGCGGGCACGGTTTCCGAGCGGTGGCGAGAACCATCCTCGATGAAGTGCTGGGCGTGCGTCCCGATTACATCGAGCATCAGCTTGCCCACGCCGTGCGTGATCCCAATGGGCGCGCCTACAACCGCACCGCGCACCTGCCCGAGCGGCGCAAGATGATGCAGCAGTGGGCGGATTACCTCGACAAGCTCAAGGCGAGTGCAGAAGTCATCCTGCTGCGACAACGCGCCTAATATCTGTCAGGGAAGTAGTTAGGCGCCTCGCCCAAGACCTACCTGAGGATAGTCAACAAGAGGAATCATCAACAAACGGAGAGCACCTGTGATGGATCAGGTCCTCGTGTGTCATGCTGTTTTGGAACCAGCGTGGCACCATTCAATCAGATCGTACACTTTGCGGCAGGCAGCGGGGAATGCCGAAAGGGTTAAGCGCACCGTAGCAGGCGTAACTTCACCCACACTTGGATGCACGGCATTGTTGCGCTGTACACGTATGGACTCAAAGAGAGACATCAGGTGCGGCTCGCTTCCCTCATGGATTTCGTACGGAAGACTTTTCGATTCTATGTGACCTGCCAGAACCTTGTTGAGCTGCTCGAACATGGTAGGAAGGTGGCGTTCCTTGCTTGCCTTTCTAAGGGATCGGCTCTTGTCTCCTCCAGTAACGAGCAGCAGGGATTCGGTCAGCATATACACTAGCTTTTCACTCGCCGCGCCAACCATGACGGCGGACGCAAACCAGACTTGGCTATTATAGGTGACAACCGCTTCGACTATGTATTGCCTCACCACGGGATCCAAAGTCGGGATTCGCTCATTCAGAGCTGCAAGAAACCCATCGGAATCTTCCAGTGCGGGGCCCGCAGACGAAATCCACTGTTTCCCCCTTTCGGTTACTCGGAACCAATTTGGATCGGGCGGACGTGGTGTCTTGGGATAATTGACGATGTATCCCATCGTCGCAATCTGAGCATGAGCCTCTATGAGCAAGAATGCCAATGGATGAATATCTCTAAGACGTTCCCAGATTTCCCTGAAGTTGTCACCTTGTTCAACGGCCAAGCCTACACGAGCCAATTCTTTCAATGTCGTTGTCATCAAGTCTGGGAAGGTAATCTGACCTTGGTGGCTAAGCGATTTGAGAGCATCGCGCATGGCGCTAAGAACAGCGTTTAATGTGAATTCTGGTCCTGGTGGGGAAGGCATGGAGCCAGAGAGTAACTGGACAGGCTACGACAAAGCAACAATGGATGTAGATGGCAGCACGCTGACTGGGAGCACCGTCCAACACATACATAGGTCCTTGACTGGTGGCGCGATTGAGACCATAAAGAGGCGAACTCTATTGCTCACGGGATTGCTACTTCGTCTCTGAGGCAATACTAATTCGACGGAAGGTGCGAAGGAATGGGCACCCACCTATCAAAGGCGAAATTGGAGGCAAACCAGACCAATGCAAAGGCATCGACAGGCCCTGTCAATACCCTTTCAACCCGGTACAATGCGGTGAAGCATGGGTTGCTGTCACAAGGCGTCATCGAACTCGACGAGCTTGACTATCATTCACTGCTGAGTTCGGTAAACGAGTCGTTAAAGCCGATCGGGCCAATCGAAACGGCGTTATCGGACACATCTGTTTGTGCCTTGTTCGACTGAAGCGTGCCCACGGGCTAGAAGCGCGGTTCATTACGGGCGAACTCAACCCACCCATCTCAAGGAAAGAAGGTGGATTGGACATTGATCTGGAGGAGTTTGCAGGGAAAATGGTGGTAATTGACCCGGGAATTCCCGCTCCGCTCAAAACAGCCGCGCTCGATTCCCTGACGATTATGCAGAACGACGCACCCTGGTGAGCCGCCTGTGCTTGGGATGTTCTAATTCGATTCGGACCGGGCGCCCAAGCGCTGCGGCCATGTTCACCAGCGCATCTAATGAAAAGCGCGAGATCCGCCCGCGGAGCAGATCATTGATCCGCGGCTGCGTGACTCCGCATTGAGCGCCCGCTTCCATCTGAGTCCACCTGTTCTCCTCAATGGCCTCGGTGATTTGCCGCATGAGTCCAGATCGCGCACGCAAATTCGCCGCCTGTTCAGGTGTGTCGGCCAAGGCATCCCACACACTCTTGAAACTGTGGATCGTCTTAGTCATATCTC
>CABVSA010000019.1:48146-52408 GCA_902500805.1 uncultured Nitrospira sp. | reverse complement strand
CGGAAGGATGACGTGGCGTTTGAGTGCGGCAAGATGGTGATGGAGCTGGTGAAGCAGGACCTTCGTCCTCGCCAACTGATTACTCGCAAGTCGTTGGAGAATGCCATTGCCGCGGTCGCCACGACCGGTGGCTCCACGAATGCCGTGCTGCATCTTCTCGCGATCGCCCGTGAAGCCGGAATCAAGCTGAGCATCGACGACTTCGACCGGATTAACCGCAAGGTTCCCCTCTTAGCTGATCTGAAACCTGGCGGTCGCTTTGCCGCGGCGGATCTCTATGCGGCTGGGGGTACGACCTTGGTTGCCAAGCGATTACTCGATGGCGGGTTGCTCCATGGGAATCAGCCGACCGTCACCGGTCGGACGATCGGTGAAGAGGCCTCGCAGGCTCGTGAAGCATCCGGGCAGCAAGTCTTGCGTCCCCTCACCCATCCGATCAAGCCAACCGGCGGCCTTGTCATCTTGAAAGGAAACTTGGCGCCGGAGGGCTGTGTGGTCAAGGTGGCCGGCCATTCGATGACGAAGTTTCAAGGACCGGCGAGGGTCTACGATCAGGAAGAAGATGCCTTCGTGGCGGTCAACGCCGGGCAAATCAAGGCCGGTGACGTCGTCGTCATTCGATACGAAGGCCCCTCAGGTGGTCCCGGGATGCGCGAGATGCTCGGTGTGACGGCGGCAATCGTCGGCGCAGGGCTGGGTGATTCTGTTGCCTTGCTCACCGATGGCCGTTTTTCCGGTGCCACGCATGGACTCATGGCCGGTCATGTAGCGCCCGAGGCGGTGAAGGGCGGACCCATTGCGGCGGTCAAAAATGGCGACATCATCACCTTCGATATTCCCAAGCGCCGCCTTGATGTGAAGCTCTCGAACAAGGAGATTGCGACTCGCTTGAAGAAAGTCAAGCAACCGACTCCTCGGTACACCTCTGGTGTGATGGGGAAATATGCCAGACATGTGTCATCTGCCTCTGAAGGTGCAGTGACGAGTTGAGCACCGGGGAAGGCTCAAACTTGTGGTTTTTTGAGCCAGAGTGTCATGACACTGGTTATGGCGTCCTCATGTGAATACCGGTGTAAGTATGGAAGTGAAGGAAGCGCTTGGGCAATGACATGGCTCACCGTGGATTCTTGGTGTTCAATCACGAATCCCGCCCCAGTAAATAGTCTTATCCAGTCTGATTTTCTCAGCCTATTGGTGTAAGAGCTGCGGTTCGACTTCATCAGATTCCAGAGCCACTCAGGATAGCGGAGGCAATCGAATAGCTTCAGTGGTTGTGGGGGTTGAAACCCGTAGTATGAATGGTCACCAAGATCAATCAGCACAACAAGGTGCCCACCGGTGCGTAGTACCCGAAAGCATTCTGCGACGCTCATAGCTGGGTTGCGCACATGCTCAAAAGCGGTATGGGACCAGATACAATCGAATCGGCAAGAATCGAATGGGAGCCGCCGGCCATCATAGATGATATAACGAATCCGTTTTCTCTTCGCCAGCATCTCAGGAACATACCTCAACACATCCACAGCCGTACAATTGGCCGCCCCTGCCGTGAGTGCTCTTTCCAAGACCTCCAAGGTCTGTCCCGGCCCAATCTCCAATACCTCCTTTCCAAGAGGCGGATCAAATCGGCTATACATCTTAAACACTTCGTCTACCTTTCCTGAATCCGAGTTGACTCCTGTCAGGTGGTATCGCTGGATCAATTGGGAAATTGGGTTTAATCCAAGAAGCAGATTATGAAGGATCTCAAATGGGACAAACGTCATGATTCAATGGCGTCGAGACGTGACGTGCGTGAGGAGGTGTCCATTCAAGTTGGTGTTCGCTGAATTGTGCTCAGGCGGCTAGTCTGTGAATCATTCCATCATGATCGGGATTCAGTAAACGATCATATACTTGTTCGTATTGCAGAACCGTTTCACTGATGTGAAACTCGCGCGGGAGCAGAGAGGGGTCTGCTGTGGGAACATCCGACGGTTTCACGGAAGCTGACAACTTGCGGACGATTGCGTTGGCCAATCCGTTGATGTCGCCTGCTTGACAGAGTTCTCCGATCGCCGCCCCTACCACGACTTCATCAGCCCCTCCGACGTTTGTGGCGATGATGGGCAGACCTACGACTCGTGCTTCAAGTAAGACTCGAGGTAGTCCTTCCCAATGAGATGTTAAGATAAATATATCGAACGCGTGCATCACCGCCGGAATGTCACGTCTCCACCCGGTTAAGTGCACACAATCGCGAAGGTGATGCCGTACGATCATCGATTCGATCTTTGCGCGTAATTTGCCGTCTCCGACGAGGACGAACCGGATGTTTGGTAGTGATTGGGTGACCAGCTTTGCCACCTCGATAAAATCCTCCGGAGCTTTTTGTGGTTTGAGACATGCTACGGTTCCAATGAGACGTGTTCCTGGCTCTGCGCCCAGTTCCCTCCTCAGCCGTTCACGGTCTGCGCCCACCAGCCCTTCCTGAAATGGTCTTGGATCAATGCCCGGTCGTACCAACAAGACGTTGTTTCTGAACAGACGCCAGGCCCGTCCCTTCTCGATATCTGCCTGTGAGACGGCAATCCACTGGGTGGTGATCCAGCCCGTGATCCGTTCCACCATGAGCAAGAGGTGCCTCAACCAGCGAGGCTGTACGGGTGTGATGCCATATCCGTGGATCGTGTGAACGATGACCGGAACGTCGGCGAACCATGCCGCCCATCGACCAAGAATGCCTGCTTTTGAACTGTGCGTATGGACGATGGATGGGCGAATCCGGCGAAGGAGTTTGGTTAACTGAACGAAAGCGACGAGATCTGCGAACGGATGAATTGTCCTGCCTAATGCAGGAACAATATTCACCTTGACGTGAGGTGAACGCTGGGCTTCCTCCGTGAGCAGTCCCCCGGGTCCGCTGATCAAAACTGCCCGATATCTCGTCGGATCGAGATGTGACACGACATGGAGTGCCACTTCCTGTGCCCCTCCGAGTTCAAGCTTGGTGATGATATGGCAAATCGTGTCCACGACACCTGCGACTATGCAGAAAGGGCGTGATCTTGTTCCAATCGGAGTCGTTCCGCCAGTTGCTTTCCCTGCCCGATGGCATCTTCCATAGACGTATGTTCCCAACGGCCATACCGCCCGATGGAATAGATGCCTCGCCGCTCGAGCTCGGAAAGGATGGCAGGAATGGCGGTCGCGCGATGACGATCGAAGTAGACATAGGCGTAGTGCAAATCCTTCACGTCGGAGACGACGATCTCGTCACCGCGCTGTAGGATACCCGCCCGCTCTAGTCCGGCCCTGGCCTGGGTGGCAAGCTGGTCAGCCGATTGATGCTCCATCGGTCGATGCGAGATCTCAACATACATCGAGCTACAGCCAGGTTGTCCCAACGACGGGGAGAAATTCATGGGAAATCCGACGCGATAAAAAGGAAATTCGGGTTCGGGGAAATAGAGCCAATGTTTGTCCGACACCTGCTCTCGTGCCACGGCCATATTGAGATTGTAGACCGATACCCACCGCAGTTCCTCAGCGGCTTCTTTGAGATACAGGGGCATATCGAGGCACCTGCGCACAAGTTCAGGAACCGGAATCGTCGAGACGAGCGCCTCGTAGTGTTCCGTTCGCGTCGTGCCGCTGAGCCGATTATGAAAGCATGCCCGCCGACGTTTCGTATCTACCTCAAGGAGTTCAATATTGGCTGTGACATTGGTAATGCCAGGCAGGAAGGACTCCGGCAGGATGCTGATCCCGCTGGATGCAGGATAGAGGAACGATGGATTGTAGCCGAATGCCTTGTCCTTGATACCCAACGCCCCATTGATCACGTCCTTCAGCTCGGGCTTCGGCACCAGCCAGGACACCCAATCGGATGTGAGCTCGTCCAGTGACACTTTCCACAGCTTTTCGTTGAATGGAACCATAAAGTGCTTGGCCATTCCTTCTCCGAGGTTCTGCAAGATCCACTGTTTGAAGCCAAGATCTTTTGGGTCACGCGCAGGGGCTGGTTGTAGCAGTGTGGTGATGAACCCCATCACGCATTCCCGCACGACTTCAGGCGGAAGGCCGTGGATATTCACTTGAAAGGGATATTCGGTATAGGTTCGGTGTGAGTAAATAAACGACTTGCGATGGTGTTTCTGGAGTTTATCCGTGAGCAATTGTTCCACGAGTGCCTTGATCTGTGGCTGACGGAAATGCAACAAGTGTCCCGTGTAGTCGAAGGTAAATCCGTCCTTGCGATAGGATCGGCACAGTCCACCGAC
>CABVSA010000019.1:43521-48046 GCA_902500805.1 uncultured Nitrospira sp. | reverse complement strand
ATCTCATGCGAAACCATCATGAGCATGAGACCGATAGATCCAACCACCGCAGTGGCAACATAGCTGACAAGCACGATCGCTCTGGTGGACATCCCCCAATGCCGGAGTCGAATGGCAATGTGGTCCGGGCTGCCCAGGAATATCGGGAGGCCTCGTTGATACCGGATATACATGACGAAGAGGGTATCGAAGATCGGAATTCCCAAAATAAAGACAGGGGTGAGTAGCGAAAGGGGGTGTGTGCTTGGGAACTGTCCGATCATCGCCATGGCACCCAGCAAGAGACCGATGAACATGGCTCCAGTATCACCCATGTAGATCCGAGCCGGCTGCCAATTGTATTTCAGAAACCCGACGAGGCTTCCGATCAGGGCCGCCAGCATGAAGGCGATGACCTGATCGCCTTGGAGCAAGGCCGCCAGGAGTAAACAGGCGGCGCTGATCGCTCCGACTCCGGCGGAGAGGCCGTCCATAATATCCAAGAGATTGAAGGCATTAATGAGACCCACCATCCATAAGACGGTCAACGCGAGGTCAAGCCATTCCGGCAGTGCTGCGATTTGGATTTGAATGCCGCTTTTGATCAGGACAAAGACGGCGAGGAGTTGGCCGATCAGTTTCGTGGTGGGTGAGAGCACGCCAAAATCATCAATGAGTCCCAGCATGACCACGATGGTTGCGCCGAGAATGATCCCCAGGACGTCCTGCCTGAATTCAAACGTGAAGGCGAGACTCATCAAGAAGGCCAGGTAGATCGCGAGTCCTCCGAAGTACGGGACCGGTTCCTGTTGATGTTTGAGACGTCCGTCTGGGGCATCGACAATGCCGTATTTCAACGCGGCCTGTCGTGCGATGGGCACGCCGTACAATGACAGGAAGAGCGCGACCAGGAATGTTAAGCTCAACAAGTACATGAAGTGACTTTCAAGACATTATGATGGACGCATACTATTGAGAATGAGCGATTAGGCACCGCCGCACGAGGCCTGAGTAAGGCAAGCCGTATAGACCTGCTCATGTTGTCGTACGACCGTCGAGATGTGATAGCGCTCTCCTGCGCGAATTCTTCCCTTGGCGCCCATGGTCCGTGCCTGCTGTGGATGACTCAAGAGCCGGTCAATCGCATCAGCCAACGCTTCAACATTTCCTGGCTCAACGAGGAGCCCGGTTTCTCCAGAGAGGACAAACTCAGGGATCCCTCCCACGGAGGTGGCGATCACCGGTTTTCCTGCCGCCATAGCTTCAAGAATCGCGATGCCGAACCCTTCATACAGCGAGGGAAGCACGAAGGCGTCTACTGCATGCAGTACGCGAGGAATATCCCGTCTGGATCCCGCGAACACGACCCAAGAAGAAAGGCCCAATTGCTCACGCAGCAATTCCAACTCGTGACGTGATGGCCCATCTCCGACAAGCAGCAATTGGCAAGGCGGTTGCCCATACCGTTTGGCCAACACCGCCATTGCTTGCAGGAGAATCCTAAGACCCTTCTTAGGCTCGACGAGACGACAGACGGTTCCGATCACTTTCTGGCCATCTCGCAGTCCAAGTTCACGCCTTGTCGCCGCTGCGGCAGGCTCAAATTGATCGATGTCCACACCAAAGGGGATAAATGTAAAATGTTCGATCTTTCCACCAATTCGAGAGACGACCGAGCGACCGACTGCGCCGGAGCAGCAGACGATGCGGTCTGTCCAAGTTAGCGTGAGCCGATCCACCAAGCGCACCAGCCATCCTTCACTGACGACTTCGTCATGATAGGACGAAATAACCGGAAATGCCCGCAAAATGCGTCCACACGCACGGGCAGCGACATTCGCCCAGAAGAGAAATGCCTGTACGACATCCGGTTGCTCGGCTCGGAGGAGCTTGAATAGTCTGACGATGACACGGGCATCGAGTTTTCCGGTACCATCTAATGACAAAACCCTGACTCCCCTCTTTTCGAGTTCTTGCGCCATCGTCCCGCCGGATTTCAGGGCGCAGACCGTCACCGTAAATCGTGAACGATCCAGTCTGGAAGCCAACTCGAGAATATGAGTTTCCGTTCCCCCTACTCCGAGCCCAATAGCCACTAACATGACCTTAGCAGGCATGAGCGCTTCGACCGGCTAGTTGTGATGAGTCGAGAATTTGCGCATACCAATCCAAATACGCTTGAACTTGCCGCTGAATTCCGAACGAACGAGATGCGATGTCTGCGGCGGTTGTCCCCATTGAGGTTCGCAACCCCTCGCTCGAAAGCAGTTGGATCACGCGACTGGCCATGGTGTCGGCATCTCCGGCCTGAACTAAATAGCCGGACCGACTCTCTTCGATCTGTTCAGGAATGCCGTCGACTGCGGTCGCGACAACCGGAAGGCCGCAGGCCAGTGCTTCAAGCACGGTATTGGGAAACGTATCGGACTTGGCGGCATGGACATAGACATCTGCCGCTTGGTAATACTGCGCGAGAATGTTGGCATCTTTCTCAAAGGCAACAAACTGAACCTCACCGTTCTCAAAGACGAGCGGTTCCCCTTGCTCTCCTAAGACCAGTAAGAGGACTTTGCGATGTTGGTAGCGGGCTGCTGTTGTGATGGCACACCGTTCGACAGTTCGGTAGTCTTTGAACATGTTGCTTTTGGCCTGATTGGCGACAAAGAGGAGGATTGCCGCATCCTGTGGAAGACCCCGTGCCGTCCGTGCCGCCCGTTGTGAGCCGGGACAAAAGTGAGACAGATCCACTCCGTTTGGAATGACTCTGCCTTGAATGATGGCAGGTGCCAGTATGGAGTGTTCGACTTGATGCAACAGCCACCGTGAGGGGGTTGAAACATAGAGACGGCAGGCCGCATAGATGTCCCGCTTACGCTGCCAGTTCTCAGCCGTGCCATCTCGTGAGATGGCTGGATAGATTGAAAGGTCCGGGCAATGGCCACATCCTGTTTTCCACCGTTCACAGCCAAGGGTATAGGCACAATGTCCGCTCAACATCCAGGTATCGTGCAACGTGATGATGGTCGGAATAGTGCGGCAGAGTTCTGGCAACGCCCTCAAATCGAAGTAGCCGCCACGTGAGAGCCAACCGCCGTGCAGGTTATGGCAATGAAGGATGTCCGGGTCCGCAGGCGAGAGTTCAAGGAGTCGCCAGGTCTCAGGGAAGTTGAAGTGGTCTCTCCCGAGACAGGTCTCCCACCAATTATCTGGATGCGCCACATAGGCTTCGAGCCAGCGACGCATCCGCCAGATTCCACGAAGACGGCCTTCATACGAGGACAGTGTTCGGCTAAAACGGGCAATCGAGGAATGGCTTTCATGATGAGCGGAAGCCTGAGAGAGAGGGATGACGTGAGGGTCGTCGCCGACTTTTTCACCGACCACCATGGCGGAGTCATGACCTCGGCGCCGATAGTGTTCAGAGAGCCGCCACGCAATGGATTCGGCTCCGCCTCCCTGATCGTACGTGCTCACTTGGAGTATCCGCATTCAGCTAGATTACACGGCTACACCACGAATCCAGAAACAATTCTCCATTCTGTGCCGTTCCTCACCACCGCGTGGCTTGGAAAGCTAAGCCCTGACCCTTGTGCGATCTTCCGCACCCATGGCGGCATCGGTTTCAATGACAGATGTCGACAGAGTTTCCATACGACCCCGCGCAGAAGGGCTTCAGGCCATGGACAAGGTCCGCCTCCATGTCGTCTCAGCACCATTTCGGCTTCGGATAGGTATTGGTTCGCGTGTAAGACCGACCGTTGATTCCCATGAGATCGAAAGCCGCCCAATGGGGCCAAGACCCCATAGAGGTCACTATGCTGGTAAAACCTCGCCCATAGTTCAAAGTCGGCTGCCAGGTGAAGGGTGGTGTCCAGCCGTCCGCCGGCCTGTTCCCACAATGCGCGTCGCCAGAACGTTGATTCCTGTTGAATGAAGCGACGCTGAAATGAGCCCTTCGTGGGCAGATTGCCCCCTTTCAAGAATGAAGTGCGATTGAATCCTCCACTGAAATTGATGGATGTCGCCTGCCCTATCGCATCCCAACCCAGTGGCTGTATAGTCGTCAGCCATTGTATTTCAGGGAACTGTGTGAAGACGTCTCGTACGACTGAAAGAGCCGATGGCGTGTATTTATCGTCGCTGTTGATCCAGGCCATAATGTCTCCCGTTGTATGGGAGAAGCCTTTATTGACAGCGTCATAGTGTCCACGATCTGGTTCACTGATCCAGTATGTCAGCGAGCCGGCGTACTGTTTGATCACATCGACGCTGCCATCGGTTGACCCCCCGTCGATGATGACATACTCGAGATGGGGGTCTCGCTGTGACAAGACGGAGTCGATCGTTTCGTGGAGAAACGTGACCTGGTTATAGGATGGCGTGACAATCGATATTGTTAACGGTGAAGTCTGCACGAGCGTTACTTCGACAAACCGCTCAAGATGGTGGATCGGAATTGCTGATTCTGCTGCTTCCGTTGCTCAGGAGTGGCATATGAGTGGATTTGTCGGAGCCTCCCGTTTTCTTTCACAAATACGACATCAAC
>CABVSA010000019.1:12407-43421 GCA_902500805.1 uncultured Nitrospira sp. | reverse complement strand
CATATGAGTGGATTTGTCGGAGCCTCCCGTTTTCTTTCACAAATACGACATCAACCTGTGACAGCGCATCATCGATGGGCCGATATTGATGCCCCAGGAAATCATACGGAACAAACCCCCTTGCCCGCATATAGTCCAGCACATCATGGAAGACTGGCCCATGTTGAAAAAACTGGAAGAGAGAGACTTCCAGAAGCACAACATCTGCCTCCGCCAGTGTCGCCTGTCCCCCCTCGAGAACTTCGAGTTCAGCTCCTTGTACGTCGATCTTCACGAGATACGGCGGTATCCCGCCCTGCGCTTTGACCCATTGATCCAGCTTGATCGCCTGTACCTGTCGTGGTGCGCCGTTGACATCCGATCCCTCTTCAGTTTCCTGGTACAGAGAGGATCCAAGGAGGTCCTGGTGTACATTGAGCATGGTTGGGCCATCACCAGCTGCGGCAACGGCATGCTCAAAGCGTGCCCGTGGAATGTCTTTCACAACCTGTCGCAGTGACGGCAGGTATTCCTGTAGCGGTTCAATGAGGAGATAGCTGGACGTTGGAAATACTGAATGGCAGGTACGGGTAAACAGCCCCATCGCAGCGCCGACGTCAATCACCGTAGCCGGATACCATCCCGCCTCACTGATCTGTCTCAGGACACCTTCGAGGGAATCTCGATTCGGCCCGAGATGAGTCAGACACTTTCCCCTGCGTTGGCGAACTTCCAGGCCAAAATGTCGAAAGAGTCGTTGAAGGAACCGCTTCATGATTGATCCGTTCCAAGCCGGGAACAGTAGAGTTCTCACTCATCACGTCTGCAGGTCAGGGCTTGACCGCTTCCATAAAGAGTGAATCCGGTTTGCGCACTTCCCCGTTCACCACATCCAAGTGATACGAATCGAATCTGTCCATCATGCTTTCAAATGCCGTGCAGCGGCGCACGTCAGAAAATCCGCACTGTTCAAGTAATTGCTTGAGTGAGAAGTGGTCGTACATCCACCGATGACATTCACCAGAGGCCCTGAATAATCCCTGCTGAACAGCCGATCGGCCACGCCGCCCAAGCAGAAGGCTGCAGATTCCTGTCACGATCCGTTCTTGAAGGGCTGTAACTGTGAGTTGGAGCCGTTGTCGGCTTGAGTGATTCCATGAATGGTGGTGCGGTTCGAGTGACTTGCCTTGGTTCTGGACCTCCTGCCGGAAATAGGGAGTGGCTTCAGATCCGATTCGTGCTGTGACATAGTCTGCATTTTGCGACGCCTGGTTTCGGAGGTATCGTCCCATCTCACCACCGGACTCCACACGCACGAGCTGGTCCAGTAGCTCAAGGGTGATCCATTCATACTGTTTCATCGCAGCCGGATCTCCCGTCTGCGCTCGGCCCAATACGTGGAGGTATTCCTTCGCAATTACTTCAAGGTCTGGAACGGCCAACCGAAGTACACCACCTGAGCGAAGCACCCGAAGACACTCCAGGAGCAATCTTCGAGCACCGTCTTGCGGAAGATGCTCAAGAAGATGGGAGGCATAGCACCCATCAACGGACCTGTCTTTGAAGGGAAGTCCGTCATCCGCATTCCAGGCTCGAACCTCAGCACTCACAGGACGCATGTCCAGATTGACCCACTCCGGATGCCAGACTATACCGCAGCCGATATTGACCAGTACCGGTGGTATGGAGCCAAGCCATTTTGTACTCAACGTGTCTTTACTCCGATTCGACCCGTATAGTCGATTGCATGGAGCTTCATCATGATCTGGTGTTGCTGCAGATACTCGTCGACGGCTCGACGGGCACCCTCCCAGTGACCATAATCGTCGATAATCAACACTCCACCTGGAGAGAGTTTAGGAAAGAGCACCTCCAATTCATGCTTGGTCGATGCATACCAGTCCGTGTCTAACCGCAAGAGGGCGATTGGCTCAGGAGCTGAGACAGCCAGTGTCCGTTCAACCGGTCCGGGAACAAGATGGAGATGTGATGTGGGGTACTGTGTCAGCGCGAGGGACTCCACTACTCGTTCAATCGGCGCATAGCACCAGAGTGCGTCTTCTTCCGTTCTTGCCGATCGCTTCAGAAGGTTCTCTGCGGAATCCCCGTTCAGAGAGATATCAAGCGGTCCAGGTTTGGTCATGCCCTCAAAGGTGTCGAATAGATACAGGGCGCGATCCGTTCTTCCACAGTTGATGAGCGTTCGCGCGACCGCCATCATGCTTCCCCCACGCCAGACCCCGCATTCGACCACCGCCCCTTGGATTCGCGCCTGTTCGACATAGTGGACAGCTGAGCAGAGCGCGTAAATCCGTTCAGGGGATGTCATGGTATAGGGCTGAACGAATTGCACCGTTTCGTTGTCCCCATGCTGCGTGCATTGCAGTGCGGGACAGGGTTCGTGGTTCACCATGTGTCGGTTGGTCAAACCCCACTGCCCGACGAGAGCACGGAGAGGGCCAACCAGTCTGTCCAGCACAGTGACCTCATCAATGAGAGAGGACGATGACTATGGGTTGCGCAGGAAGATGAGGGAATCCCGCTGGAGCAGGTTCAAGTCGGCGCAGAGCACATCCCACCCAGCTTCAAGTGCAAGCTTTGTCATGGCTTGTTGATCATTGCGTGGCCACCAAATATTCTCGTCGCGCTGTGTTTTGAACGTCTGGGGGACACCTCCACGATTCCAGCCGAACTGCTCCAGTTTGATCCAGTCTCCATACTGATGGATTGAGACTCCGCCTCGTTTCATTGTGCGACGAGCTGATTGAAGGATTTCCAGGATAGAAGCCGATTCGTTATGGCAGAGCACCCCGAACGACCAGAAGAGGTCGAAGTATGCGCCAGGTAACTTCCGGAAGCTGTTGTCCTGAACGTGGTGGCAGGTCAGCCTTCCCGTATACGCATCAGGACTCAACCATCGGGTGACATCTTGGAAGTCAACCGTGTGCAATTCGCCATCAGGAATACACGTGAGAATCGCGCGAGACCAGGACCCTTTGCCTGGTCCCAGTTCCAATACCTTCGAGCTCGGATGGAGATAGGGCCGGACCGCGTTGTTGAAGATTCGTCGGTATGATCCCCCGCTTCTCCGTTCCTCGGAAAACCGAATCCTTCCCGGTATCCAGGACAGCACATCGCCGCTGTCGTAACCGTAACTGAATTCCTGTTTCAACCAACCACGCGTCGGCATGATCGAACCATTGGCCTTTCTATTCGTTCTGCTTTCGGACAGCAGATATTGCTCCTTTCATTCTACCCGCCACCATACGGAGTCGCGAAGTCAATTCAGCTATCCTGCCTCCCTGAGGGTGATCGACTAAGCGAATAAAAAACGAACGGATTTCGTTCCGTGCCACGATTGATTCCTCGATCTCATCCGAAAAGTGCCAGGTTTCAGAATCGCTCAGGCAAACGTCAAACCTCGATGATGCAGTGCAATGCATTCCGCTGCCGTCTATCCCAATATTTTGCACCAGAGACTGACTGGGGTAGATGCAGAGTCCTTGTGCAGCGAACATGGTGGCATACCATCGAACCCCCCACACGTCCAGTTTCCCAGCAGCCTGGAGCTTAAGTTGTGTGAAATAGGGATAGGCTCCGTCAACATCGAAGCGGTCTTGGTCGACTTTCGCGCTCAACCCAGCCAGGAGTGCAGTCGAGTCAGGCTCGAATTGTTTCCAGGCTCGCTGCCAAGTGCCCCATCCCCAACTGGCCGGAACAGAAAAAAAGAATGTTGAGGCCAGATGCTCAGGGTGCTCAACGGGGAAGAGGTACCCTGATATCGCCATGACTCGTGAGGCCTGTTCATAGTGCTCAAGCGCCTGATTCATAAAGGTCAGAAATCCAGATGCGACGACGAGATCGTCTTCGAGAACGATGACGGACCCGTATCGCTCAGATAACTCTGTGACGCCCGCGATGATCGAACGTGCCAACCCAATATTGGCCGTCTGCTCATGAATGGTAACTTCCGCAAACCCGTCGGTTGCCCTGATCATGTGTCGGACCTGAGCAACCGCGGGTGCGTCACGTGACGTCTTCGGGCCATCGCTATAGATATGGAGCCTGCTCATGTGCGCTAACGGATTGTCACGTAATGCTTGGAGTGTTCGAGCAAGGTGTGTGGGTCGATTGTAGGCAAACAAAGCAATCGGCGCAGGGGCCATGGCGTGACGTCCTCTTGGATCAATACCGTAGGTTTCTCACAATGCTGGTATCTTGCAGGCTAGGCTGCCTGCCCTTGTTCGAGCTGCGTGCATGAGCCGGACCGTTGCGTGTGTGGTGTCAGTGCAGCAAGCTTTCTGCTCCACAGTTCAAGCGTGAGGGCTTTGAATGAAAGCGGAGCTCCGGCTCCCGCTGGATAGGGACCTTTAGAAAGTTCTCGGGCACTCGGAGACGTTAGCACGCCGGCTTCAACCAGAAATCCGTCGTTCAGTGTCGTCCCGTGAGCAGCAAAGATGGCCTTATGCCATTCTTGCATGGGAGGAGTAAACCCTCGTTTGGGACGATTCAGCACCCATTCAGGCACCATGCTGCTCAATGCCTGACGGAGCCAAGTCTTCGGTGGCAGCGAGTGATCAGACGAAGCCTTGCGCAATCCGATGACGGTCTCCACGAGTCGGAAGTCAACCAGCGGAAGCCGTAGTTCGACAGACGAGGCCATACTGAGCCGATCTCCCTGGGCAATGCCATTCTCTTGCAAGTATGTTTGGCAAATCAGTCGGGTGAGGACAACGTCGATCGCCGGCCAAGGAAGCGGGATGTTGAAAATATCGTATACCGTTGTTTCTTGTAACTGTTCAAGAAACGTCTTGGTATACAGATTTCGGACTCCCTTGCGGGCCAGTTGAAAGTCTGGCGTCAGGTCATAGAACACGACCTGTTCCTTTGGGCTGGACCGGTCTCGGGTATAGGCTCTCCATGAAGGGCGTAACCCCGCTCCGGATGTTAGCCATTCTTTCATCCCCCATAACGACCAATAGGCAGGCGTCGTCAGCCTCAAATACTCCTGGAAGTTGAAGGAGCCGGACATGTGGCCCTTCAACTTTCGCGTCGTCTCTGTTACCGCATCACGTACCCAGGGATACCCCCAAAAGAGTTCGTCGCCTCCATGCCCTTGCAGCATCACGGATACTCCGTGAGCTTTGGCCGCCTTCATGACCGAATAGTAGCCGACTGCCGAAATGTCTGCGATCGGATCATCAAGCCAATACATCAACTCAGGAAAGAACGATGCGACATCGTCGGTACATAACTGAATCTCATGAATGGGCATGTTGAGATGTTTAGCAAGCGCCTTGGCGTCGTCTCGTTCATCGAATGGACTCTCTTCCCGATACCCGACGGTGAAGGCCTGCATCACGCCGGGATATCGGTGAGCGGTCATCGACGCAATGGCACTCGAATCGAGCCCACCGCTCAGGGCGATTCCGATTGGAACGTCTGAACGGACGATGAGTGAACTGATCGTCTCCAATTCATGTTGGATGGCTTCACTGGGGTTCCCGGTACGTGCGGGAACATCCTCCATGCGCCAGTAGCACCACTGCTTCTGTTCCCAGCTGCGAGCGTCTATTGTAAAAATATGAGCTGCCGGAAGCTTGCACACTTCTCGGATTGGCGTCATCGGTTCCGGCACATACCCATAGTGAAAGTAGAGGTTCACGGCTGTCGGATCCAGAGCAAAGGGGACACAGCCGGCCGCCAGGAGTCCTTTGAGCTCGGACGCAAAATAGATCTCGCGTGGTCCGATGTGGAGATAAAGCGGCTTCTCCCCCATTCGATCACGTGCCAGCATTAACCGTTGGATACGGGCATCCCACAAGGCGAATGCGAACATGCCTCTCAGGTGTTGCACGCAATCCAGGCCATATTGCTCGTAGAGATGCACGATCACTTCACAGTCACTACCGGACCTGAATCGATGCCCCTGGGATCGAAGCTGATCGCGTAGTTCAATGTAATTGTAGATTTCTCCGTTGGCGATCAGTACCAGGGAACCATCCTCATTGAAGAGCGGTTGCTGTCCTCTATGAAGATCGATGATGCTCAATCGTTGCATGGTCAAGGCAATCGGTCCATCATGAAAACTGCCTTCCCCGTCAGGCCCTCGATGGACCATAGCGGCACTCATGGCTCTGACACGGGATCGGTGACCTCGCGTCAGTGGTTCTGTGGCGATCACTCCTGCTATTCCACACATGTTTCGTTAGCCGCCTTCAGTGTTTCGCACGATGAGTGACTTGTTCGTATATGCTGCCGAGTGTTTGGAGATGAACAAAGACCACTTCATAGAGATAGTTTTCAATGTAGGGATATCGGAGGCGATCTCTCGTCAGATAGCCGAGCAGGACTCCTTTGATCAATTTGAGCAGTGCGCGTACGGCACGAAGGCAAGAGAGAATCGCATGGATCCGTTCCGTCGTCGTGTCGTACACCACACGTTGCCAATCTCGTCCTGATACAAACATCTGCTTGGCACACCAGATCAGCCGCATTTTTTCTGGTCTCACTAAATGGGACACCGTGAGTCGTGGCTCATAATAGATCAGCTCATTGGGATGCTCTTGTCGAACTCTCCGTTGCAGTGAGGTTTCTTCGCCATATCCCAATCGGGTGCCTGTCATCCCGACTGCCGTATTGAAACCACCGAGCTGCTCTAGGAGGGACCGCCGAATGAAGAGGTTTGTGCCGGACAGATAGTGGTCTTCATTAAGCACACCTGAGATTGATCCGTCATCATAGGTTCCATACCGGTCGAGATACCATCTTGGTTTCAACGAATGATAAAACGGCCGGTACGGACCTCCAAAGATTGCAGGGGCTACACGCACAATCACCTGATGCGCAATGTCCAGCCATTCGTGTGGCACCGTGCAATCGTCGTCGATGTATGCAACGTACAAGCCTCGAGCCGCTTGAAACCCGGTATTGCGGCTATGAGAGAGTCCTTGTTGTGCTTCAAAGCAATATCGGACATGCGGGTGTTGTCGAACGATGTCGGCGACGTGTTGTCTTGTTCCATCAGTAGAATTGTTATCAACAACGATGACCTCATAGGACGCAGGTGCGAGCGTCTGTTCACAAAGGCTTCTCAGTGCAGCAGTCATGAGATCGCAGCGGTTGTAGGTGCAGAGCACGACGCTCGTCAGGAGTGACTCAACTTGCGGCACGACCCATCCTCATGACTTTTATGTGGGGATCCTTCCGAATGAGACATTTCACGAAAAACTTTAGCTGTTGGATGGGGCTCCACGCTGCGGATGCCAAATGAGGAATCCGCCAAAATTCCAGCAGCGTCCGAACTCCTTTGTGAGTCGCCGATGCGCAGACCTCGCTCCATCGTCGACCCAAGACCATAACAAGCTCATCCTCCGGGTAGACCTTGCATAGTCTATTCGCATGTATAAGCTTATCAAACCATGCACGAGTCGCCGAGAGAAATGTCGTTGATGACTCAAACCGCCATTGACTCAGATGATGATGCAGAAGTGCTTCCTCAGGTGAGGGGTTGATACTGAGGCGAGCAAGCTGACTCGAGCGAATCGCTCTTGCGGACTCTTCGGTTTCCAAT
Organism: uncultured Nitrospira sp.; assembly: GCA_902500805.1. Taxonomy (GTDB): domain Bacteria; phylum Nitrospirota; class Nitrospiria; order Nitrospirales; family Nitrospiraceae; genus Nitrospira_D. Next base: position 35,869 of record CABVSA010000019.1, on the reverse strand, counting down.
TCATACCGTCGACCAATTTGCTGTGGATGGATCCGATATCGCAGCAGGATGCTTGGTACATTGGCGAAACGGGTGTGCTGAGAGGCTCGCACCCACAAATCATAGTCTTCAGCGTGCACGGCCCGCTCATCATAGAAGAGATGATGAGTGAAGATCAGACTTCGCCGAAACATCGTCGCAGGGTGGGCTAATGATGAAGAGAAGAGCAACTGACAGCGGATGGTACTATCATCGCTGGGATACTCCACCACTTCAGAGGTTTCTGCACCAAATGTTTGAATCCATGATCCGCAGACTCCAATGTCGAGATGCCGATCCAGGTATTCGAGTTGCCTTGCAAAGCGATCCGGCATACTGACATCGTCGGCATCCATTCGTGCAATGTACTCACCTCTGGCCACCATGATGCCTTGATTCAACGACGCAACGAGCCCTTGCTTTGACTGGCGGTAGACCCGTATGCGGGCATCTGTTCGCCGCAATTGATCGAGAATGTGTGGCGTGCGATCGGTTGACCCATCGTCCACCACGATCAGCTCCCAGTCGTGGACTGTCTGAGCCTGGATACTTCGAATGGAGTCCTGAAGATAGGTTTCCCCGTTACATACCGCTAAGACACAACTAATTCTGGGTGAGTTGGACACGTGATGACCTATAGAACTCAGTCTTACGACCTCTAAGGTGGACTAAGAGGTGGCGCGAGTCTTCCCCAACGATCGTCTCTCCCAACGCTATGTGGGTGTTCGTAACCTCTCAGCCGGTCATTTGGCTAACACATACCAGTCATCTTGCTTTGACACGCCTTCAAGGATGCGCTCGTACCCATTCTGAGACAGTAAGCTGAATATCTTGTCTCGGGCTGGGGTAAAGTTGTGCTCACACGTGATGATCCGAAACTTGTGCCGTTCAAAATCAAAACGGCTCAATATGTCAAACTCGCTTCCTTCAGTATCAATCGACAGATAGTCAACGAGCGTCGGGGCATTGTGTGTGATCAGTAAATCCTGCAGTGAAATGGTCGGCACGTCATACCGTTTGCCATGTGCACGCTTGTGTGTGTGCAGATCATCATCTCGATACATGTCGATCGTAGAGAGATCCGAGGTGTCAGTTTCGTAAAATGATACAGTCTGGCTCGACTCTTTCCAGACGCATTGTGTGTCAATAGCGACTGAGCGATTCTGTTTTAGTGCTCTGTGCCAACAGAGTGCCGGTTCTGCCAGAATACCTGTCCAACCAAATTCTTTCTCCAATAAATATGTATTGGAATGATCGATGCCGTTGGTGGCGCCAAATTCCACAAAAAAACCAGCTCGCTTAAAATTGAGTTGCGAGAGAACGAATAGGTCCTGCCTGTTCTGGGCCGTGGACTGGGGGAGATATCTGATCAGATCCGGGGTGTGCTCGGAGGGAGTCTTGATCAGCAACTCAATATCGGTGTCACTGGTCGCGTTCAGCCGTTGTCTCAAGCGTTCAAAACGACTGTGTCGTGTAATGACCATGTCGAATCGCTTAAGTATCGCATTCAGCGTTGTCGCGACAGTCATTAGTCCAGAACTCACGCTATGCCCCATAGGCTGTCATGGCCGTGTAATACGTTCAAAAAAAGAAATGAGGGCGTGTCGATCAAGATCGTATGATTTGGGTGTGGTAAAGTGTGGTTGCTTCAAGAGGGCAAAGTACAGATCATCGTTCTGATCAATTGCCATGATGTACTCAATGAGCCGCTTGTGGTTCGAAAACTCATAGGCATTGATGAACGCCTTCGTATTCCAGTCTTTATGAACATCGGGGTTGCCCCAATAAATGGGAATGCTGTGGACTAACTTGGGGTGGACCAGTTTCTCGGTGGTGTAGCCGGGATATTCACTGTTTTCAAATGCGATGGTGAATTTATATTGGCTTAAGAACTTTATCTTGTCGTCGACATAGTAGCCAAGATTATTGAGTGCTCGGCCTCCAGCGTCCACCCGTTTGTACTTCGAGAGTTTCTGGAATAAGGTATTTCTTTCGCGAGCCTTGGGATTGGAAAACAGAAAATTGCAAAATTTTATCTTCTCACGCTTAACCTGTTCACAATCGATGTGTTTGTCAAAGCCATCGACAATGCCCCATTCGTATAAAGTCACCGCCGATAATGGAAATCGTAGATGGCGATCATCATTCAGATAGTCAAATGTCACCGCATACTGACATTCTCGAAAGTTTGGTCTGATATTCTCACCGGTGTAAAACACTTTGGGGCAGGTATAACGTTTGTGATTGGAGCCAAAGACGCTATAGATTAAAAAATCGGGAGAGTCTGAGATTGTGATATCGAAGCGTTCTGATAGTATTTTATAGAACACATTGTCGAAATGGGACTTGCCCGTTGGGTTACACTCAAATCCTTCCCAAAAATCCGTGAATGCCAGGCACAGTGGTTGTTTCATCGATATGTCATGTTTCCAATGTCGCGTGTTGAAGTCGAATTCGACTAGTTCTCTGTCTAGCGCACCTCTTGCGTCTGTCCGGTGACCACGCGTTGAGCGCCGTCAATTGGGGCTGCAAGGTCGGCCAGGCCGATTTGCGCAAAGATCTCTTGGAAACGCTGTCGGTAGGTATGGTCTTTCAACGTGCGCTGGTACCCAGCCTCCGCAATGGCTGTGCGCTCATCTTCATGTGAGAGATAGTAGCGGACTTTCTCGACCATCTCCTCGGTGGAGGAGAAGTTGACCACTTCCTCGCCGAGTTTATAGTAGTCTTCGAGATGTGCCGCATTCTCCGTCAGGAGAAACCCACCAGTGCCGGGAACTTCGAAGTTGCGCCCCTTGATTTGCTCGGTGGTATTTCCTGCAGGCCCAGCTGGCTCTGGTACTGTAGGTTGAGCGAGTTCAGGTTTTGGAGAGATCTGTGTGCACCCGGTCGTACTCCCCTTCCTGGCAGTGGTGAAGGGAATATACTCGAGCAGTCGCCAAAGAGAATGTGTCTTGGCCGAAGGGGCTTCTGGATCGTCATGAGAGTTCGCGCCGTATGCAGCAGTGAGATTGAGGTTGATACGGCTTGTGTTGAAGATCCTAATCATCTCATCTTGAGAGGCTCTTCCAGAGTCCCACCCCTGCCCCCAAGTTCTGACGTTGATACCTGCATCTCTCAATTGTTCGATTACCTTTCGTCGTTGCCCATAGGGTTGTCCAATAAACGTGACATCGTACTCTGGTGGAAGACTCATCCGGCGATACAGAAAGGTGTTGCAAGCCCACTGGCTCTTGATGACATTATGGTACCCGATCTGTGCATACTTCGGGAGGGCACTCTCTGCCGTCGTGACAACCCATCGGAAGCATGGCGCCCAGAGGCGGGAGTACCGTTCGAAGCGCCAATGGTCGTCACAAAACCAGTTGATGGTCACAATTCCGAGGTCCTCTGTTACGCTACGTAGAGTCGATGCATGAAACTCGTCCGTGAAGAGTACGGTGAACATCAGGTCCGGTTTCTCGGTCTTGGCCACTTCCATCAGTCGGGTATTCATCCAGGTTCGGCCATGTTCTTGCATCAACGTCATGAAATCGAAATACACGATGTCATGCCCCATCTGAAGTAGACAGTCGTAAAAATTGTAGTGCTCAAAACTTGGTCCCTGGTTGGGACGGCCGTAGTCATATTTCATCGCGACGTATAAGATGCGCATACTAGCTCCTGCTAGCACCTTGGGGATCCTCCACCTACGACGGCTGGAGCAGCGCAGACCTGGTGGAGTACGTTTTCATATTGCTGGGCGATGTGTTGCCACGTGAATCGAGCAGCCCAATTCCGTTTCCCATTTCTCCCAAGCTCACCGCGTGTCGTTCCATCATTGGAGAGGTGGACCCATAGTTCGGCAAATGGTTTAGAATCAATTCGGGTATAACCTTTGTGATCGATCAACGAGGGACCGATCATGCCGGCCCCGGTCCATTCTGCAATTTCGTGAGCATTGCCGACTTGAGCGGAAAGAAATGCGGTGCCTGCTGCGGCAGCCTCAAACAGCACCAGGGGGGAATACTCGATATGTGAGGCAAAGACAAAGAGATCGGCATTCATGTACGCTTGTACAAGCTCCGGCCGAGGCATATCCGTTACCACCACCCTCTTGTTGGTTCCGGGCTGATTGAGCTGTTTCAGGAGGGATTGCATCTCATCGCGAAACGGTGGTGGATTGTGATCGGGTTTATGCCTTCCGATGAAGTCGAGCAGACGATGATACGTCTGTGACAATATGGCCCGAATGGTTGCCTCATTCTGACGAGATTCAGCAGTACCCCATTTGTGATGATGGGTCAACAGTTCTGATGAAGTTTCCGATGCTGTGGAATTCCTCTTTTCTGGTTCAGCAATGTAGACGTTTGCGTTCAAGAGCAATACCGAGTCTTGTTTTCCAAAGTCACAGGTGAGATAGGATCGCAGTAAGTCCGCATGCCCCTTGTCTGCGGTAAAGGCACCTACGGTGAGGAAGAGCCGTTCCTGATCCGAGATCCCCCACCGTTTTCGAAATGCAGGGTCGTTCTCGACGGCAAACTCTGTTTCACTCGCCCCGTTTGGAATGATGGAGAACCGTTTTAACCCACACTTCTTTGCGAAGCTGATGTCTCGATAATCGGAAGCATGAAAGATCAGATGATCAAATTGTTGCAAGATGTTGGGCATCTGAAGGAAATAGGCCGCATAGGAGGGTTCATAGAAGCAGGAAAACCCACAGGGGATGAGAACTTTGCGGTAAGGTATATTGGGGAGGATAGGGATCAATGCATCAATGGTCCACTGTTGGGCCATGTTGATCAAGACAACGTCAAAGTCGCCTGCGGATACAAAAGTCCGGTACTGTGTCACCTCGCCATCCAAACCCTTCACGAAGTTGCCGGATACATCAAAGCCCACCACGCGCACTCCATTGAGTTCCGTAAATGTGCGGGCCTGAAGCTGTGAGGTGGCAACTGTTACATCGTGTCCACGGGATACCAGCCGTTCGGCAACCTGTTGCATGACCTCTTGAATGCCACCGATGCTGGGCGCGTAGAATTCGCAGCAGAACAGGATTTTCACAATGTTAACTCCCTAGCCATCGAAGTGGTCCGGCTGGCGTCTCTGTTGGATTGGCCATGCACTTGAGGAGTGGTTCTGCCGTTAGGCAGCATCTGTACGAACGCCTGTTGCTTCGAACTGCTCCATCCATGTCTGCAGCATCCGCGTTTCAGTTGGGGAGTCATCCACCAGACTCAGTCTCAAAATGTCCCTCACTCGGTCAATCTGATTTGCTTTCGAGACAACAGGACTCCTCTTTGTGCCAATGACCGTGATGTTATATGTTCCCTGCCATTCTCCGGTTGTGAATTCAAGATCTTGGTATCCCAAGGCGGTCAGGACCTTAGTGAACCGCTCTCGATACCAGCCATCATAATGGACTGCCCAAGTAGCTTCATGCGATCCAAACAGATGGCGCAGGATCCTGAGTTGGTCACCAAGTGCCTGACTACGGAGATACTCCCGAACACAACGATGGAAGTCTGGGGTCTCAATTATGAGTTGCCCCCCCTCTTTGAGCCAGCCATACCAGTCAATCAACAATCGCAACGCGACGGGTCTCTCAAAATGTTCAAAGACATGGTGGAGTCGAATTTCGTCCACTGTTCCGGAAGGGTAGTGAAGCTGTGACAAGTCAGCAAAGATGTCAGCTTTTGAGTGCTGTTGAACGGAGTGTCGACTCGGAGGGAAATCTACGTTGATGTACCCAGGAAAGTAGGTCTCGCCACATCCAAGATGGAGCTTGAGGCGCTTGTCGGGATAAGACGCTGTGTTTAGGGCCTGTGAACGTTCGTTTCTGCCTACAAAGAGCTGCTGGCTATTCTTGCGAATCCTTCTTAGCGCAGCCTTCCCCATTGCCAATGGATCATGTGCACAGAGGGCCGTGACATGTGGGAGGGTTGCCAGATATCGATGGTCTGACAAGAGCGCTTTCGTGTATGCCTTGCGAAGCATCGTCTCCTGGTGCTGTAACATGTTTTCAGGAACTACCTGAGTACTTGTTCTGCGCCGTAGGAAGCGACGTAGACGGTTGATCACCTTTAATCGTGAATGCCAGTGTTGTGCGACAGGAATTGCTCCACGAATACTGACGGAGGGGATATCGCGGTATACGGCAAGAAGCGCCTCCAGATACACAACCTCTGACTGCGTGGCCACTCTCAGCCAAAGGTCGTAATCCTCAACTGCCTGTAGATTGCGGTTTTCACAAAATAAGCCTACGTGTTCAAGTGTCGAGCGTCGGACCATTGCCGTTGATGTAATGACAAAATTATCCTCCAGCAAGGCCGGCAAGACCAGCCCGCTCTGTCCTTGCTCATCCTTTAGGTAGGGTTGGCTGGGCTTTTCTTCATGGTGGCGAACAACGAAGGCGTTTGAGCAGACTAATCCTACCGTGGGATGTTTGTGAAATACTGCGAGTTGTTGGGAGAGCTTATTGGGAAGCCACTGGTCATCTGAGTCCAGGAACGCAATCAATTCTCCTTTGGCGAGTCTGATTCCAGCATTTCGCGCAACGGCCGGTAATCCTGAATGTTCAATCTTTACATATTGAATGGATGAAAACTGACGAGGGAATAAGGTTGGTGTGTCGTCTGTAGATCCGTCGTCAATCACGATGATTTCCACGTCGCCGTGAGTTTGGTTCAACACGGAGTCCACTGCCCGGCAGAGGAAGGGAAACCGATTAAAGGTTGGGATGATGACGCTTACGCACGCCATAGGCTTCTCAATGTGAACCAGGGCCCATTATCATGTTGCAGCTCTGTCGTGGTCAGCCTGCCGCCATGCGCTCGTGTGAATCCATCGGCTGTCTTAGTCAGGTCTTCATAGGCCAAGTAGATCCAATCACGACGATTCGGCTTGTTTGGGTCGAAGAAGATCCCGCGCCATCTTTCCTGATAGGCTGTACGGTCTTGCTGTTCGCTCTCAAGGTTGGACGTCCTGACTGCGAGATTAGCATGCGAAAAATGTTCAACGAATGACGTGGGACAGTCCACGACTTCATAGCCCTGCTGCCACAGTTTGAGACACACATCACCATCAGCGCAGTAGAATTGATAGCGATCTTGATCAATCCAAGCCACTTGTTGGAGTGCAGCACGCACGTAGAGGCCGTGATTCACGAACATCTTCTCGCCATGAGTTAACCCCACCCAATACTCTTGCTGCTCTGGCCAATTCCTCCAGTAAAATGCGACAGCACCTACGTTGCGCCCTTCCTGCCGCAATGTTTCGCACTGTTTCACACCGTTCATCACAGCGCCTGGAACGAGTAGAGAATCATCGCTGATCATAACGACGTATTGCCCTTCGGCGCACTTAAAGCCCAAGTTCATGAAGTAGCCCCAACTTCTTCGTTTGTTGCGCTGGTTTCCAGAGGTCGTACGGTTGTGTTGAACGATTGTAATAATCTCCGGCTGATCAATAAGCCATTCTTTGGAGCCATCGGTTGATCCACCATCGACAACGATAATCTCATAGGGTACGGTGATGCCGTTTTGGTGAATGCTGTGAACCGCCTCCTTGAGGAACTCCTTACGGTTATAAGTCCCGAGTACGATGCTCACGGTTGCTGATGCCGAGTTCCTCAAATTCCTCTGAAGACGTGGAGTCTCATGAATATCTCCTATTGCATTGAATGGTCTTGTGTTCTCCATCATTTGGTCCTGACTCACTAGACCAGATTGGCTCAGCAATAGTTCCCAACTAGATCTGACCATGCGCCAGACAGATGCGCTATGTGCTGCGTGTCATTGGTACATCTGACACTGGATTGATTCGTTGGTCCCCTTCTGTGCACAGACAAAGAAGCTATGCATTGCATCCGGTCCAGTGTTCAGGCGCTTGATGTGGCAGCCCATCTGCTCCAAGGCCTGTTGGATCACGTTCGGAGTCGGAATCCATTTGTGACCATCACCGACAAACGGTGAGCCAGGATGCCATATGGCGCAATCAGGATGGGGCAGGTACAGGAATAGCGTTCCACCGGGTCGCACGCGATCTATCCAATCCCTCAGACTCTCTTGCCAGGATTCAATGTGCTCCAGGCAATGCGAACTAAAGACATAGTCAAGAGAATCCTTCTCAAAGTCGGCCACACATTTGTTCGTGCCTGCACCTCGCCACAGATCAACGGGAGTGGCGCCGGGTAGCGGCCACAGGCCAGCTCCAACATCAATGCCGTTTCCCCGACAGTGCTTCAGTGCTTCCGGGAAAATGGCATGCGCAGCTCCTCCTATCGTGAGATAGTCCGGGTAAAATGTGTTCTGATAGATCCATCCTCCAGGCCTACGCGTTAACTCAGGATGATCGAGTAACGCCCGATACTGGAAGAAGAGGTCCGGCACATTCGGGAGTGATTCGAGGGGCTGTTGAGCGGAGTTGCCTGGCCCTGGAATCCTTTCCGAACACAGCCGGAGGCCTAGCGCTTTGGCTGAACGGATGGGCTGAACGAGATGGCGTAATTGAAACATCGTATCCTGTCACCAACGCAGCGCAACGATCAGATCACCGTTCACGTTTCTGGAACGTGTATTGATTCTGATCAAAGCCTGCCCATCGATATCGTATTGAAACTCAAGTAAGAACAAGATGTCCCCCAAGTCGCGGGTTACGCGACGGCCTGCTGGTATCGGTTTGCCACACTCATTCGGACGGCGTCTTTTACGCGTTCGATGTCTACACGACGGATACAGTGGGCTTCTATTGATGCACAGTATTCCTTGCAAGGGGTCACAGCCGTGTCAGGCTGGAGCACTTGGGAAGGAACTCCCCATGGACCGAATCGCAGTGGGGAGTTCGACCAGTAGGGGTTCCCATTGGAAGGATGGCATGAAATCTCGATAACCGGGGCCCCTGCTGCTGCCGCCACATGCATTGGGCCTGAGTCATTTCCGATGTACAGATTACAAGATCGAAACAGCGTGCCGAGCTGAGGCCAGGTCGTCATGCCGACAGCATTGATCACATCTTTCCCCAAGGACTGTGCCACAGTGCGTCCAGTCTCGACATCAGATGGTCCCCCTACGATCACGATGCGAGCATCGTATTCCTTCATGAGCCAACGTCCCAGCTCAACATAGTGCTCCTGCGGCCATTGCCGTGTTGCGGATGCCGCTCCGATTCCAAATGCGATCAAGGGTGTGTTATGAGAAATGCCGAGATCGCTCAGTATATTGGGTAGTGGTTGTTCCTTATGTTGTGGTTCCCATAAAGCGAGGCAATCGTTCTTAGGGTTGCCTCCGATAAAGCGGATGATGTCCAACCCTCGGTCGACCTCATGCTTGAGCGAACTGTCCATAAGGGCATGGCTATAGAAACTATCAAACCCGTTATTCATAGCTTGTTTGTGCTGAACGACGTGCTCAGAGTACCCCACGCGCCACGCCGCACCGCTCCAATAGGCCAGGTGGGAGGCATGGTAGAGATCCGCATCCCATCGAGGGACTATCGCTAAATCAAACCTGCGTAACCAAAGATGTCGTGCGGCGAACAGAATGGTCCTCCTCATCCGATCAAAGGTTGGGGTATAGCCGAGTGGACCGGGGTCATAGACCGACACGTCATCGATGAAGGGACAACCGGCTGCAAGTTCTGCCACAGCGGGTTTCACAACAAGCGAAATCTTGGCTTGTGGTATTGCCTGACGAAGCTCGCGTAGAAACGGAGTCGATAAAATCATATCCCCTATATCATCCAGGCGAATGACAAGTGCACGATCCACCGTCTTGAGGTTTATGACATCCCCTTTTCTGCGGTATCCCATTATCTGAAACAGCGGCTCGCCCAATCTGATTGCCCCTCGGGGTGACGATATTTCTCGGATGGCCTGGTTCCACATCAACCTGTCCTCCACGTCAAGCAGAGAGAGCGAGAGGTTTACTTCACCGAAATGGCACGCTCAATGTTTCTGGCCAATAAATACGTATGTTCCGTAATGAGCAGAAGGGTTTCGACCTTCATCTCGACTCAAGATCTTGTAGTGAACCTTCCGAAAGAGAGGTAGTAATTCGTTATCGAGTGTTTCATGATCAATACGAATAGGGTGTCCGATATCGTCTCCGATGCGCTGCACGTCATCAAAGTTGCTCAGGTCTTGCCCAATCACCAGGAATCCCCCGGGCTTGGTGATGCGAACAGCCTGCCGGATGCACGCTAGGCTGTCCCGACAGTGATCGAGCACGTTAATAACGACGACAAGATCAAAGTAGTCTGATGCAAAGGGACATTCCTCAAGCGGATGATCGTCGACATACACCTTTCCCTCTTGCCACATTCTCGCCAGCCATTGTCCCCTAAAGCGCAGGTACTCTTTGACTAAGGGATCACTACAGATCAGATGGGAGGCTGATCGACCTTCAAGTATCACACGAACATTGGTGTATGGACCTGACCCCAGCTCTATGGCATTGTTAAACCTGGAAGGTAAGGCTCGATATTGGTCAAACTGCTCTGCCCACCAATGATTCCAGTCATCACCCACAGATGGCCGATCAGCTTCTTGTCCCAGTTTGTTGAGCACCTTTGCAGTAAGCTTCTTGAGAGGGGTTGTCAGGACGTGAGACCGATCAGGATGCTGAGCACGCCAGTACGCTCCTTCCCATTCTTGGGCTTGTTGCCAACGCTCGAGGCTCACGGATAACGGAAGTTTCTCCATATTCTCTATCCAATCTCTAGCAGGTATAGGGTTGAAGACCATTCCACACGGTCGAACAAAAGCGATCCCATGAATAGTGTGTTTCGATCAGCCGTCGTCCTTCCTGGCTGATTGCTTGTAAGCGCTCTTCTGGAGCAAATTGAAGATCGAGTAAGATGTTCGCGTTGTGCTCGATATCAGTCGAGCTCAATGTGGTGATGGCAGGGACATTGTGGTAGCCCGATCCAGGTGTGCAGGCAACCGGGAACCCCCAGGCCATTGCCTCAAGAATGGTGGTGGGGTTTGCATCAGAAATGGAGGTGTTAATGAAAAAATCAAACTGATTGGCGAGTGACGCCACGAATGATGGTGTGAGAGACGCATAGGTTGCAATACGGTTCATGCTTGAAAGATCTCGTCCTCCGCCAATCCATCCATTGGGAAATCCTGAGAGTTTGGCCATGGTCTTTTCTAAGATCTCACACCCCTTCTCCGGCCTATCACTACTACTGCCGATGTAGAAATACCCTCGCTGTCCCGGAGGGTTAAACTGTTTCTTGAGGTAAGGATATTCGATCCCATCGACAGCCATATCCAAGCTTGTAATCTTGTGTTTCCATGGAGCAAAACAGGATTGATCCAACGTATCTTTCCAGTACGGACCCATAATGCCGAAGACCTGATCGGCTTGCTCCAGCAGAGGGAATGCAAAAGTATTGATCTCCGGTAGAGCGTGATGAATGGGGAAAATAAGCGCCTTGTGCTTGCAACGCACAGAGGAAGAAAAGGCGCGCTGGATCATGGTCCCGGGATCTGGGTGTGGATGCCCCAAGATGATGTCATTGGCCTCCCAGTCTATTGCACCGGTCTCTTCCAAACCATAAAACCGAATGGGGTGACGTCGTCGCAGATAGGACGATAATCGCATCGTGATGGAACCAGGTGCCGATAACGGCGTAGGAGTTTCTGGAAACCATCCGTACCGATACCAGTGAGGGAAGGCGGTTGAGCCATTTCCGAGCTTTGAATATCGGGACAGCAGCTTCGCGACCAGTCCAGTTTTGAGAGGAGGCAGGGCGTAGGCAAAATGAATCACAGTGCACCCGATAGCGACGCTCTTGTCAGGAAAGGTTCTGTTCTGCTCCATGTATAGAAGGCAACGGTTCCAGAGTTCTCGGTATGCCATTGACACCGACATGCCTGATGAGTGCAAATCCAACGGATTGTGGCGCCGTGATGGTTTGTTCTATGTGCCATTCGATGGCCTGCTCCAAAGCAGGGCGAAGCAAGGCCATTTTCTCGTTGTCCCAATCATGCATGAGCACGACAGCGCCATTCTGTAGGAACGGTGCGAACATCTCGAACTCTCCGTAGGCTTCTTGTGGATCGGCCGAACCATCCAAGAAGACGGTGTCGATACTCCCTAATTGTCTAAGGAGGTGAGGAAAGACATCCATGGCTTTGCCAGAATGAAACTCAACGTGTTTGACCAAGTGCGGGAGGTGCGCTCTATAGTTGTGTTGTACGGTGGCGTGTAAGTGGGGATCAGCTTCAATGGTATGGAGAATTCCGAATCCGTTGTCATGGAGTGCCTGACTGATGAAGTAGGTACTGCCTCCCCCTTGCCAGGTTCCCACTTCGAACACCGTCTTTGGTTTTACCTGGCGGATCGTGGTGTACAGCAACTTTCGGTCTGCAACCCATAATTGCCCAGGAATCTCGAGACAACCTTCAAAAAACCATCGGAAACGGTATGGGATCATCCAACGCACGGCTCTCCATACACGTTGGTTTTGGGGAGACAATGCGTGATAGGAGTGAGTAAGATTCATGAGTTCACCGTCGATAGGCTTCTGGCATTCCACTTGATGGTTGGCGCGATGATACCCCGTCGGCCTTGAGCGAGCTTATGTTCGACACTTCCCGTATCGACGACGTCAAAACTGATTGCATGGGGAGCTTCATCGAGCACGCGTACTCCCGGTATACTTGCCCCCAGACTGATCCAATACCGTCCAGCACGGAACCAGGTTGGCTCCAGTCGGCAGGAGGCACGATATAGACCAGGTAACCGCGCCATACTTCTGGACTCGGGACAAGAGTCGAGATCCGTCGTACAAAGGACACAGACCCCTTCTCCATTCCATAATTCAAGGCTGACTTGGCCTCCTCGAATTTCTCGATGAACAACATAATCCACTTCAACCGTACAGCCTCGGGCCACATCGATGGAGCCCGTCACACAGTCACGGCTATCTCGAATGCGAATTGCTCGGAGTGAGAGTTCCTGGCTTGGCAGGACTTCCTGTTGTGGGTAAAGCTGCGTTTCGCCCTGTACAGAACTACTTCCGCTCAGATAGTGATCGACCACGTTCCGTACCCCTCCATAGGCGAGAACCTCGCCACGGTCGAGCAATAATGCAGTGCTGCACAAATTCAGAATCGATGCAATATTATGGCTAACCAAGAGCACCGTGCGTCCCTCATGGGACACGTCATCCATCTTAGAGAGGCATTTCTGCTGAAATGCCGCATCTCCAACCGCCAGAACCTCATCAACCAAAAGAATGTCGGCCTTAAGATGAGCGGCGACGGAAAAAGCAAGCCGCATATGCATGCCGCTTGAGTATCGCTTGACCGGTGTGTCGAGAAATGTTTCGATTTCCGAGAAGGCCACAATGGCATCGAACTGCCTATCAATCTCGCGTTTTGTCATTCCGAGGACAGCACCATTCATGTAGATATTATCTCGCCCGGTCAGATCAGGGTGAAATCCCGTCCCGACTTCAAGTAGAGAGCCGACACGGCCGACGAGGTCGGCCCAGCCTGTTGTCGGAGGAGTGATTCGAGAAAGGATTTTCAAGAGCGTACTTTTCCCGGAACCATTCCGCCCGATAATGCCAAGTACTTCTCCTCGCCGAACATCGAATGACACTCCCGTGAGCGCCCAGATCAACTTGTTCTCCGTCTCATATACCGGTGTTTCTTCAGCGCCCCGGCACGACGCAAACGCCTCTCTCAGATGTGCATGCACCGTTCGACGCCAGTGCTGCCCATCTCCAAGAGCGTACTGTTTTCCGATATTCTTTGCTCGAATGACGACGTCACTCATTGCTCAGGCCACATCGGCAAACGTTTGCTCAGTCCGTCGGAAGAAGTAGAGACCGGACAGAAAGAGAGTCAATGAAATGAAGAAAGAGAATATGAGCATGTGGCCTCCTCCCTCTCCAGTGCCGAACAACGCCCATCGAAATCCTTCCACGACGCTCGCCATAGGGTTGATGCCATACCATGCGTGCCATGATGCCGGGATCAATGAGATCGGGTACGCCACTGGAGTCGCGAAGAACCAGAGTTGCGTCACGAACGGAAGGGCATGTCCGATATCGCGATGCCGAATGTTCAGGGCGGATGCCCACAACCCTACCCCGAGTGCGGTTGCGATGCTCAATAACATGAATAGGGGTATCGCTAGGATTTGAGGGAGTATGGGTATGTGGTAATACATCAGCATGGCGACCAATACGAGTAAGGCGATCCCAAAATCTGCGAGCCCAATGGCCATCGCTGAGATGGGAATGATGAGCCGCGGGAAATACACTTTGGTGATCAAATGTTGGTTTGACACGAGGCTGTGACTTGTTCCTGAAAGGGTATGAGCAAATAGCTGCCATGGCAACAGGGCTGACAACACAAAGAGAGGATACGGTATTCCATCCGAAGGCATACGGCTCAGCCAGCCGAAGAATACGCTGAATACAATCACCATCGAGCAAGGCTTCAGGACTGCCCACAGGATTCCCAGGATGGTTTGGTGATATCGAACTTTGAGATCTCGCCAGGCGAGAAAATAGAGTAGTTCTCGATAGGCCCAAATATCTCTGAATCCAATGGCAGGAACCGGCTGCAGGGGCAGAATGCGAAAGGCGCCAGCATCAATGGAATCAGGGTTATCTCCAGTTGTCATGACCGCACTCGAGTGATGCGCCATCCTAGGAGAGGCCTGTGGCATGGACAATTGCATCTGGTCTCATGAGTGAATCTGTGCAAACAAAGCGTCAAAACGATGTTTCCAGGTATGATGTTCAAGCACTCGCCGTTGCCCCGCTCGCCGGATTCGATCCGTCACGTTCGAATGGTGCAGATAGTACCGTGTCTTCTCAATCAACTCACCAGGTTCCCTCCAGGTCACGATTTCCTCTCCGATATGAAAGTATTCGGCATGGTCTGGTGCCTCCTGGACGAGGTAGAACCCTCCGGCCATCGGCACCTCAAAATCTCGCAATCGACACTGCAAATTGTGAGACTTTTGAATCTCAGTTCCACTATGCCACCCCGTGTCTGAAAATCCCAGATTTACCTGACTTTCTGCGAAGATACTAGGAAGTGTCTGCTCCTCGCAGGGGCCCCGTAAGTCCGTTCCTTTCATAGGTTCAAAGGAAGATTGTCGTGCATGCTTGCGTCGAATTGGGCCAAGTACGCTCTCGATTCCCTCTGCTTTCCAGCGTGGAAGAGCGTAGTAACGAAGATCGTGGCACACCTTATAGGCATCCCATGAAAATGTGTACGGGCTCGGTGCTGCGGATGTCCAACCATGTCCATAGATAACCGGGGTGATCCCATGATTCACACAGTCGGACAACAACGCACGGCGATAGGGGTTGAAACTCCCCACAAATGACACGGTATGCCGGTAGGCAGCAGGGTGATGACGATCGCGGAAGTAATACCGTGGATTGGCCGCCATTGGCATCCAGTGGATATGTCGGGCGTACGACTTGAGGTGGTCCACGTTCGTCATTTGCGCCACGGCTAACACATCAAAGTAGGGAGCCGTTCGAATCACGCGATACCATTGGAAAGCCATATCCACATGGTAGTTCACCATGGGAATGTTGAGTTGCTGCAGTTGTCGTGCTGTCTCAACAAGGAGAAAGTCGTCATACACCACAAAAAACATAAGATCGAGACGTCTCGTCGTGCAAAGTGTGCGGGCAGTCGAGAGGAGTTCCTGATTTAATTGCTCTCGGTTGCGTCGCCAGTCGGCAGAGCCCAGCTGTCCCATCCCACCAGGGTAGTGAAAAATGTGAAGAGTGTCACAGTAATGCTGGCGCAATGGATCGATGAGATTGATCTCCATCCACCGATCTGGAGGAAGGACAGCCAGGATGTGCATAGAGAATGCTAGTGCGAGGGCTCGCGACCGCTAAAAATCTCGCCGTTGAAAGATCAAACAGGCCCCGACGAGAAGCAGACCTGTGTAGAGCAGTCCGTAGATGGTCGCAATCACTTGGAATCCCAGATCGACCGAAATCCCCGCTGCGGACTGGCCCTTGATATTCAGTGTTTCAAGGTTGGGGAAGGCATAATACAGGGTGGTTGTGAGCGATTTGATCACACCGGACGCGTTCTTTTCGGCAATCGTTTTTAGATCACTAGTGAGATGGCCGATTACGTAAATACCGAGTGTGAGTGTCGCACTCAGGACCGATGAAGTGAATGTGGAAAACAATAATGCAAAGGCCATGATCAATAGGGCTTCGACCATCATCAACTCGACAGCCTGAAACAGCGAGGCATGGACAGGATGGCCGCTCAGCATCATGGTTGCCAAGAACATTGCAAACATGATGCCGATATTAACCAAGATGACCAGCGCCAATCCGAGATATTTCCCAAGCACGAATTGTGATCTCGTGATGGGTCGTGCAAGAAGGGTGTAGATGGTTCGCCGTTCAATTTCCTTCGAGACTAAGCCGATCCCAATAAAAATCGCGATGATAACCGCCACGACATTAATGGCCGCCAATCCAAGATCGTTGACGATACGGGCCTGTTCCCCAATGGTTAATGTTCCCAACAGCACTGAGGACCCGATAAGCAGGACGGCAAACAACACAAGATTGTAGAGGATCTTATCGCGAAGTGTCTCTCGAAACGTATTGACTGCCACTGCAAGTAGGCGTTCCATCTCAACCCTCGCCGTGACTCTTGTGGACAAAGAGTTCCTCAAGTGAGCCTTTATGAGGAATAATTGAGACCAATCGCGCGCCGGCACGACGTAGCGCCTCAAGGATTTCATCGAGGCATTCATGCCCGGGGAGCACCATCAGACATCGCGCTCCGCTCTGTAATGTTCGAAGAGCCAGCCTCCTGACCGGCTCAATCTGTGTCCCGATCACTCCGTCGCAAACGACTTCAATGGACTCGGCAAGCTGTCCGTCTACCAGCTCTTCCACTGTTCCGAGCGCCAGCATCTTGCCCTTCGCCAGTATTCCAACGCGGTCACAAATCATCTCGACGTCAGATAAGATATGGGTGCTGAAGAAAACAGTCTTCCCTTGTTCCCGAAGATTGATGATGAGATCGCGTACTTCTTTACGCCCCATCGGGTCGAGTCCTGACATCGGTTCGTCAAGCACGACCAATGCGGGGTCTTGAATCAGGGCCTGAGCCAAACCGATTCGTTGAAGCATGCCTTTAGAGAACTTTCGCAATTGGCGATCTTGAGCCTCTTGAAGTCCAACCTGCTTGAGCAAGATGGGGATACGACATTGAATTGCGTCACGCGACATCCCCGCAAGTTTTCCATAAAACTCAAGAAACTCTTCTGCTGTGAGATAATCGTAAAAGTATGGCGCCTCAGGGAGGTAACCGAGCTGGCTATGAGTTGCCACATCGCCGGCCGGTGCTCCCAATACGTCAACCTTCCCGCTTGTCGGCCTCAAGAGTCCGAGCAGAATTTTCATGGTTGTCGTCTTGCCGGCTCCATTGTGGCCCAGAAATCCAAAGATTTCCCCTTTGGCAACGGATAAGGACACATCAGACAGGACGGTTGAGGCGCGATGCCATGGCCACAGTGGCTCATAGACTTTTGTGACGCGTTCGATTGTGATGGCGTTCATGGGGCTCAGTCCCTTCTGTCTCCACTTGAGAGAACGCGTATGACTATTGCCCTCGTTTTCGAAATGTCATTCGCATTCGTTCTTTGATCTCACTGCTCCGTACCTCTCCGGTATCGGCGTTGTATTGATACTGGCCACCGAACGGCTCCTGTGGCAATTCCCGCAATAGCCCTGCTTGGACTAACTGTTCCAGTCGAGCCGGTCGTTGTAAATATTGTGCTTGGTACCGTCCGATCGCATCCTCAAACATCGCAAGATCGCGCTCGACGATGGCTTCCCGCAAGCGTTGCTCTAGAAGTGTTTTGACATTGTCATCAGGGGTTTCCTCATAGACCTTCGCGAGCAATTCAACGGCCTGCTGAGGGGACTTCGCAGAGACCAGCAACTTGGCCGCCAATCGTGCGATAATCTCGGGTGCACCAGGTATTCGTGCGGCCATGGCCATGGCTTCAGCCGCTTTTTGATTGTCGCCGAATTCGAAGAAGTGATTGATGCCCAATAAGAATGGTAAACGCCATTCGTGCGGATTGTGTCGAATGCCCTTTTCAAGCAGTTGGTTGCTTTCCTGGGGCATCACCACAATCGAACATAACGCGTGTGCACCTGCCTCGTAGGCTCGCACAAACTTGGGGTCCAATGTGGTCACGACGTCGAGAGCGCGATAAATCCATTGCCCGGTTTCTGTGGAGACGCGTTTGTCACCCATAGCTTGAATGACTTGCAACCAGAGGACATCTGCCACGACTTCCCGATAGCCTAGTGCTGCCACTTTGAGAATAGTGCCGTCAGGGAGATATGACATGCGCTGAAGCTTTGGAATTCCTGCGCGTGTAGCGTCCAGAGCGATTTGAGTGGCTACAATACCGGCGCACAAACCCATCCCGAGTACTGCCAAGGGGATCCATTGCTTTGCTGGACGTGCGACAGGAGTCATGTGCAATGCGGCTAGGACTTCGGTGGTTGTATCCCTAGGAATTGTTGTTCCATAGACGTCAATGTCCAGTCCTGAAACTTCCACCGAATTGTTTGGATGGCGGTCAGCTGCATACGCGCGATGTCTGTGTGTCCGATCTCTCGTGCCATATCCATGAGTGCCACCCGAGCGGGTATGAAATTCGGTTCGTGAGTGATCGCTTGTTCAAGCAATTGCTGAGCCGAGGTGCGATCTCCTTTCCCGCGATATAGCTTGCTTAATTCAAAATATCCGAAGGGTGAAAAACGGTCCACACTTATCGATTTTTCGAATGCCTGTGTTGCCTGTGCGGTCAAGGAGATTTTATGAGCGGCCCAGGCCGGCTGCTCCGCTTGCAAGAGATAGATCGTGCCTAGTCGATAGGGTAGCCGACCATCGAGTGGGTTGAGAGCCATAGCGACCGCCATTTCACTGGCAGCCTGTTCAAGCCATTCAGGGGCTCTAGTCTCCATGAATCGCTGAATGCACAACCGTGCGAGTCCGTCCCGAACTGCTGTGGCACCAGGGTCAGCCATTGAGGCATAGCGATACCACTTAATAGCCGACACGTTGTCATGTTCGGCTTGTGCGCTGTTGCCTTGGTTGACGAGGAGCCATGCTGCGGCTGGTTGAATGGCGAGATATGCCATAGCGCCCAGTGCCACTACAACTAATATGATTCGAGCAATATGGTACGGAGGTGAAACACACCACTGGTCTGCTTGTATTCCACGCGCCTGTCTTCCTAAGGCCACAGCGAGGCCTCCCTCTAGAAGGAGGAGAAGCACCAGCGCCGGTTCGTGGAGCACAGAGTCCACCGTGGCATGAACGATCGAGGCCAGGACTCCGGCGCAGAGCCCGACCAGTTGTCCTCTGGACTGTTGGGGAAGGTCCGTCTTCCACGTCCGTGTGATTTCCGTCGTCCACACTGCGATGCTCAACAGAAAGAACGTCAACCCAGCTATTCCCAATTCCACGGCCAGCTGAAGATATTCGTTGTGTGCCGTCTCGGCCCGTTTCCCATAGCGGACAATGGCGTCTTCTATGGGGAAACGATATTGAAAAGAGGCGTACTTATACATGCCGAGCCCAATCCCCATCGGATGGTCACGAAGACGTTTCGTCGCATCTTCCCAAATCTCTATTCTTGTATAGGCGTAGGGATCCTGCTTCCCGACGTCCATCACTCGCTGTTTCAGGGGATTGGGGAGCAGGATTGTTCCGAGAATCAGTATGAGAAGAAGGAATAGGGTCGACTTTCCATATTTGAAGTATCCGACGGCTGTAATGGCGATGAGAAAAGCCGCTGCTCCTCCCCTCGATTGCGCCAGTATCACTGCGGTACCGGATATTGTTGCGGTCACGATCAAGAACGGTTTGCCTATCTTTCCGTACTCCCCGCCGAACCATAGGAGGCTCATCGCCAACAGGACTGATACTGTCTCATAGGTTGAGAAAAAGTTAGGGTTGAAGAATGTTCCCTTGGCTCTCGATTCTCCACTCCACAGGTATTGGATAATCCCAAGTCCCCCTTCAAATATCCCCATGAGTAAGATGAGGAAGAGGAAGCCCTGTACCCGTCTCTCCCTGTCTGCCGTAAGCAGGATCATCAAGAAAAAGACGGCATAGAGCAGGAGGCTTAGAAACCATTGAAGACTGACGCTGGTATAGGGAGACCACATGAGGGAAAAACCAGACCATCCTAAAAATGCTGCGATAGGCCACCACAGACCTGTCCGAGGGATGCTCAATCTCGATCGACAGAGCCCAATCAGGAGCCAGCTTCCTACTCCGACTAAGAGGATGAGTCGAATGATCAGAACAGGGAGCTGTGTGGTTCCTCCCTCGATCAATGGAGAGAATACCATCAAGCTTCCTATGACCAGGCAGGGTCCCGTCAGAGAAGCCGGGATTCTCTCAGTGAGCAGCTTGTTCATGCCACAAGTTAGGGGCTATTGGGAAACCCATTGAGAGAAATTGCAGCAGCGTGTTGTGGGGAGGCAATGGCACTCTATTGTCAAAAAGTAATTGGAAGTTCAAGTTTCTGCGGTGTGGAAGACGACTGTCGTTCACGATGCTCGTAACTCTTAGAAATAGGAAAGGGGATCGGATTTACCGATCCCCTTTCTCAGGCACACCTGCCTAACCTGGATTAGGCGCCGACATCGTTACGGGTATTGGTCAAGGCACGTTGATCGTTAATAAACCAGTCATCGCAGGTGGCGTCAGAGTCGACGTTTCCCTGCGCACCAGCCGTAAACCCAGCAGGTGTCGTTCCTACCGTGGCACTTGCGGCCACCGCATTACTTCCAGTCGTTGGCGCTGCCGTACAGCTAGTTGGTGCGACTACGCTCGAAGGAAGGGTAAATGCCGTGGCTGCGGATGCTGAAGCAGCCCCGACCGCACCGGTTGCATAGAAGTAGGTATAGCGAGGTTGTCCACTAGGCGACCAGCCGATTGGATCGAGCGTGGGGCCTGGAACATACGTCGGGGTTGCCTGTTCAGCCGCAAAGGCGGTGGCCGAGGTGAAGATCGCGCCAAGGTTGATCTTGGCCTCCGACTGCCTCGATTTCGCCTGGTAGGCGACGAAGTTGGGAATGGCGATGGCCGCCAGGATCCCGATGATCGCCACGACGATCATCAACTCAATGAGGGTAAAACCCTCTTGTTTACGGAGCGACGTCAACATTGTACTGCCTCCTTGTTGATGGTTCACTGACGGCCCGGTTCAAAATCTGCGGCGCCTTTGTTGCCGCCTACCGGTTCCTATAGCAGGTTCAATGCCGCTCAGTGACAAGGCCAAGGGTACCACTGATCCCTGATGTTGCAACAAGTTATGAAAAAGCCGCTATGAGATCAGTCGTCGATGGACGTTCTTGCAACCGTAATATGTTCTGAACGGCCAAGAATTGGCACTTGTGGGGTTTCAAAACCAGCTGAAACCGGATTAGAGATGATCAGAGGAGCCACCGCTTGGGGAGGCACAATAGATCAGGGATTGTTTGTGAGAGAAGGAGGAATTTAAGGGATAGCGTGTTGACTCTGTGTCTTCTCCGCAACACGGCGCTTGGCCTGCTGGATTCGCTCTTCATAATCAGGATTGGTCATACCATGCTCGCGGAAGCGTTGGAGCAGTTTATCGTTGGAAGGATCCAGCTCAAGGGAGTGAATCCACGCGTCACGCGCGTCACTCGACTTCTGTTGTTTGATATAGATGTCCCCCAAATGTTCATAGATCACAGGATCATCGCCGACCAGCGAAACGGCTTTCTTGATCTCGATGAGGGCCTCTGCGAGCATACCGGACTTATAGAAGGCCCAGCCTAGGCTATCTATATAGTACCCATTCTCCGGTTTCAGCGCGACCGCCCGTTTCGTCAGGGATAGAGCTTGTTCAATCTTGATCCCGCGGTCGGCATAACTGTACCCGAGATAGTTCAGCGCATCGGCATGATGCGGATCCAGCGAGAGCGCTGTTTCCATTGCGTGTTCCACGTCTTCGAATCGATTCAACTTGTCGTAGGCCGTGCCAAGGTTGAAATGAAGGTCGGCGTTCTTAGGATGATGTCGAATCCCTTCTTCAAACGCTTGGGTGGCCTTTTCAAACTGATCACTTTGTACATGCGCCAATCCCAGTACAATGAATGGCTCCGGTTGCTTTGGTACCAGATGCACGGCTTCATCGAGATGGGTCACGGCTTCTGGGAACTGTTTAAGCCGGTAGAGAAGCACACCCAGGTGCATGTGACTATCTGAGAACTTTGGGTCCAACTGAATGTTGTACCGATAGGCCTCTATCGCCTTCTGAAAATCCTTAGATTCTTCATATAAATATCCGAGGTAGTCTCGAACCTTCAGCTCAGCCGGCTTGGCGTTCAAAATCTCGGTCAACCGACTAATCGCCTTCGAGAACTCTTTTTTCTCTCCGTAGATCAGCGCCATCCGCAATTGGGCGTCAAGATCTCCTGGGTTGTCCTGCAATATCGTTTCAAGTTCTGCGAGGCCTCCAGTATAGTCTTTGGTTGCGATATATAACTGGACCAAATGCTGGCGAATATCTCGATTGCGAGGATTGACTTGCTCAAGATATCGTTTCAGAACGGCAATGGCGTTGCCTTTCTCGTGGCGTGATTCGAATACAGACGCTTGCGCAAGATAGGCCGGTTCAAAAGCGGGATTCACAGTAATGGCGCGGTCGAAGTACGCTACTGCTTGGTCAGTGTTTCCGGCCTCCAATGAGATCCGACCCAGGTAATAGTGACCGATCGGTGAATCGGAGCTGTACTGCAGGCCTTTTTTTACGGCTTGCTCCGCCTCGGAGATTCGCTTTTGGTTTAACAGGATCAACCCTTTGGGGAAATAGGACTCTCCCCTCTCCGGGGCACCGTCGATTGCCTTGTCCAACAGTTCCAGCGCACGCTCCGGTTTCCCTGCACTGGCGAGGATGCCGGCCATCTGCGTGAGCATCTGTGGTTCTTGTCCTGTCCCCTGGCCCACTGCTTCGGCGAACTGAACGGCCTGTGGAAGATCTCCCAATGCAAAATAGATGGCTGCCAAACGCGCTTGGACTTCTCGTGACTTCGGGTCGATCTTTAAGGCGGCGTGATACTCCTTGAGGGCAGTTTCAATATCCTGGGAGAGCTCCGCCTGGTGTCCCATCATGAAATGATAAGTCGCATCGGATTCGGGCGCAGCCGGGGAAGGCGGCTGGGTCACAATCGGTGGCTGACCGGTCTTGTGGGGTTGAGGGGCCGCTGCACAGGCGACAAGGACACATGGAATGAGCCAACTTACCCCGAACGGAACAACTCCAGTTCTCCTAGGCGATCTGCTACCAAACGTCATGATTAGTTCCTGCCTACTGTGTTGATTAGGTTGGGTGGGCATTGGTACAGGGAGATTATACCGAGTGACGGAGGGATGCGCAAAC
>CABVSA010000019.1:0-12307 GCA_902500805.1 uncultured Nitrospira sp. | reverse complement strand
TTGGGTGGGCATTGGTACAGGGAGATTATACCGAGTGACGGAGGGATGCGCAAACCGCCCGGTGTCTCGTTAGGAAGTAGAGAAGGTTCTCCAGTTTGATAGCTGTCTTGCGTTCAAGTGACTGAGACGTCTTTCATGAGGGGACTTGCGACTGTGGAATACGAGTATTGAGGGGAATGACAATGCCGTCGAGTAAGGCCCCCTGTTGCAAGATCCTGGATTGCCTATCAGCGAGTTTGGCTGAAGTCGTAACGGAGCTTCTCAGCAGCCTATTAGGCTTCACGAAGATCGAGGCTTTCAAATTTGGCGTAGCGATCCTGGAAAAACAGTTCTTTCTTTCCGATGGGTCCGTTTCGATGCTTACTGACAATAATATCGGCGATCCCCTTTCGTTCTGAGTTCTGGTCGTACACATCTTCGCGGTAAATGAACATGACTACATCGGCATCCTGCTCGATCGCTCCACTTTCCCGAAGATCGGCCAGCATGGGAATTGGTGGTTTGCGCGCCTCCACGGCACGACTCAACTGAGACAGTGCGACCACTGGCACATTGAGTTCTTTAGCTAAGGCTTTCAACGAGCGAGAAATATCGGAAATCTCCTGTTGGCGAGATTCCGAATCGCTTCGGCCCTGCATCAACTGGAGGTAGTCGACGATGAGTAGGTCCAGCCCTTTTTCCGCTTTGAGGCGACGGGCTTTCCCGCGCATCTGCTGAACGGTGATTCCTCCGGTATCGTCGATATAGATTGAGGCCTGTTCCAACCGGCCGGCTGCTTCCGCCAGTCTCCACCAGTCTTCTTTCTGCAGTTTGCCCGTGCGAAGCGCATGTGAATCGACTCGTGCCTCAGAACTGAGCATGCGCAGGACGATTTGGGGTTTGGACATTTCCAAACTGAAGATACCGACGACCGTATTGGCGTGAATGGCGGCATGTGTCGCAAACCCTAACGCTAGACTTGTTTTTCCCATACTCGGTCGCCCTGCGACGACGACCAGGTCCGAAGCCTGAAGCCCGGCGGTGATGTCATCAAGATCATAATACCCTGTCGGTACACCGGTGACATGTTCTTTTCGTTTCGACAGTTTATCGATGACATCCAGACTCTCTTTAATGACCTGACTGATTGGGCTAAACGATCGCTCTAGTTTCCCTTGGGCAATGCTGAATACCGACCGCTCGGCGAAATCGAGCAAGTCATCAATGGAGGCGGTTCCCTCATATCCTCTGGTGAGTACCTCTGTCGACGTGCTAATCAGCTGACGGGCGACGGCTTTATCCCGAACGATTTTGCAGTGATAGCGAATGTTGGCTGAACTTGGGACGATCTGAACCAATTCCGCGAGGTACGCGGCCCCTCCAACTGCTTCGATCTCTTTTCGAGCCTTGAGCCGCTCGGTCAACGTGATGTGATCGATGACCTCGCCTGTGTCGGCCAGCTCAAGCATTGCCTGAAAAACTTTCTTGTGGGCAGTGCGGTAGAAGTCGTCCTCGACCAGCAGCTCCATCGCCTTCGGCATGGCGGCGTTATCGAGCAAGATGGCGCCGAGCACCGATTGTTCTGCTTCCAGGTTTTGAGGTGGGAGCTTCGGTTGAGAGAGATCAACTGAACTGCCAGCCATCATGGTGCCTCTTCGTGGCTGACCTGCAGCATGCGAATTAGGTTCTCTCTCAACACCATTCGTCTCTGAACCTTGGCTGTGCTCGTCGTGTTTCCGACTCGTTGTGGCGTGCTCGGTTGCAATAGCAAGACACGATCCTCGTGAGATCGATCCATACCGATTACGATCGTTGTCGAGGCATCTGATGCACGACCAGCATCCGCAGCCATACGGATCAAGTCTTGGCCAGATGCTGCGATAGATCGTTGTAGTACTCGCAAACCAGCCTGGCGAAGTTCCTGTGCGAGGGAAACCAGGTCATGGGACGAATTCGTGGGGCCTACCACAAGGATCTTGGAGTCAAGAGGCTGCATGGCTCCGGAAAGATTGAGGCTTCGGAAGAGGCGATCGACATTGAGTCCAAATCCTGTGGATGGTAGATCACGGCCGAACCGCCCAATGAGGTGGTTGTACCGCCCTCCTCCGCCTAATTCCACTTCGATCCCGTCCGAAAACACGTCAAAGACCACCCCATCATAGTAATCGAATCCTCGAAACTCGCCCAAATCAAGCAGGAGCAGGTCTTTGAACCCTGAGGCGCACAGTATTCCATAGACACTGGCCAATCGATCTAATGCCCGTAACAGAGCTTTCTCACCTTTGGCGAGAAAGCGTCCTTTAGCTAAGACTTCAGCTGTTCCGCAGAGCTCAAGGGCGTCCAGGATTCGACGGGCAGAACGCTTGCTCACGCGCTCCTGCAGGAGAATTTCTTCGAGCCGCGGCAAATCCTTTCTGGCGGCGGCCTCTTCAGCCCGTTTCCTCCCATCGGCGGAGAGTCCGGCGCACACCAGGAGACCCTTGAAGAACCCGACATGCCCCAGCGAGACCTTGAACGACTGTAGCCCAACCTGACGAAGTGACTCGATCATCAGGGTGATCATCTCGGAGTCTGCGGGTGGATCGTCCGTTCCAATCAGTTCGGCACCGACTTGAAAGATCTCGCGGTCCCGGCCAACATGCTCTGGTTCATAGCGAAATACTGTGGCCCGATAGGACAACCGTAAAGGAAGACGGGCCCCGACCATACCCATGGCGACCGTTCGAGCGATTTGTGCGGTGACGTCAGGCCTTAAGAGCAGGATGCGACCGGTCGTCCTATCGATGATTTTGTACGAATTTTCCGCTAATCTAGGTTCCAGACCTGGAGCCAACACGTCGAGATACTCAAAGGTCGGCAGGATGATCTCGTCGTAGCCCGCTCGGTAAAACCCCTGAAGTAGCTCGGATTCCAGATGCCGAACGTGGCGGGTCGCTTCCGGAAGAATGGTCGCCATTCCAACCGGAACAAGTGAGTGTTCGCGTACGAGGGGCACCTTCTCCAAAGAGAGCGCGCGCGCCGGAGGGGCAGCAGCCATAATAGCCTAATGACGACGATAACTATGACAGATTCGCGACCTTGACGGAGAGAATATTTGAGCTCGCACGAATCTCGTTCAGTACCGCAGCAGGAAACTCCGTATCCGACCCGATGATCAGAAGGGCATCGCCTCCACGTTTTTCCAAGGCACACTGCATGCGAAGAATATTGATCGCCCGATCACCGAGGACTTTCCCCACCATTCCGATGACTCCTGGACGGTCCACGTTATGGATGAGCAGCATGTGTCCTTCGGGGACAACTTCAACTTTGAATTGGTCGATCTCGGTAATTCTGGCTTCCTTTTTATGATACAGCGTACCTGCGACCTGGTGGGATGCTTTCCCCGCTTCGACACGAACCCGTATCAGGCTCGTGAAATCTCCGGCATCAGTACTCTTAATCTCTTTGACTTCGATACCGCGTTCTTTTGCCACGATAGGAGCGTTTACATAATTGACCGGGTGCTCCATGATGGGGTTCAGCAGACCTTTTAGAACCGCAATGGTCAAGGGCGCCATGGAAAGGCTCGTCACTTCGCCGCTGTACTCCACGGTCACTCGTTCGAGACCGGCTTGTACTAGCTGAGTCTGAAGAGAGCCAAGCTTTTCAGCTAATGTGAGGAAAGGTTGCAGGCGAGGCAGCAGTTCTGGTGCGACGGAAGGAATATTGACGGCCCCTTTTGCCACGCCCTTGGTAAAGTAGTCGACGATCTGTTCGGCGATCCCGATGGCGACGTTTTCTTGCGCCTCCGTGGTCTGGGCACCGATATGCGGCGTGCAGATAAAATTATCCAATGTCAGGAGTGGATTGTCGGGCTTCACGGGTTCTTCTTCGAATACATCGAAGGCGGCCGCAGCCACTCGTTTTGTTTTTAATGCGTCACATAAATCCTGTTCGTTGATAATTCCACCACGCGCGCAGTTGACGATGAGTACTCCGGGCTTCATTTTGGCGATGGCTTGGCTGTTAATGATACCCTTGGTTTCCGGAGTCAGCGGTGTGTGAACAGAAATAATGTCGGCTCGCCTGAACAGTTCATCAAGATCCAACATGGTCACGCCCATCCGCTCGGCGCGTTCAGTCGTGAGGTAAGGATCAAATGCGACGACGGTCATACCGATTCCCTGCGCCATCTTGGTCAAGTGACTGCCGATTTGTCCTGCACCGATGATGCCTAGCACTTTATTGTAAAGCTCGACACCCATGAACTTATCTTTTTCCCACTTGCCGGACTTGACCGAAGCGGTGGCTTGGGGAATGCGCCGGCTCATGGCGCAAATCATGGACATCGTATGTTCGGCCGTCGTCACGGTATTGCCGCCAGGGGTATTCATGACGACGATGCCACGACGAGTCGCCGCGGGTGTGTCGACATTGTCGAGACCGGACCCAGCCCGACCCACCACTTTGAGTTTTTCAGCTGCAGCAAGCAGTTCCTCGGTCACCTTCGTGCCGGATCGAACGATTAATCCATCGGCGTCCTTGATTTCTTTGAGCAGCTCATCCTTCGGCATTTTGGACTTCACCACCACGGTGAATCCAGCCTTTTCCAACACTTCCACCCCTTGTTTCGACAAGCTATCGCTGATCAGAATTTTCATGCCTGCTGCTGCCATGTCTCCCCTCACTCTGGTTACTTTGCCATCAAAAGCTCTTGCGCTTTCCCGACGCCACTGCCTAATTTGACGGGATGGCCGAGCCCTTTCAATACCATTTCTGTTGCAGCCAATGCCGCGATGACATCGAACGAATCAGCGTATCCCATGTGAGAGAGGCGGAAAATTTTCCCCTTGAGGTGATCTTGCCCACCCGCTGCCGTCATGCCGTATTGGACACGGAGGTTCTTATAGATGGCCTGTCCATCCACTCCTTCCGGGGCGCAGACTGCGGTCAAGGCATCGCTTGGCGATTCTTTTGGAAAGAGTGCCAAACCGGCAGCTTTGACTCCTTCACGCATGGCATGGGCTAACCGCCCTTGCCTGGCGAACATTTTGTCCAGCCCTTCGGCTTTCATGATTCGAAACACTTCTTGTAATCCGACGATCAATGAAACGGTTGGAGTGAAGGCGGTCTGATTCTTGACCTGATTTTCACGTTCCTTCTTGAAGTTGAAATAAAAGGCGGCATTCTTGGCTTTGTCGGCTAAGGCCCAGGCCTTATCGCTGACGCTCACGAATGCCATACCGGGAGGAAGCATCAGCGCCTTTTGTGAGCCGGTGATGACGACATCCAAACCCCAGGCATCGGTCTTAATATCGAACACGCCAAGTGCCGTGATCGCGTCGACCACTAAAATGGTGTTCTCGTAGCCTTTGACAATTTCACCCAGTGCCTTGACATCGTGAGACACTCCCGTCGAGGTTTCACTGGCTTGTATGTAGACCGCCTTAATCGAGGGATCTTTTTTCAGCGCATCAGCGACCTGTTGGGGATTGATCGCGTGGCCCCATTCAACTTTGATCTCAATGGGCTGTACCCCAAAAGTTTTACAGAGCTTCCCCCAGCGCTCTCCAAATTTGCCGGCATTGATACAAAGAGCCTTGTCCCCAGGTGAGAGGAAGTTGGAGACGGATCCTTCCATTCCGCCGGTGCCCGACGCAGCCAGCATCAAGACGTCATTCCTGGTCTGAAACAGCCATTGTAGCCCCTCACGCACCTCGGCAAAGATCGGGTCGAATTCGGGGGCGCGATGATGGATCATCGGACGAGCCATTGCCAACAACACCTCCGGGGGTACCGGTGTCGGGCCTGGAGCTAAGAGATAGCGCTTCAGCATGGATCAAGACCTCCTCAGAAATAACAATGTAAATTCGGTAAGATAGCTCTCTGGAGAGGGCGTACGCTACCATTTGCCTAAGGAGGCTGTCAAGGAATTGAGCGACAGGATTGCCTGCGCGATTCGGTCGCCGCTGAGTCGCAGCTGATGCCAGTTCTGAGGGCATCCATTGATGAAACTGGGAAGCAATGGGGCTTGCAGGCCAACTCTGAGCAGCGATGTTAAAGGACTGAGTGTCCAGTTGATTTCTTGACAAGATTGCAGTGGATCGATAGGCTCTCCCTTATGCTGTGGCTTGTGGTGAGGTGTGTGATGCGATCGCGTTGGACTGCGGGAATTGCGGCTGCCTGTGTGGTGGGCACTGTCTTACTGGCGTTTCCCTACCGAGGTCTGGCGCAAGATGCGGCTGCTGGGGACAGGTCTTCCTCTTCGCTCTACCCTGCCGGTCAGGAGACGGTACTTGAAGGGATCGACTCTGCTCAAGAAAACGGCGATGACCTGGATCCCAATCTGATTCCCTTGGAACCTGAGCTGACGGCGTCGCCTCCGGATCTTTCCTCCAGCGACAATTCAGCTGAGACGCCTTCGGGTGAGACGGCAGTCAGCGGAGGATCGTCAGGACCTCAGGAGACGCTCTACAATATTCCAGTGGTGATTGATCAATCGGTGCAGAGCCACATCCGGTTTTTTAACACTTCAATTCGGGATCGATTCGAGCAGTGGATGGTGCGGCTCAATCGCTACCGTCCGCTGGTCGAAAACATCTTTGCGGAATTCAACCTTCCGAGTGATCTCGTGCATTTGTCCCTGGTTGAAAGTGGGTTTAATCCGTACGCCTATTCGAGAGCCAAAGCGACGGGTCCATGGCAGTTTATGAAAGGGACTGGAAAGCTGTACGGATTACGCATTGATCACTATGTGGACGAACGACGAGATCCTATTAAGTCGACGGTAGCAGCAGCGCGGTATCTCAGGGATCTCTATGATATTTTCGGAACGTGGCCTTTGGCAATGGCAGCCTATAATGCCGGAGAAGGAAAGGTATTGCGCGCACTTCACAAGGCTCAAGCCGAATCGTTTTCTGAGATCTCCCGGACTAAATTGATTCGGCTGGAAACGAAGCAATATGTGCCTCGGATTATGGCTGCTACGATCATTGCTCGGAATCCGGACCAATATGGGTTTGCTCAAAACCCGGTTCCTCCTCATGAGTTTGAGGAAGTCGTCGTGACTCGCCCACTGCACTTCCGGGCTATTTCCAACGTTACGGGCATTTCGTACAACGATCTTCGACTCTTGAATCCTGAACTTCGTCGGGATGCAACGCCTCCGGACGAAGCGGCCTATCACCTGAAGGTTCCCGTCGGAATGAGCTCAAAAGTTCTGGAATTGCTCGAACGAGTTCCCACGCACAAGTTTCCTCCCGTGGCAATGATGGCGGATCGAGAGATCGCGCGTCCCAAAGTCAGTGCATCACACCTGTATCGCGTTCGGATAGGTGACACACTTCAAAAAATCTCGCGAAAGTTTGGAATTCCCATCAAGACCATCAAGGCCCGCAATAATATTTCCGGCCCTGGCATTCGAGCTGGTGAACTGCTGAATCTCGCCCGATAATAGCAGCGGGCAGATCTCTGGAAAGATCCGTCTACCCGCTTCGTTTCGTTTAGATGGATGGCCTAGGGTTTGGAAGGCTTGGAAGGAGCTGATGCGGCTGGAGAAGGCTCTGGATTCTTCTTGGCCTCAATGACCTTCACTCTCACCGCAGATTCACTCGTGAGTGGAGAGTTGGGGTAGGTCTTCATGAGTTCTTGGTAATGCTTCAAGGCCTCGTCTGGTTTCGACCTGTTCTCTTCAAGCCGAGCGACTTCAAATAGCGCATAGTCCCGATTCATCGCTCCAGGCAGATCGAGTATCGAGGAGTACGCGTGGGCTGCCTGGTCGAGATCTTTTTTCAGGAGAAAGGCGTACCCTAGCTTTTGATACACCAATCCGAGGAGCGACGTGTTGGAGGCATAGATGGAGGTAAATCGTTGGTAGGCCTCGATTGCCGAGTCCACCTCGTTTGATTGAAGGTACGCATTTCCCAGACTGAATTGTACGAGTGGGGCTGTTGGGGTACGTGGATACTCTTCGAGTACTCGCTTATACAATGCAATTGCTTCTTTGAGGTTATTCGCCGTTTTTTGTGAGTCGGTGGAAGGCCGCGTAAACAGGAGAAGCGTCGCTTCTCGCTCAAGTTCTTGAGCCTTACTGGCGTTTTGTTCCTCGTACCAGAACAATCCCCAAAGGCCCATTCCCATCAGGAGTAGCAGCACAAATCCGACAATCAACGACCATCGATAGCTCCTGAGCCCGATCAGCCAGTGCTCGAGCCCGCTCACGAGCTGTTCTTCACCAACCGGCAAGGTACGAGGCGGAACTTTTATTCGGTACGTCATCGGACCCCATTACTCCTTTGCAAATCAAGACTGGCTTTCTGTCACAGAACCGTTGTTTTATACTGAAGGCTAGCGCACCTTGTCAATGGAATGGGAATGCAGAGGGAGGGGGGAGCCTCTCTCGTAACCGACTCGTCGGAGAATCTCGTTGTCGACTGATCAATTTCGAGCCTCACTCCAACAGCTTACTGATCAATCATTGAGGCGCTCGCTGTTTCCATTGGAGTCCGCCACAGGACCGATCGTGAACCATGCCGGACGTACGGTGATCTTGCTTTCGTCCAACGATTATCTTGGTCTCTCCACACATCCTCAGGTAATTCAGGCCGCCATTGAAGCGACGGAACGATATGGAACGGGATCGGGCGCATCGAGGCTGGTCAGCGGTACGCTTCCTCCCCATGCCGCGCTTGAGAATGCGCTGGCGAAGTTTAAAGGGGCAGAGGCATCGTTGGTATTCGGGGCTGGATACCTCGCCAACATCGGCGTGATTCCAAATCTTATCGGCCAGGGTGATCTTATTTTTGCCGACCGGTTGTGCCATGCCAGCCTGATTGATGGCTGCCGATTGAGTCAGGCCGATTTCCGGGTCTTTCGGCACGCTGATTGTGCGCATCTCGAAGCACTCCTGCGACGGCGGGCCGGGAATCGTCGCACCCTGATCATCACGGAAGGTCTGTTCAGTATGGATGGCGATGTGGCGCCGCTGGCCGAACTGGTGGGGCTCGCTGAACGATACGATGCGATGGTGTATGTGGATGATGCTCATGGAACCGGCATCATGGGAGCCACGGGTCGTGGCACGATCGAGCGGTTCGGTCTGGAGCGGAGAATCCCCTTTCATATGGGAACACTCAGCAAAGCACTCGGCAGTTATGGGGCGTATGTCGTTGGACCCAATGAGTTTGTGCAGTATTTACTCAATAAGGCCAGATCCTTCATTTTTACCACGGCGATTCCTCCTGCCATCGCGGCGGCGGCCTCAGCTGCCATTACCATTGTCGAGCGGGAGCCGGACCGACGAGATCGGCTTTGGGCGAATCGCCAATATTTGTTCGACGGGCTTAGGAACCAGGGTTTTCGTCTGACGCCAACCGTCAGTCCCATTCTCCCGGTTCTCATCGGCGATGCAGCCCAAGCCTCCGCGTTCGCTGATCGCCTTCTCGCCCACGGGGTATATGCTCCTGCCATTCGACCGCCTACAGTGCCAGACGGTACGAGCCGGATCCGGTTCACAGTGACTGCAGAGCACACCACGGACCAACTTGATGAAGCCCTGCAGGCCGTGATGCTCGCCGGTCGTGAAACAGGCCTCCTCTAACTTGCTCCTCGCTGCATGGCGCCTTCCGGCTATTTTCTTGCTTTCAGGCAGTGCTGTGGCATGATGCACAGGGTGTTTCCATCCTCGCTATAACCCATTTACCAGGGGTCACATGGAATGGATATTTCCAAGCTGCTGACGTTCTCGGTCAAGGAAGGCGCGTCCGATTGTCATATCAGTGCGGGTGAGCCCCCGATGATTCGGATTCATGGTGATCTCAAAAAACTTGACCATCCCCCGCTGACGCCCGATGAAACACACGCGTTGATCTACGACATGATGAACGACGCGCAACGGAAGTCCTTCGAGGAAAAACGCGAATGTGACTTTTCCTTTGAGCTTGGGGACATCGCACGGTTTCGAGTCAACGTGTTTGTCCAGCAGCGAGGGCTCGGCGCTGTGTTCCGAAATATTCCAACGACGATTCTTCCGTTGGAGAAGCTCGGTATGCCGCCGATTCTCAGGCAACTCTGTGACAAGGAGAAAGGTTTGATCTTGGTGACCGGACCGACAGGATCCGGTAAGTCGACGACGCTGGCCGCGATGGTGGACTATCTGAACAATACGTTCGAAGGTCATATCATTACGATTGAAGATCCGATCGAGTTTGTCCACAAATCCAAGAAGTGTCTGGTCAATCAACGCGAACTCGGTGTGCACACCCTGTCCTTTGCCAATGCCCTGAAGTCGGCGCTACGTGAAGATCCGGACATTGTGCTGGTGGGAGAAATGCGGGACTTGGAGACCATTCAACTGGCCTTGACCGCGGCGGAAACCGGACACTTAGTTTTTGGCACTCTTCACACGTCAAGCGCGCCAAAGACGATCGATCGCATCATCGACGCGTTCCCGCCGGCACAACAGGCGCAGATCAGGACACAGCTTTCTGAAGCCTTGGAAGCGGTGCTTACTCAGACTCTCCTGAAGAAGAAAACCGGCGGTCGGGTCGCCGCGTTAGAAATCATGGTGGCGACGACGGCCGTACGGAACCTGATTCGTGAAGCGAAGTTGCATCAAATCCCGGGCATCATGCAGGCGAGTCAAAAAGACGGGATGCAAACGATGGACATGGCCTTGGTTGATCTTGCAACACGTGGAGTCGTGCACAAGGCAGAGGCACAGTCGCGTAGCATGAATCCAAATCTGTTTGGGGCGTCGGTGGCTGGAGCGGCGTAAGACCACAGCGACGGCGGAGTATGAGCATGGATGTTCGAAGCCTCTTAAAAGTCATGGTGGAACGCGAAGCGTCGGACTTGTATCTGACCATCGACGCTCCGCCGATTTATCGGGTTCATGGAGCAACCCAGCAGACGGAGGCACCGCCGTTTACAAATGAGCAGCTTGAAGCGCTGGCCTTAGCGCTCATGCGCGGGCAACAGCGGAGCGAATTCGAAGAAAAAATGGAGATGAACCTGGCGTTGTATTACAAGGAACTCGGACGGTTCCGCGTCAACATCTTCAGACAGAGAGGTAATGTCGGGCTGGTGTTTCGACACATCAAGGCGGAAATCCAGACGGTCGAGCAACTCCAACTTCCTCCAATCATCAAAGATATCGCGATGACCAAACGCGGCTTAGTACTGGTTGTCGGTGCGACCGGTTCCGGAAAATCGACGACGCTGGCGGCGATGATCGACCACCGCAATACCATTTATCCCGGCCATATCATTACCGTCGAGGATCCAATTGAGTTCGTCCACCAGCATAAACAATCACTCATCACACAGCGCGAGGTCGGATTTGATACCTTGACGTTCCAGAACGCGCTCAAAAATACGCTCCGGCAGGCTCCGGATGTCATTCTGATCGGCGAGGTGCGGGATACGGAGACGATGGAAGCCGCGATCACTTTTGCCGAGACCGGCCACCTGTGCATTGCGACACTGCACTCCAACAACGCCAATCAAGCGATCGAACGAATCATGAACTTTTTCCCGGTCGAACGTCATGCCCAGATCTATTTGCAACTTTCCTTGAATTTGCGGTCGGTTGTTTCGCAACGGCTGATCCCGTCCTTGGATGGGAAACGGGTGCCGGCGTTAGAAATCATGATGGACACACCACGTGTGAAAGACTTGATCAAGAAGGCCGAGATCGATACCTTGAAGGAGGCCATGGAGCAAGGAACAGATGAAGGGTGTCAGACCTTCGACTATGTCTTGTTTCAGCTGTATAAGGCGAACAAGATTTCATTGGAGCAGGCCCTGATTAATGCCGATAGTGCGAACAATCTTCGCTTGAAGATCAAGCTTGAAGGACTCAAAGGTGATGATGCTGTGAACGCGCTCCTTGATAAGCAGCCAGGAACAGGTCCAGGTGCGGATGCCTTCAAAATCCAGGGCGGTCCCTCCGGGAACGTCACCCCCTTCCGAAAACGATAGGAATTCTGACTCCCCTCTCACGCGCTCTCAAGCTTGTCGACGGATGATCCAGGATGCCACCCCAGTATGCTACATTCCGCTAGTGTTGGGCAGTTTGCCGCTCAAGATACGCTGCAATCTGTTCAAGGGCTAATGCGCTGAGTTTGGAGCCGTACCAGGTCGGCATGGTGTGCTCCGGGTATCCTGGGACCACAAATCGCTGCGGATCCAACACAGATTCCACGATATACTCATGGACCGTCCTGGCCTCTCCCCGGTAGGCCGGATCCGTAAGTCGTTGTGTGCCGGTTGTGCCAAGTATCAAGGGCGGTCCCACGTGGCCGTTGGCTCCAGGAATGCCAGGGATGACGTGGCAGACCGCGCAGCC
>CABVSA010000018.1 GCA_902500805.1 uncultured Nitrospira sp. | reverse complement strand
TTCTACCACAATCTTGGCTTCACGACCTGTCCAACAAACGGGGGTAACTTCAGATCACCTCTCGTTCGCGCTCGGTCAGAGCATCGGGCCAACCGGTTTGCTGTAGAATGGGTTGTCGCGGTGTATGAAAAGGCAGAGAGAGATAGCGGTGGGGTATCGTATGGTCTCCAGCACCAGGGGAGTGACGTGATTGTGGGTCGATCGCCTGGATTGCGGCGATAATGACCGCAGGTGGGTGGATTTTCAAGATTACTCCGTCGATACCGTACTCGAGTGCCTCGCGCACCGGATCTTTTTGATCAAATCCGCTCAACAGCATCACCTTGCTGTGTGGGATGGAGTCCCGGAGCTGTTTGATTCCGTCGATGGCATCTCGCTCAGTTTCTGTATCGACAATGATGACATCCGGCTGACAGTCGGCGATGGCGCCAGGGGCGGCGAGGCGGAGAGTAGGTGTGCCTACGATCCGGAAGGTGCGGGTGCTCTCAAGAATGGTCTGTAAGCCAACCCAGATTAGAGACTGACCACTGACAATGGCGACCCTAATGAATGAACCAGTGCTCACGGCCATGATAGGTCCCTCCCGACGTGATTCAAGCGTATGGATGTCCATACAGATCTAGATGAAATACGTAAATCGTGCCGATAGCAGAAAGTCGCTGTCTGTGCCCTGTTGAAGGTCGGCATTGACCAGTTCTTCAGCAAAACGTTGAGTTGCTAGCTGAGGGCTGTCTCGCGTCGGACGCTTGCAGAGTGACAACCTATGGAGAATCTGCCAGCGGAGCGAGCCGGGAACCCTGTGACAGTTGAAATTGTACCGCGCGTGCGCAGAAGTCGTTCAAACTCCAATCCAAACTCCTGACATAGCTTCTCTGAGCAAGAGAAGAGCATACGGGCTTTTAGCATAATGACTGCCGGATAGCCAGAGCTAAATACGTGCAGGAGGATCTAGCTAGAGAATTGTATTCATAAGCATATGACTTTCAAGAAAGTATTTCGGCAAAGACGAATAAAAACGTGGGAAGTGAAGGGCCGGCACTGGGTCGGAGTGTTTCATTGTGAAACAGGTGTTCATCCACGGCAAGACTATATCTTGCCAACTTCATGAGATAACAATCCTCGTTCCTTCAGGTTGAGCGAGCAGATACAGAAACGGTCTCCATTGCTTGTGTGGTGGCTGTCTCCACCGTCCAGACGGCGATCGGCTTATCGGACAAAGGTGCCAGTGGGACCGATGTGATCGCACATAATCTAGACATATGTCCGATGGCCATGAGGCAGCTACCCCGGTATAGCTGGTCTTCGAGTTTTTTATGGATGGGTGTGACTCAGAGGGCGAAGCTGTGTCTCTACTCAATTCGCTACAGGAACCGGCTCGACGCGATGAAGGCTTCATACCAGAGATTGAGTCTCGCTGGTATGCGCTACAGACACGGTCTCGTCATGAAAAGCAGGTTCGCGACCGGCTGGCGGCAGTGGGGATGGAGCCGTTGTTGCCACTGAGCCGGCAATACCGTCAGTGGTCCGATCGGAAAGTATTGACCACGGTCCCGCTGTTCGGTGGGTACTGTTTCGCGAATTTTTCGTTGACCGAGAGCCGGAACGTCCTCCAGATTCCAGGTGTGGCCAGAATCGTCGGAACGACGAGACCTGAGCCCATCCCTACCGAGGAGATTGTCGCATTCCAGCGACTGGCTTGTGTCGATCGGACGGTGGAACTTTGTGACTACTTGAGCGAAGGCGCATGGGTGGAAGTGGTGCAGGGGCCCTTCATGGGACTCCGTGGCCAGCTGGTCAGGCGAAAGAAGCATCATGGGTTGGTGATTCGTGCCACGCTCATTCAGCAAGCCGCGCTGGTGCACATCGAAGCAGATGAAGTCGCGCTGATTCAGTGACCGTTCCCGCTGTTCCACACCAAGAATGAGCCGTGGGCAAGAGCCTGGTGGTGGCCGCTATGGCCAAGTGTACATTGACTCGAGAGCAGAAGCAGAAAGTACTTCTTCAGCTTAGTGCCGGGTGCAGGGCTCGAGATATCTCTCGTGAGCATGGCATATCCGTGCGAACACTGTATCGGTGGCGTGCGAATGTGATGCGGGGCGAGCAACGAGTGGATAGTCGTGAGCGGTTGCGTGTCTTGGAAATTGAACATCGACGACTGCGACAGCGGTTTGCTGAATTGACGCTGGATTACACCACGCTCAGGGCAGCATTGATGAAAGATGTCATAGGAGACTGTTAGCGTATGAAAATCGTGGATAGGATGCGTTACATGCAGCGGAATGTCAGCGGGATTATGAAGGCTGCCGGGTATGTGGTGGTTCTCGTGATGGTCTTGGGGGTGGTTGCGTGCGCTGGATCACTGCCATCGTCGGATGTTGTGGTTGAGGCCAATAGTGCGACCATGAAACAGTTTCTCCTGGGGCCGGAGGATATCCTTGAAGTCGCGGTGTGGAAGAGTGAAGAGCTGACGCAAAAAGAGGTGGTGGTGAGGCCGGATGGAAAAATTGGAATACCGCTGATTGGGGATGTGGATGCCAGCGGTCGGACGGCGGATGAACTCGCAAGTCATATTGCAGGGTTGCTCAAGAAGTTTAAGGAAAATCCGTCGGTCTCAGTGAAGGTCAGAGAGGTCAATAGCTACTATGTGTATGTCCTGGGAGATGTCGCGAAGCCGGGTAAGTATCAACTGAAGTCTCAGGCAACCGTGTTGCAGGCTCTCGCAATGGCCGGGGGGTTCACGCTCTATGCTGCGAAGAACAAGATGCAAGTGCGGCGCACGGTCGTTGGTCAGGATGGTGTCTCCAAGGATTTCACGATCCCTGCCCGGTATGATGACTTGATGTCGGGAACTGGAGCCATCAAAGACTTCGTCCTGAAGACGGGAGATCTTGTGGTGGTACCGACCAGAGTGTGGTAACGAGGCATGGGATGGAAACGCGACGCGTTCAACAGTTGCCTCACTCTGGCTACTATCTGTGGAATGGTGATGGAGAGTCCCTCACTGGGGTACGCACAATACTCTTCCGGACCAGGGGCCGAGATGCGAGCAATTGCGGAGCCGGAGGGAAGAACAACGGGTGAATCAGCGACGACGATTATTCCATCGCTGCGATTAGCAGAGCGGTACGACAGTAACGTGTTCTTTGTGAATGGAACGAACCTTGAGGATTACGTCACAACCGTTTCACCTCAGTTACGGGTGACCCACAAGAATCAGTGGGTTGGGGTGGCGATGGGGGGGGGAGCGACGGGGGAGGTCTATGCGAAGAATCCTGGGTTGAATTATGTAGGCGCGAATGGAATGGTCGCACTCAACCTTGATGGCGCCATGAATGCACTCCTGCCTGGGTTGTCCTTGAACATTACCAACAGCGTGTCGTATACACCGCAGCCACCGGCATTTGCGGCTCCAACAAGCGGTAATCAAATTTCAGATGCGTTCGTACAGGGACTTCAAGCCAGGCGGGCGAACTCCTTCTCGAGCATGGTGAGTGCAGAGGCGTCCTATTTCTTCTCACCGTACATGGGTGTGTCCTCGACCTTTACGGATAGTCGACTCCGATTTGGGAAAGCCTTCACGACGCCGGATGGCGTCGTGTCCTCCGGAGAGTTCATCAATACGAACTTCCAGACGGTGACGTCGGGAGTTGTTGTGAGACCGTCACCGGCCGATACGATTTCACTCTCTCATCAGTACCGGGATGCCTCATTCGCTGATCCTGACAGAGGCGAGAGAGGCTTTTCTACGCAGGGAGCCATAGCGAACTGGTCAAAATCCATTACTCCAGATCTTAAGGTAGTCGGGAATGGCGGGTTCTCGATATTGAGTCAGCGAAGCGGCATCTACCCAGTTGGTGGTGTTTCGGTAGAGTGGCAGGGGGTCTATACGACTGTACGAGTGTCCTATTCGAGGGCCATCAGTCCCAGCTTCTTGTTTGTATCCGGAGCATTGGTGAACGAAGTTGTGACTGGGGCTGTGACGCGTCAAATGGCTGAGCCCTTTCTGCTGTCCTTAAGTGCCAGTTATGCCATCAATCGCTCCATTCCAGACAGTTCGGCTGTGCGGTTTGAGTCCTATTCAGTGACGCCGAGTGTGACATATAGAATCGGTCCGAGCCTCACGGCGTCGCTCAGCTATACGCACGGCGAGTTTCAACGAGCATTCTCTGGGCAAGCCATCGACTTTAATAGAAATATGGTCATGCTTAATTTACTGGCCGAATGGAGATGAGTATGTACAAAACCATCCAAACTGCGAGGTCGGGTGCACAGGCTGAACCGATTTCCGTAAAGATGCAGGAATATTGGGGGATCATTGTTCGAAGGAAATGGGTAGTGATCGCCTGCATTCTTGCCGGTATTGCCATCGGCGTGGGACTTTGCCTCGTTCTACCGAAAAGTTATCGTTCGAGTACGGAAATTCTGATTGAGAATCAGAAGATTCCCGATGAGTATGTCAAAGGGATTGGGGGGGGGAACATTGAAGCGCGGCTCGTGATGATTCAGCAACAGGTCATGAGTCGTGGGCTTCTCGGTCAGATCCTCGAGGAGTACAAGTTGTATGAAGGGATCATTCAACGGGATGGCCTTGAATCAGCCATTGAGAAGTTGCGCAAGGGGATCAAAGTCGACCTGGTTCGATCCCCAGACCTCAGGAAGCAGACCGTTGAGGCCGTGAACATTTCTTTTGCGGACGAAATTCCGATGACGGCCATGAAAGTGACCGCAAAGTTGGCGTCACTGTTCATTGAGGAGAATCTCAAGGACAAAGAGCAACTGGTGACAGGTGTTTCCGCATTTCTTGAGCAAGAATTGGAGGAGGCCAAGAAGGCATTAGAAGGGCAGGAGCAGGCCATTAGCCAGTATAAAACCAAGTACGTGGGGCTTCTGCCGGAACAGATCGAAGGTAATCTCAGGGCGCTCGATCGCCTTCAGATGGAATTGAGCGCGGCGACTGATTTGCTTCACTCGCGAGCCGATAAGTTAAGTTCACTGGAACGATCCATTAATGAGTATCAGGCCAACGTCGTACCAGGCGTGGAATCCGATGGCCCTAAGTTTGTTCGAAAAGACCTCGATCCTCTGATCACGAGGCTGCGTCAACTTGAGCAGCGGTTGACCACACTTCGAGCTGAGTGGAAGGAGACCTATCCGGACATCACCGACACCAAGCAGGAGATCCTGAGTTTGAAAGAGCAACTTGGTGAAAAGTATGGTGCCCCATTCATGGATGATGCTGCAGCGGGGAATCAGGAAGGTGAGCCGACTGGCCGAAAAGACCTACCCCCGGACTTTTATATCTATCTTCGGGAGCTGAAGACGCAACGCAATGATCTACTGACGGAGCTGTCGTCGCTCAAGAATCGCCGTGAACGGTTGTCGCAGCTCATTAAGGAAACGGAGCGGCGTGTTGAACAGACCCCGGTCCGTGAACAAGAGCTCATGATTCTTGAGCGGGATTATGAAAATCGGCGGAAAAACTATCAGGCACTGCTTGATAAACGACTCAATGCCCATGTGGCCGTCAATATGGAGAAGCGACAGAAGGGAGAGCAGTTTCGGATCCTAGACCCAGCGAATCTTCCCGGTAGACCAGAGAGCCCCAATCACCTGCAGATCATGATGGCAGGGCTGTTCGGAGGGTGTGGACTGGGAATCGTCTTAGCGTTCGGTCTCGACCATGTGAATCCGACGTTTCGGCGTCGGGAGGATCTGGAGCAGATTCCTGGCGCACGAGTGTTGGCGACGGTACCGTTGTTCGCGGCAGCTTCCGATCCTGCTTCGATGAAACGACATACCGAACGATCGACAATCAAGGGCGAGGGGGTGGTTCGAGTGCCCTCAACTCAGTCTGTTCCGCACTGGGGTTTGGTTGCCAAATGGCAACCGGGGTCAATTGCGGCCGAGCAATATCGTATGGCTGCGACGAGAATGGTTCTGTCGATCGAAAAACGTCGGTCAACCGTTATTGAAATCACCAGTGCGTTAGAAGGTGAAGGCAAGACAACAACGGTTGTAAATTTGGGATATACGATTGCTCGGGACCTTGGAAGACAAACGCTGTTGATCGACTGTGACTTTCGCCGTCCTGCCTTGCACCAATATGTGAGCCTGTCGGCTCGCGCGGGGCTGTTGGATCTCTTGGATGGTACAGCGGCTACAGAGGAGTGTGTGTCGACCATCGACGAAACCTCTTGTTCCGTCATGACGGTGGGCAGATCAAGAGGCGAGTTGAATGAGTTGGGGAGAATCGAGCAGCTCAGAGAGGTCTTGCCTCAACTACGTACGCGGTTTCAGTATATCATCATCAATACTCCCCCAGTCCTTGCCAGTGCCACAATGGGGAGTTTGGTGAGCCTGGCCGATGAGGTGGTGATGGTCATCAAAGCAGGCTCATCTCCGCAACACGTCGTACAGAAAGCGTTTGCCCTACTTGGTCTGACTGGAGAGAAGTACACCTTGCTGAACGGAGTCGACGAGCAGAGCCTTCCGCACTACTTATATGGGTACAGCATGCCATATGGTGCTGAACCAGTTGAAGAGACGGTATCGAGATAATTGATCTCTCCATCGGTATACCCATGCCACATTTTGGTGAGTGCAGCCCCGCGCAGATAACTTTTCCCTATGGAGGGGCGACTCCTTCCTGATTTTCTTGCCAATCCATTAAGCATGCAATCAGAGAACCGCCATGCTTCCGCAAAAGGGATCTCTGACAGCGGGTTCCAGTGATCAGCTGAGCTGTCGTCTGGGTGAGTCGTTGTTTCATTACACGCATGTTCATGTCTGAAATTCTTGAACCGTGGTCATTCCACAGTGCCTTGTCACGACCTGTCGGAAGACGTCAGGTGGTCGATGCTCTCTCTTGGTCCACGGCTGAATAGCTTGAGCAGGAGTACGAATAATGGATGCGATTGTTGACACCACACCAACCACCGCGCCTCGGGAAACGCTGCATCCAGTAACAGCAGAGGAGCTGAAATCCAAGCGGCAGGTGTTAATTCTCGGTCAAGGAGAATTTGCCCTCACGTGTCAGCAAGTACTCTTGGCGGAACCGCGTATGGCTGAACGGGTAGTCGGGTTTGTCAAGCACCCTGACAGTGAACCCACCGGATACCCGGTGTTAGGAACCTTTGACGACCTTCCTGCGCTGGTTGAGCGATATAAAGTTGGACTGATCGTGGTGTGTCTGGACGATCGACGTGCCATGCTTCCTGTGGATCTTCTCCTTGATTTGAAAGTCACCGGGATCGAGGTGATTGATGGACATCGCTTATTTGAAAAAGTGACCGGTCGTCTATCCATTGACTCACTCAGACCAAGTGCGTTGATCTTCTCTCCCGGGTTTAAGCGCCATGCGGGCACTGCGGTGGTGAAACGTATGGTGGATGTCACGATTGCTTCAGTGAGTCTGCTGACGATGGCTCCGTTTTTGCTTATTGTTGCCATGCTCATCAAAGTAGATTCCCCTGGGCCGGTCTTTTACCGCCAAAAACGTGTCGGCCTCAATTCTCAACCATTTATGATCATCAAATTTCGATCAATGGTGGATGGCGCGGAGATGTCAGGACCTCGTTGGGCGCAGAAAAACGATCATCGAGTATCGCGTGTGGGCCGATGGATGAGAAAGGCGAGGATTGATGAAATTCCACAGTTCCTGAATGTGTTGAAGGGAGAGATGAGCGTCATTGGGCCTCGGCCGGAGCGTCCGATCTTCGTTGAGGAATTGCGTAGAGAGATTCCCTACTACGATATTCGGCATACCATCAGACCCGGCATTACAGGATGGGCTCAGGTCATGTTCGGCTATGCGGCCTCTCGGGAAGACTCACATCTCAAATTTCAATACGATCTCTATTACATCAAGAACCAGTCGTTTTGGTTGGATCTCAAGACCCTAGTAAAAACTGTCTGTGTCCTCATTAAAGGTGAGGGAGCTCGATAGGCGAAACGATAGGTCTGGGACAACCACTATGCGCGGCTCAATCAGGCCATGAAGGATCGTATTGCGAAGTCGGTATTTTGGATTGTCTGGACCCGCGGTGGTGTGCAGGTGCTGTCTTTCCTGAGTACCCTGCTCGTGATTCGGTTATTAAGCCCGTCTGACTACGGTTTAATGGCGTTGGCGGGGATGTGGACGGCAACATTGTCTCTCCTAACCGAGATGGGCCTGGGAGCCGCCATCATACAATTTAGGGACATTGATGATCATGATCTCAATGCATGTTTCTGGATCACGCTCGGACTGGGAGTGTTCGGTTACGGCATGCTCTATGTGGTCGCCCCGCTGAGTGCGGATTGGTTTAAGAGCCCGGAGCTGACGGCGGTCCTGCGCGTCAGTGGTTTGTCATTGCCTTTAATCGCTTTACGGACTGTGCCTGATAGCCTTCTGCGAAAGCGACTGTTGTTGGATAAGGTGTCGATTGCTGAGTTGGTTGCCATGGCCGCAACGTTTCCGTTGGTCTTGGGGTTAGCCTGGGAAGGGGCGGGGGTCTGGGCACTCGTCGCAGGCTCATTAGTCACGCCTCTCATGCAGATGATGGTCACGGGATGGTATGTGCGGTGGTGGCCCGGGTTGCGCCTTGGGGGAGGTGCACAATTGAAGGAGATGGTGCGATACAGCCTCGCCACGTTAGGCTCGCGGTTATCGTGGGCGTTGTATCAGCAGGCT
This sequence comes from uncultured Nitrospira sp., assembly GCA_902500805.1. Classification (GTDB taxonomy): domain Bacteria; phylum Nitrospirota; class Nitrospiria; order Nitrospirales; family Nitrospiraceae; genus Nitrospira_D. The sequence continues at coordinate 43,769 of CABVSA010000018.1, read as the reverse complement.
GATGTTTTTGTATTGGGACGATTTGGCGGAGACTATGTACTCGGGCTTTATGCGATGGCGAAGCAGCTGGCCACACTGCCCGTGAGCAAGGTGACGCCGATGGTCAATCAACTCGCATTTCCGGTCATGGCAGAGTTGCAAGGCAATGATCACGCACTACAGGCGGGTTTCTTAAAAGGCCTGCGATTAGTCAGCGCGGTGGTGTTCCCCATCAGCATGGGATTGATGTTGGTCGCCGGGTACATTGTGACATTGGTGCTGGATGCCAAGTGGGCCGCGATTACGCCGATGTTCAAAATTCTATGCGGATACGCGATGGTGTCTGCGATCGCCACCCTGTTGTTTCCGCCCTTGATGGTGAAGCGGCGGCTCGACCTGCAACTGGCCTATACCACAGCTCAATTAGTCATTATGCCGTTGGGATTTCTGGTTGGGGCCTATGTCGCTGCAGGGATTGGAGTGTCGCTCGTATGGGTCCTGCTCTATCCGTTGCAGTTGCTGTGGCTGACGAAGTGGGCCTTGAAAGAGCTGGGAGTGTCTTGGCGGGAATTCGGACGGCATCTCTGGCCCCAAACGCTTGCGGTGGGAGTCATGACGGCAGTCGCCGCGTTGATGCAGCAGATACTCGCGATGAGCCCTGTATCAGCTTGGATACAGATGTTGCTCATTGTCCTCATGGGGATGGGTATCTATATTGCCGTGCTAAGAGTGTATGGACCACAAGTATTTGAGGAATTAACTGAGATTGCATGCTGGGTTTTGGGATACAAGCCGGGACTGACTCCACGCCCAAATCCTATCTAGCAAGCGCCAGAGATTCTGTGCATGTGAACAGAGCTAGGATGATACCTGACCTGCAAAATGGGAAGTCGATTACGGTGTGCGGACATGATGAAAAGCGGTCGTGAATGCTAACGCAACATCAACTCACACAATGTGAACTTCTGCAGATCGATGAAGAGCCCTACTGTCTGGCACGCGTCCAAGACGGCCGGTCGGTATGTCTGGGCCTATCCCGAGCGATGCTTGGTCATAAGATCAACACCCCAGGATCTCCAGGGCAGGACGGGGTATTTGTCGAGTGGGAATGGGATGGAAAGACACTCGTCGTTCGAAATGATGTCAGCGGCATGTATCCCTGCTACTACGCCCTATGGGATAACACCATTGCAGTTTCTCCTTCTATTCCACGGCTCCTTCTCCTAGGAGCGCCGGCAGACCTTGATGCGGCTGCATTAGCGGTCTTTTTCAGGCTTGGGAATTTTGTTGGCGAAGACACACCATTCCAAGCCATTCGTGCCTTGCCACCCAATGCGGCCTTGGAATGGAAGGACAATCGGTTATCGGTTCGTGGTCAACGCAGCATTGGTGTTGAGGCAAGAATCTCAAGATCGGCAGCCATCGATGGGTATGTGTCATTTTTCCGAGACGCGGTTCGAAGGCGAATTCCTGAGGGAAAGGCAGCCGTAACCTTGAGCGGGGGGCGGGACTCACGCCATATTTTGTTGGAACTCTGTGAAGCAGGGCACCCTCCCGCCGTATGCGTCACGGTCGGCGAGTACTTGTACAACCATAGCAATGAGGCTGAGATTGCGGCACAGTTGGCCAGCCTTGTGGGCGTTCCTCATGTCATTGTGTCTCAAACGGAGTCGCCCTTTCTGCTGGAACTCAAGAAGAATGTCTTGACCAATTTTTGTAGTGATGAGCACGCCTGGTTCTTCTCCGTGGCTGACTATCTGAGAGACAAGGTGGAGGTCGTCTACGATGGGTTAGGGGGGAGCCTGTTTTGCGACGGATTCGCATTGACGGAGGAACGTCTGCATCTGTGTCGTACGGGAAAGTGGCGAGCGTTAGGGGAAGATCTCTTAGGTTCGGATGTGACCATGCGCTTCCTGAACGAGGACGTGCGCCGACAATGGTCTCGTGAGCTGGCCGTGAAACGGCTGCTTGAGGAGCTTGAGCAACACGGGAGTGCACCCAACCCGGTCAGTTCGTTCTACTATTGGAATCGGAGCCGAAGAGAGGTATCGCTAAGCCCGTATCGATTGTTGAGAGGGTTCGATGTTGTCCTGAGTCCTTTCTGTGACTATGGAGTCTATCAACACCTGGCCAGTTTGCCGGCCACTATGGTGCTTGACCATACGTTTCACAATGACACGATCACGAGGGCCTTCCCAGCAGCAGGTGCCATTCCCTATGCATACAAACCAAAGTTTCGGGAAAATGATGACAAGGAACTCGTCCGATTGTCTCATGAGTTCCTACGGTATTGTTATCGTCAGTGGCGATCATCATTGGTGTCGTTTTCATACATGGTACCGAGGGCAGTGCGGTGCCTAATTGATCGGACGTACGCTTCGGCGATGCTGTGGTTGGCGCCTCCGGCCATCTACCTGCTGCAACTTGAGGCCGTCATACGCCGCGCAAAGCGCGTCTCCCACGTCTCATGACGGGCGGAGGGGCTTCATGCCCAAGCTCTCCACTATCAACAGAAACGGTACGGACTGACCTAGGTATGGTTCAGAAGGTTCTGATGGTCACCCACAGTTGGCCGCCGGATGCCTGTGTCGGAGCAGTACGCCCTGTGAATATTGTGCGTGCAACGAGAACTCTTGGTTGGCAGACCACGATTCTTACCGTCCAAGCCAGATACTATCGGTATCGTCAACAACAGGATGACAATGAGCCTGCATTGGCTCAGGTCGCTAGGACTTCCTGTATTCCTCATCCATTGGAACTGTATCGGGCGGCTAAGAAATGGCTGCCGGGTGCTTCACGGTCGGCAGCTTGTGCGCATGTGAGCCGGGGAGGCGACTCTACAACCCGGACTAATTCTCGAACAGGTGTGCGATCTATTGCGAGTCGTATTCGGCAAGTGCTCGTGTCGATGTTGAATATACCAGACGAGCAACTGGGGTGGTTGCCGTTTGCTGTCTGGAGAGGTCGTCGATTGATCCAGCGTCAGCACATCCCCTGTGTGATTACGACGGGGCCTCCGTTTTCAGCCCACCTTGTTGGTTTGTGTCTCTGTCTGGTCTGTCCGGTTCGCTGGGTTGCAGAATTCCGAGATCCTTGGGTGGGAAATCTCCAAAAAGACTTGTCCATGAGAAGTGCGTTTGCGGATCGGTGTGATCAGTGGTTGGAAGCATCGGTCATCCGACATGCAGATCGTGTGTTCTGTGTGACGGAGTCGATGAGCAAGATGTTTCAACAGCGATATCCTAATGAGCCAAAGAACAAGTGGGTAACGATGCCCAATGGTTTTGATGAGGGCGAGTTCAAGTCGCTTGGCTCTGTCGTTCAGGGGGAACGGTTTACCATCACGTATGTGGGGGGGTTCAACTATACCAGGAGTCCCCAAACGTTGCTGCTGGCCCTCCAACAAGTGGTGAAGGGGGGAGCGATTGAAAAAACTGACTTGCATGTGCGGTTTATTGGGATCTGCCGGTCTGCCGGTGGGCGATCTGTGGAGGAGATGATCAAAGAATCCGGGTTGTCAGGTCTGATAGAAATTGTGGATCTCTTACCAAGAAAACAGGCACTCAAGGCCATGCAGGAGGCTCATGTGCTCCTGTTGTTGGCGAATGAGCAGCCATTGCAGATTCCAGGCAAGGCCTACGAGTACCTTGCCGCAGGACGATGGATCTTGGCTGAGACGGAAGAAAAGAGTGCCACCGCAGACTTAATTCGGGATGCACAGTGTGGGGAGGTTGTTGAACCCGGTGATGTCGAGCGAATGGCTCAAGCGATTATCCGGTCGTATCGGGCCACTCGGGCCTATGGTTCGGCGGGGTTTACGGAGATGACTGATAGGCGGTTGACGTATTCGTGGGAGGCGCTTGGCGCAAGCTATGTGGAACACTTGGGACGATTGTGTGGAGGACCGGTCTCATGAGGGCTCACCCTGAACACCCATCATCCTTGGCGTCCCTCGGCGATGCCCTGCGGCTTGTGCATAGTAAACGGTCACTGAAACAGGCAGTTTTGGCGCTGTTGCACGGAACTGGCGGCCTGGTCTATCCGGAAGCGCTTAAGAGCCAATCACCAGTAGAACCTTATTATGAGCGACTGGCTGAGGCTGGTCTTGTGGCTGCTTCTAAAGAGGGAGTGTGGACGCTCACTGAAAGCGGTCGTCAAGTGGGGACGTATCTGGCCCAGTGTGAGGCTGATGATGAGCTTGATCTTATGTTCAGCCGACTTGAGTGTCAGGGGGATTCGGTCTTTCTGGATTTGGGTTGCGGAGCCGGCCCAGCGCTCCTTAAGGCGTCTGAGTTGTCTACTCCGCCTCAATGGATGATCGGGATCGATATCGATCGGTCATCACTCGTCGCTGCGGATGCTGCATTGGGCGGGCATCGACCTCATTGTTTGTTGATCCAGGCCGACCTGTCTGCGTTGCCCATTCGAGATGGGGCGGTGACCCACGTGTCTTCTCGATTGTCTCTACCGTATGTGGATCAACGGGCATCCTTGGCGGAGTTGGGGCGTATCATGGCGCCAGGCAGTAAGGTATTCCTTCAAGTACATTCTGTCCGGTTTTATCTCCGTTTATTATGGGATGAGCGACACCAGTGGAAACGCGTGATCCTGAATGGGTTTTGCTTGCTGAATGGCGTCATATTTGCGTTGTTCGGCGTGCAACTCAAAGTTCCAAGCCGCCATGGTCTGTATCAGGAACTGTACCAGACGTCGGGTGGGATGGCCAAAATTCTCCAGCGACTAGGGATTGCGATTCTCTGGTCTGAACGCGATCGGCTATTTCGAATCTTCGGCAAGAAAACGGGCGTATGAACGGAGTAGCCGCCGAACTTCAGGACACAGTTGAACTGTCCGTCCCACCGCTGGGAGCCTTGGGGGCGGACGAGGTGATGACTGTCCGAGAGATCATCGGATGGGAGGCACTCCAGGCTGCCATGGTTCAGGATCACCTGGAATTGCGGTGGGTAGAATTATTGGAAAGAGATCAGACCGCCTCATTTTATCAGACGCCCTTGTGGTGCCTGACCTGGTATCGCTGCTATCAAGATGAGTATGAGCCTGTCGTGCTAACCGTGTGGAGCGGGAATCGGCTTCGCGGTATTGCGCCATGTGCCCAGGCGAGGATAGACCAACGGTTGATCTTTGCTGGAGCCGGAATGGCCGATTACCGGGATGTCGTCAGTGCGTGGGCCGATCGTGCCGCAGTTCTCGACTTGATCATTCCACGGATGCAGGCGTACGCAGGAGGGCATCCCATCGCGTTCGGCCAGACACAACCGGACTCTCCGACTTCGGCGCTTGTGAAGGCCTGGGCACGACGGCATGCAGGACACGGAACCGTGCAAGTGGTCCATCCGTGTTATCGGTTCGAGTATGGACAGCACTGCGCTCAGCAGATCGAGGAATTGCACAAGAAGAAAACCATACGCCAGGCCTTTGCCTACTATCAACGGCGTGATGGGTTGGATTTGCAGATCGTCGATACAGCAGCGGATTGGGCTAGGCTCCGAGCGGAATATTTTGCACAGCATGGCTTACGGCAGGTCGGTTCCGATCGGGTAGAGGCCTTTGAAGACCCTCGAAAACAGCGGCTATATGGGGAACTTTTTGCCAGTGGCTCTTCGGCTATTCACTTTTCGTGTTTGTGGACCGGAGGCAAACCGCTGGCATTTGCCTTCTGCTTTATCTTCCGCAAAGTCCTGTACTATGGTGCCCCATCTTTCGACATTCTGGAAACAAAACATTCTCCAGGCATGCTGCACATCATTGAATTGGTGAAGTTATGTCATCGCGAGCAACTTGCTGAAGTGGACTTAACCATTGGTTCTGCTGCCTTCAAGGGACGGATCGGGAATCGATGTGTGCAATTACCGACAGTGTATCTCCACCAGGGGCAGGCGAGTTATTGGGGAGCCAGAACGCGTGGAGTTGTGGTGGACCGACTCAAAGAGGCGCTCAGAGTCCTCGCTCCCAAAACAGATATTTGGGGAACATTCAAAGGATATGCAGAGCATATTGCGTGGTATCGAACGCGATATCGACAGTCAACGTGGCGTCGAATGCGACGGTTCATAGTAGAGCGGGCAACGAAGCTCCTCTATTGGAACTATTGTGCCGACGTCTATGCGGTATCCCCTGAGGGGTTCCAGTCCAATAAGGGGCCAGACTTAGAAGAGTCGATGGTCCTGTTCCATACCAATCAATTAGCCGATTTCCTTACATTGGATGGACCGGAGCGTCGTGACCGAGCGTTCTATGTTCAAGATGCGGTTCGGCAGATCGGTCAAGGGCGGACCCTGCACACGGTCATGGTAGACGGAAAACTTGCGCAGTTTGGGTGGTCGTTCAGGCCGATGGGAGTCGTGGCAATGCCGGAGACTGAATCGGAGATCATCGTGCCGGAGCGGACGGTCTCGCTGTATCAGTTTTACACCTGCGAAGCGTTTCGCGGGCGGAAATTGTACCAAGCGAATCTTGCGAAAATTCTGAACCAAGAATTTTCCAACGGAGCAACCATGGCGGTGATTGTCTGTGAACGTCGAAACGTCACCTCGCGATCGGGGATTCTTAAGGCGGGATTTGCACTTCGTGAAACGCATCGGTTGGTTCGACTGGGACGGTGGAAGCGGAAGGATGCCATACAGAGGCATGACTGCGGTCAAGAACGTAGCAGCCGGATAGAACAGGGATTACTCGAATGAGCCTGATGGTCATCGTCAGTCTTCTGTTTGGCATTGGAGTTGTGGGCATCGGACTCATTATCCGGGACGTACGGCAGAAGCATGTGCATCTCTGGATCGGTTCTTATTGCACGCAACGCCTGGCAGGATGGCGAGCACGACGGGAGGCAGAGCGTCAACCCCTGATTCATGTCCTATTCTGTATGGTGGATCATTTTGAGCCAATCTCGGCTGGGTCAACGTCCGAAGTGGAACGTGATCGTATGCATGATTGGTTGAGTCGGTATCCTGCTCTTGCCAGCCGGCATCGGGATTCCCATGGCCGCCCCATACAGCATACATGGTTTTACCCAGGTGAAGCCTATCACCGCGAGTATCTGGATAACTTGGCGGATTTATGCAGCCAGGGGTTCGGCGAGATTGAACTGCATCTGCACCATGGGTATGACACTGAAGAGACACTGGCGAGAAAAATCAACCACGCGGTTCAATTATTCGGTCAACACGGAGCGTTGCGGGCGCAGTGGGGACAGGGCCGACCTGTCTATGCATTTATTCATGGCAACATGGCTCTGGATAATTCTCGACATGATCCTCAATATTGTGGGGTCAATGGGGAACTCACTGTGTTGCGGGAAACCGGATGCTATGCAGACTTTAGTCTGCCGACGGCCCCGTGTGAAAGCCAGTCATCCATGGTGAATACGATATTTTATGCCACGGATGATTCCCGTATGGCCAAATCGTTTGATCGTGGCGAGGAAGTCGTTCTGAATGGCGCGAGTTCCGGTGATCTCATGATTGTGCCTGGCCCATTGACATTCAATTGGTCCAGCCGGAAATGGGGGCTCATTCCTCGAATCGAGAACGGAGAGATTCAGGGGTCGAATCCTCCGACCCGTGGTCGTGTGCGTCTCTGGGTAGACACGCACATCCATGTGAAGGGACGGCCTGAATGGGTCTTTGTCAAAGTGTCCTGTCATGGAGCTGAAGATCGGAGCCGCGATGCCGTGCTGGGTGAGGCTGCCGATGTCATGTATGAGGAGTTAGAGGGGCGGTATCGTGAAGGCCGGTACCGATTGCACTACGTCACTTCCCGAGAAATGTATAACATCATCAAAGCGGCAGAGGCTGGAAAAACTGGGGATCCGCGCCGGTATTACGATTTTGTGATTGCACCGTACAAGACACATTGCCACGTAGCTCCGCAAGAGGTCTCTAGTTTATAGAATGTCATGATGACAACCTCTTCAAACATCTGGGCCTTGTCTAAGTCTCACGAGGAGGTTTCGAGGAGTATCTTCGAACCTGAGCTTGAAGACGAAGGTTCTCCGCTGGCGTTTGGAGCTCTATTGTTGCTGATCTTTGTTATTTATGTCGCCCCACAAGTAATCTTTCCAGTCCTTGAACCGCTACATCTCGCCAAAGTTTCAGCAGCCTTGGCCGTGGTCGCGTATGTGACCTGGGTGTGGAGGAACGGCGCCGGGTGGACGTTCATGAGCCGGGAAGTGCGCTTGATGCTGATTCTCATTGGCATCGCCTTAATCTCCATCCCGTTCTCTCTCTGGCCCGGGGGAAGCCTGCAGTATTTGATCGATCAATATTCCAAATCCATTATCATCTTTTTTTTAGTCGCGAATGTGCTGACGTCTTTTCGGCGCTATCGAATCTTTGTTTGGGCGGTTTCGCTCTTTGCAGCGTTTAATGCTCTTCAAGGAACGAAGCATTATCTCGCTGGGGAAGTCTGGAAGTATGGACGGGTATTGGGTGGTGCGTCGAGCATTGCCGGGAATCCGAATGACCTCGCCCTTGTCCTGAACCTCTCCATTCCGTTTCTTATCTACTTCTACGAAACTGCGAGGAGCGTTACACAGCGGTTACTAGTCGTTATCTTGCTCGGTATTGATTTGGGTGGGATTATCACGAGCTTTTCCCGTGGTGGGTTCGTGACGCTTGTTGCGCTTGTGTTGTGGATGGCTTGGGTCGTAGGCAAGCGCAGGGGCTCAGGGGCTTTCGTGAAGACCTGCGTGGTGGTGCTGATTATGGCAGTGGTTCTTGTTCTTTCGGGACCCACCGGGTATGGAGAGAGAATTGCTTCCATTGGGGACATGTCCAAGGATGAGACCGGATCATCAAATGCTCGATGGACATTGATGGTTGGGACTGCCCAAGGCATGCTGCTTCACCCCCTGGGGGTCGGCCTGCATATGAATAATGTCCTGTTACACGATACAGGCTATGGGTGGGAAGGGGTACACAATGTCTATCTCGAGTTGGGAACGGAGATAGGGATTCCCGGGCTTGCGGTATTGCTCTGGTTACTCTATCGCCTGATCGCGTCAATGAGGGACATACGTGTCGGCTACGAACAGGTCCCTGAACTGTCAGGTCTCGCGCAAGCTGCCGGAGGGGCCATGGTGGCATTTGTCACGGCGGGCATGTTTCATCCTGTGGCATTCCATTTCTACTTATACATCGTTGCCGGACTGGTGATCGCTTGCCAACAGTTGGCACATCGAGTTGATCTCGCCATGGAACATGACACTGACCTCACCTAGCAGGCTGCGGAAAAACTCATTTGGACCCGTGTCGCCGTCACGGATATTGAGGTGTGATAGGACGTTGAATATTCATGCAGGATGTGAAAAAAGGCCGTCCAGCAAGGCCGCAGTGAGCGAAGAGGCGAATCGTACTGTGGGGCCGTACGTTGAGCCTCTGAGCGATGCGAGAACGCCGGTGGCGGTCTTTTTCCGCATCCTGCTAGGTCAACTGAAGGCAGTAGGATGTCATCCTGTGAGTTGATGACCGAAGACAGTCTTGTGCCAACCTATTACACTGTTTGTCACACCTTTGCAGTAATCTGAACACACGCTCAGCGGGTCATCCGCTATTCTTCGACCAACAGAACGACGGTCGGAAACCTCTTAGGGTGTATGTAACCATGTGTGGAATTGTCGGATACAGCCACGTGAATCCCTCGGACCACGCTGATCCCGTCGTTCTGGCGGACATGTGCGGGACGATCATTCATCGAGGGCCGGACGACCAAGGAATCTACACGCATGGTCCGACTGGTTTGGCGATGCGTCGCCTCAGCATCATCGACCTCCATACAGGCCATCAGCCGATTGCCAATGAGACGGGAACGGTCTGGATCGTCCAGAACGGGGAGATCTACAACTATCAAGAGTTAGCTCAGTGGCTCCTGCAGCGTGGCCACCGATTGAGAACGTCCTCCGACACTGAGGTGATTGTCCATCTTTATGAGGAACTTGGGGAACGGTGTCTCGATCGGTTGAGAGGGATGTTTGCCTTTGCGATTTGGGATCAAGATCAGTCTTCCCTTTTTCTCGCTCGGGACCGGCTTGGTGTGAAGCCGCTCTATTACTATTGGGACGAAGAGCGACTTGTCTTTGGATCTGAACTGAAGACGTTGTTGGCCCACCCTGATGTGGATGTCTCCGTCGATGTCACGGCGATAGAGACGTTTCTACGCTATTCCTACATTCCTGATCCACAGACGATTTTTACACGCATCAAGAAGCTGCCGCCCGCCCACTCGTTAGTCTTAAAGAACGGAAAACTTTCTCTTGAATGCTACTGGCATGGATTGCGGCCTCACCCAGCAGAACTGACCGAATTACCTGAGCCTGACGCGCTGGCCAGGCTCGAACAGTTACTGGAAGAGGCCGTGAAACTGCGCATGATCAGCGATGTGCCGGTAGGGGCTTTTCTCAGTGGGGGTGTGGACTCCAGTCTTGTTGTGGCGTTGATGGCGCGTCAAACATCTCGTCCGGTGAGGACCTTTTCGATCGGTTTCTCTGAGCCTGGTTACAACGAACTGCCCTATGCTCGGCAGGTGGCGGAGCATCTAGGGACTGATCATCAGGAATTCATCGTTGAGCCTCAAAACTGTGACGTGATTGAACGGTTGGTCTCGCATTTTGATGAGCCGTTTGGGGATGTGTCCGCCCTTCCCATGTATTTTCTCTGTCAGATGGCCGCGCGCTCAGTCAAGGTAGCCTTAAGCGGTGATGGCGGTGATGAACTGTTTGCTGGCTATGAACGGTATGCTGTTGCGTTGCAGCAACAACAGAGAGAACGGCTACCGGCCTCGGTGCGCAGGGCCTGTGGGTGGGTGGGTGAGCGTATGTTCGATGGCGGGAGAGGAAAGCGTTTTCTCCAGAACGTGGCTCTTTCCGGTCCCGATCAATATCGAGACAGTGTGACGTATACGCCAAAGGCACTTGTGCGCCGGATACTGGCGCCGGATATTGTAGCGACACTGACCGGGTCGTTCGGCGGTGACCAATTGTCTCGTCACTTCGAGATGGTTGGAAACCAACCATGGTTGGCACAACTACAATATGTCGATGGACAATCTTACTTGCCTGCCGACGTCATGACCAAAGTCGATCGGATGAGCATGGCTCACTCTCTTGAAGCACGTGAACCGCTGCTTGATCATCACCTCGCCGAATTTGCAGCCTGCCTGCCGATGGAACTTCGGATGCGAAATGGTCAGGGAAAGTATCTCTTGAAACGAGTGGCAGAACGATATCTTCCAACGTCAATTGTCCATCGCAAGAAGCAAGGATTTGGGGTCCCGCTCGAGCACTGGTTCAAAGGGGATCTGCGCGGCTATGTGCGGGACATCTTGTTCGATCATGAGGCGACGCAGCGAGGCCTTTTCAATGCCAGCGCGCTGGAAGATCTGATGTCACGGTACGAGTCCGGGCGATCTGAATATGCCCACACTATCTGGTTGCTGGTGGTGTTGGAAGTCTGGTGTCGCCTCTATCAACCATGCGTGGCACTCCAAGAGGTCAGATAGTATTACCTGCCGATGCATTCCTGTGCAGTCGTTCTCCTGGGAAGAGAGATCAACCGCTGGGCTCCCGATTCATGAATGGTAGTGAAGCCTTGAGAAGCAGTATGACACGACCGCGGGTTCTCGTCTTCGCGAACAGCTTCAGGATCGGAGGATCTGAACGGCAGGCTCTGGAGTTGTTTCGAAATCTGGATCGTTCCGCGTATGATCCGCGGCTGGCCACGGCCAGTATCGATGGGCCACTCCGTACCCTTGTGCCTTGTGCGATGGAGGAGGTCCAGATCTATCCGCTCGTGAGTTTTAAAAACCCATCATGTCTGATGTGCGCTGCTCGTTTCTATCGATATCTTCGGCAAGAGCAGATCGATGTCGTGCAATGTTTCGATTTCTATTCGAATATCTTTGCCATCCCTATCGCGCGTCTGGCCCGCGTGCCGATTGTGCTAGGTGCGCGGCGTGAAGAGTCGACGGCCAAAACTCCCATGCAACGGCGGGCTCAGCGATGGGTCTATCGTCTAGCCACAGGTGTGGTTGCCAACGCCGACTCGATTCGAGATCTTCTGATCAAAGGCGAAGGAGTCTCACCTGATCGTGTCTGGGCTATCCCAAATGGGTTGGACTTGGATGTCTTCGATGTGGTGGCTGCGCAATCACGGTATCGGAGACAGGGCCATCTGGTGCAGTTCGCGGTCATTGCGAACCTGAGACCAGAGAAGGGGCATGGGGTGCTCCTTGATGCCCTTGCAGGGCTGGTTGCTCACCATCCCAAGTTTCGCCTTCTGATTGCCGGTAATGGTCCAATGCGAGGCGTCATCGAAGCACATATTCGACGGTTGCATTTGGAAGCGACCGCTGAGCTGGTAGGAGAAGTTCATGACGTTCCGGCGTTTCTGTCATCAGTCGATGGTGTGATCTTGCCGTCCATCACGAATGAGGGCTTTCCCAATGCGGTGATGGAGGCGATGGCGGCGTCATTGCCCGTGGTAGCGACCGACAGCGGGGGAACGCGAGAGTTGGTTGTTGAGGGAGAAACGGGGTTTATTGTGCCCCCAGGAGATGTGGAGGCGCTGGCATCGAGAGTGGGCCTGCTTTGCCGGGATGCAGAGTTGCGAAGAAAGATGGGAGAGGCCGGACGATGGAGGATTGTCAGACAGTTTACCACCCAGCAGATGGCCAGACGGTATGAATCTCTCTATGCAACGCTACGTGCGAGAGGACGTGGCTAGGTGTTTGCGAAACAAGGACGTTTAAGTCAAGTATGTGCGGTCTAGCTGGAAAGCTTGGGTTTCATCCAGGAGCCTTCCCCACGCAATCGCTGCTTGTCGACATGTGCGACAGGATTGCCCATCGGGGACCTGATGACGACGGGTATTGGATCCAAGGACCTGTGGCGTTAGGGCATCGTCGTCTCTCGATTATTGATCTGGCCTCTGGACACCAGCCTCTGGCGAATGAAGACAACACCATCTGGGTTGTCCTGAATGGAGAGATCTATAACTTTGTCGAGCTGCGTACACAGCTCGAGGGGAAAGGACATCGATTCCGTACCAGTTCCGATACGGAAGTCATCGTTCATCTGTATGAAGAATGTGGTGACGCATTTGTAGAACAACTTCGAGGCATGTTTGCCATCGCACTGTGGGATAGTCGGCGTCGGCGGCTGGTCTTGGTGCGGGACCGGCTTGGGAAAAAGCCACTGTATTATACAGTGATTCCCCATCATGGAATTGTGTTTGCCTCAGAAATTAAGGCGATATTGGCGGATCCGGTTGTGCCGCGAGCCCTCAACCATGAGGCGCTTGACGCCTATATGAGTCTCCTCTATGTGCCGTCTCCGCTCAGCATGTTTAAGGGGATACAGAAATTGCCGGCGGGACATCTCCTGACCTGGTGCGACGAGAAAGTTGAGGTCAAAGAATATTGGGATCTGGTCTTTGAGCGCCGGGCAGTCGTGAGTGAAGAGACGGTCTTGGAAGAATTGGAATCCATGTTCCAGGAGGCTGTTCGAATTCGGTTGCGGAGCGATGTTCCGCTCGGAGCCTTTTTGAGCGGTGGGATCGATTCGTCGATGGTCGTCCGCCATATGGCACGCCAGTCGCCCCGTCCGGTCATCACCTGTTCGGTGGGATTCAATGAACAGATCTACAACGAACTGCCCTATGCCAGGGAAACAGCAGAGTCTCTTCGCTGTGAGCACCATGAACAGACCATTACCCCCCGCATCGAAGAGATCGTAGGTAAATTGGCCCATATGTTCGATGAGCCTTTTGCCGATTCATCAGCGGTTCCGGCCTACTATGTCTCTGAGATGGCCAGACGGTATGTGACCGTGGCCTTATCCGGGGACGGGGGCGATGAGGTGTTTGCAGGATATTCTCGTCACTATCTTCACCACCTTGATGGATTACTTCGGCGTCGGCTCGGAGTACTCGGATGCGGGATGGTCAGTCGAGTCGCCGCGGCGCTTCCATTGTTCAAAGGGCAACAAGTGCTGACACGTCTTGGGGGTTCTGCCGCACAGGCTTGTGCCAAGACCCATACGGAAATTTTGTTTAAGCGTGATCTGAAGCGGCTCGTCTATTCGTCTGACTTTGCCCTCCGATGTCGCGACTTCGATGTCGAAGCCAACTTTACCCGGTACTATCACCGATCGACCGCCACGGATCCGTTGGACAAGGCTCTCTACGTGGACATGAAAACCTATCTGGTTGATGACATTCTTGTAAAGGTCGACCGAATGAGTATGGCCCATGCACTGGAGGTTCGTGCGCCCCTTCTGGATCACAAGTTTATTGAGTTCAGTGCCACGTTGCCGTCCTCCCTTAAGCTCAACGGGCGTACGACGAAGTATCTTCTGCGGCGAGGGTTAGCCGGGCATGTTCCTGACAGCGTACTGACTCGAGAAAAACACGGATTTACCATGCCGTTGGCAGAATGGTTGAGAGGGCCGCTCCGGCCGATGCTTGAGGATACCCTCTTGAGTCCCCGAGCGACGCAACGAGGTCTCTTTCACACACGCGCGATACAAGATCTCTGTGAGGCCCATGTACGGCAGCGACAGGACTATTCCCATCAACTCTGGCAACTCCTCATGCTGGAACTTTGGCACCAAACGTATTTGGATTCGTAGACCCGATGAGGAAGGTGTTGTTGATTGGCCCGTATCCTCCTCCGTTCGGGGGATTGGCGGTCCAGCTCTGCCAATGGCAACGCTACCTGGCCGCAAAAGAAGAGTATCAGTGCGAGGTGTTGAATATTGGAGAGGGGCGATCCACACCGATCGATGGCTGCTTGCCGGTCAGAAACGAATGGCATTTCGTCCGGCAAGTGGTCGGCTATAGTCGGCGTGGGTATCTTCTTCATGTCTTGACCAATGGCCATAATCGAAAAAGTTGGCTCTCCTGTCTGGTCTGCGCAGCGGCGGGGCTCCTGAACGGTCGTCGGACAATTCTCGTATTAGGGTCAGGCGATACAGCGAGGTACCTTTCGCAAGCCGATGTCGTGGATAGACTGATCGCTCGTGTGGCGATCAAGCTGGCCGGCCATGTGATTTGTCGGAACGAGACGGTCGGGAAGGCATTGGCGGAAATGGGGACGCACCAAGACCGGCTTTCGCTGATGCCGGGGTTCTTAGGGGCTGACCATTCGCGCGAACAATCCTTGCCCGTTTCTGTGCAAGAGTTTATGACCGATCATGATCCCGTATTGGGAGCGACGGCGAGTATCGATCCTGAGTATGGCATTCCTTTGATGATCAAAGCCCTAGCCGGTCTTTTGATGTGCTTTCCAAAGGCGGGACTCGTCCTCATGGGCCCAAGCCGAGAGCAGGTCGAACAACGGTATGGACCGGTCCCTGCGAATATCCTTGTGACCGGAGGGCTTCCTCATGCTGCCGTGATGGCGACGATGCAGGGGCTCAGAATCTTTCTCCGTCCGACCTTGTTTGATGGAGATTCCATCTCTGTGAGGGAAGCGTTGGCGCTGGGGGTTCCCGTTGTTGCCAGCAATGTAGGTTTGCGGCCGGAAGGGGTCACGTTATTTCCTGCTGGTGAGCTGAAAGGAATGTCGGACTCTATCCTGAACGTGCTGAGGGGGTCCATTCAGGTGTCACATCCACAAGAGAGCCTACAGACGACGACGGCAGACCGGCTGCTCTTGTTGTATGACAAACTGTTCATGTCCGATGCGGGAAACGACCAAGGGCATGTCGCCGCAGAGCGTATCTAACCGTACCGACAGGGGTGATGAGGCTGTGAGACCGCAGGCCTCGCCATCCAGCTGGTGGGGAGGAGACGTATACTGGCTCCTTCTATTTGTGACGATGGGTGCTGTGCTGAGATTGTATGGCACGGTCGATTGGCTAGCGGGAACTATCGCGCCTTGTGATTTTCCATTTGTCGATGAGATTACCCCGCTTGTTCAAACACGAAATCTGCTTCATTTTGAGGTCTTTTTTTATCCTCCGGTGGCGCCCATCTTGGTTGGTGCCTTGTCCCTCCCGTTGGCGATGCTCATGCCAGAAACATTCCATATCGGGACCTTTTGTCGAATTGTCACGATTGGCGCAAGTGTGGCCACCATTCCACTTGCCTACCTCATCGGCCGATTTTGGGGGCCACGTGTGGGCCTGGTTGCCGCAGGTCTTTTCTCGGTCAACATGATTGCGTCTACTAGCACGGGAAACGTGCAGGTGTATTCTACGTTGTTTGTCACGCTGGCGATCTACTGCACGCTGCTGGCATATCATCGGCCGACTGCGTGGTCGTTGAGTGGGCTGGGTGCTTTCTTGGGGCTCGCCGTTACGACGAAGTACTTTCCTGCCTTTCTATTCTTGTTGCTCTTCGTAGGGCTGGTCGCAAATCGATCAAATAGTTTCAGGGTTAATCCGGGAATGCTTGCCGAGCGTCCATCGATGCGACAGGGATGGATGGCGATCCTGGTTGGGGTGCTGGTGCTGACGATTCCCGTGCTGACAGCCGGAGTTGTGGCCCAGGAATCGATCTTACAGCTGGTTCAGGACATCTATGATGCGAATCCTCATGACCATTCTTTTGCCTATCATCTTCCCACGGTCCTTAAACTCTTGGATTTGGGGTTGTTGGGGGTAGGAGTACTCATGGTCTGTGCCGGAGGATTATTAGCAGCACCGGTGTTTCAGCGCCGGCACCCATGGGAATGGGCAGTGACTCAATGGGTCCACCATGCTGTCTGGCTGATTCCCGTCGGTGCGGCAGGGCTTGTTGTCGCACTCACATTTTGTATTCCAGTGGCGGCAAATCTGAACAATTTTGCCAAATATGCGGTCTGGACGCTCAAAGCCTATGCCTCGACCGATGGGGGGATGTTTCCGGCAGCCAAACCAGCGCCGTCATATCTCTTGGCCTATCTTCCTGAGAACTTCGGACGGCCAGGCTACATCTTGGCACTATCGGGGGTCCTGTTAGCCGTGGTTCGACGAGATAAGAAACTGCTGCTGCTGCTGCTCGCCGCTCTTCCTTTATGGATCATGTTGGAGCGAAGTTCAGTGAAGGTGAATCGGTATGTTCTGGAGTTAATACCGATTCTTTGTGTGGCAGGAGGGTTTGCCTTCGAGTGGCTCTGGAGCCTGGCTCGCCAGCATAAAAGTCATTGGATGGCATCAGGACTCTTTGGAGGAATCTACCTCTTCACCTGTCTCTATTCGCTTGCCTGGGCGGAGTTCTATCGCCCAGGTCATGATATTCCTCAACAAGCAGCCTCCTGGCTGCGGGCCAGTGTGGCGCGTGACGCGTCGATTGGTCTCCGTTCATCTGTCCTTGTAGATCATCTACAGCCCTATTTGCCGAGCGAGGAACAGCTTGATGGCTATCGCCTGGTACGGTACGACGGAGATCCTGAGTACATCTTGCTTCCCAAACTCGTGTATGCGGTTATGCGCCAACACCTTGAGTTGTCGCGTCAGGGCCAAGGCTATCAAGATGCAGACTGGTTCCCCTATCCGCCTCCCACGCCGGAAGATCTGCGGTTTATGGAGCAGTTAGTAGCTGGTGGCCGGTATGAATTGCTCAAGGAAGTCGCGAGGGCTCCCGAATTTCTTGGGTATGTGCCAGGACCGCAGGCGATCCATGGGTACACATGGCTGCGGGAGCATAGTTCTTATAGCATCCTCGTCTATAAACGGGTTTCCTTTTCTGAAAGTGCAAACCGGCGAAGTCAAGCAGATCCTGCGTTAAATTGAAGGATAACGATGTACAAGAATCATCGCATAGGCGTGGTCATCCCGGCATATAACGTCGCAAGTCACGTTGCGGATGTGGTGAAAACGATTCCGCAGTTTGTAGATCGTGTGGTCCTGGTGGATGACTGCGGCACTGATGGTACGTCCCAACTGTTGGGAACACTGGAACGCGTCGGCGTCATGGTGGTACGGCATGCAGTCAATCAGGGAGTTGGCGCCGCGATGGTCAGCGGCTTTAAAAAGGCGTTACACGAGGGTGTCGACATTGTTGTAAAAATGGATGGCGATGGACAGATGGATCCGACCTATCTGCCGCTCTTGTTGGATCCCATCGTTGACCAGCGATGTGGTTATGCCAAGGGGAATCGTTTCTTGGATAATCGAGCGCTTGAAAGCATGCCGGCCACGCGGTTGATTGGGAACTATGGGTTGACGTTCTTGACTAAATTGGCATCAGGATACTGGCACATATTTGATCCGCAGAATGGGTACCTGGCGATTCATGCCGGCACCTTACAGCAGATGGATCTTGATCACTTGGCAAAACGGTACTTTTTTGAGAACGACATGCTGGTGCATCTCAATATTCTTGGCGTTCGGATCAAGGATGTGTCAATTCCTGCCAGGTATGGTGACGAGCAATCCTCAATGCGAATGTCGGAGATTCTCCTCACTTTTCCGCGCTATCTCTTCGGTCGATTCTGGTACCGGGTGTATCAAAAACATATTCTTCGCGATTTCTCTCCCATTGCTCTATTCTGGGTGTCTGGTATTCCTCTATTGGTCTGGGGAGGGAGCTTTGGCGCCTACACATGGGCCAAATCGTTTCTTACCGGTCAGGTCGCGACGACCGGTACCGTCATGCTCAGTGTGTTGCCGTTTCTGCTGGGCTTCCAGCTGATGCTTCAGGCCATCCTCCTCGAGATTTCTGAGTCTCCAAAGTAGTGGACCACAAGACAGGTTGAGCGTTGAGTCTTCCGGAACATTTACACAATGGGAAATGTACTGTGTCCAGTCTGTGGAACCAGGCTTTCCAAAGGGCTGACATCGTGGCATAGAGTCTGTGATACCTGTGCGTATGAGTCAGCAGCCCTCACACCAAACATTAATCTGGAGGCTGCTCATACGCATATCGATGAACTCTCGAGGGAGTCTGGGTTGAAGGAACTCCGGATCAGTAATTTTGAGAAACTGATCAATGAAATTCGGTTATTTAAAACTCGAGGCACATTGCTTGAAGTAGGTTGTGCCCATGGGTGGTTTCTCGAAAGAACAAAGTTGTTTTTTGATGTCTACGGAGTAGAGCCAGATCAGAACATTTATGCTGGTACTCGAAGGAAAGGACTCAACGTAAGGTTAGGATACTTCCCAGACGTGTTGGAGGCCGGCGAGGCCTTCGATGTGATTGTGTTTAATGATGTGCTCGAGCACATTCCAGATGTGAATGAGGTGCTCATCGCTTGTCGTCAACACCTGACGGACAAAGGCATGTTGGTCATTAATCTCCCGAATAGTAAAGGATTGTTTTATCAAGTATCGAAGCTGCTGTGTCGGCTGAGCGTAACCAGTTTCTTTGAGCGAATGTGGCAGAAGGGTTTACCTTCACCTCACGTGCATTACTTTGACGATGAAAACTTGGCGAGGCTTCTTCGGTCCCATGATATGGTCGTTAAAAAGACAGGGAGGCTTTCAACAGTTGAGCTTTCCAGCTTGTATAAGCGGGTTGCATACGTAGGGGGTGGGAGTAGCGCTCGCAATCTTCTCGTCTTTCTTGGGGTTCTGCTGTTGTTTCCGGTCTTGTCGATCCTTCCGAGCGATATCGTCTATTTCATAGCAGAGAAGAAATGAGAGAGGCCGAGGTGTCTTCTCTCATGAGTATCGCATGCACTTGTTTCCCCACTCAGAAGCTGTTGTCATCAGTAGCATGATAATTCGAGACTTCTCGACTCTTCCTCCGTACGCGAGACTACTCCTCATCAGGCCCTCTATATTGAGTACCCTCCCGTGTGTGGCCTGCAAGTTGTTGGCGTGCTGACGCGCAAAGGCGTCAACGCCTGGAAAGATTCCTGTGCGAGGGGGCGACATTCATGAACGCGATGACCTTGTATCGAATCGGGCGTCGATTTCGCCAATGGGGGATTCCAGTTGTTCCACGGCTTATGGATAAGCTCGTTGTCGTCTTGTGCCGGTGTGTTGTCCCAAGTCGTTGCGAGATCGGGGAAGGAACTGAATTGGGATATGGCGGGATTGCTGTGGTCATCCACGAGCGGGCCGTCGTCGGGAAGAAGGTGATGATTGGGCCATGCGTAACGCTGGGAGGACGTTCAGGCATTGTCGGTGTTCCGGTGATCGGGGACGATGTCCTTATCGGAACCGGGGCAAAGGTGTTGGGCGATGTCCGTGTTGGGGACCGGGCTGTCATTGGGGCCAATGCTGTGGTGCTACAATCGGTTCCTGCCGATGCGGTGGTCGCCGGTGTGCCCGCAAAAATCGTTCGAATTCAGGTCCACGCCTCATCGTGAATCCATCCCACGAACAGCACTCGCTCTTCTCTCTCCTGACCGAGGATGTTCAGGCAAAATCACGCTGGTGCTATGACAGCATCCACTGGCGATCGATCGTCAAGACTCTCCTGACCGATGGAACGGCCGCGATGATGTGGTATCGGCTGATGCAATGGTCTCGTCGTCGTCGGCTGGTCCCATTAGAGCTGTTGTTCAACAAACTCAATGTGATTTGCTGCAACTGCATTATCGGTCGTGGAACTGATTTCGGCCCTGGCCTGGTATTCATCCACTCGACCGGCATTGTGATCAATGGTCAGGTGAGAGGGGGGGCACATATTTACTTGGAGCATCAAGTGACCATAGGGGCGGAGCGACGCGCAAACCCTGTCCTTGGTGATCGAGTGTTCATCGGCGCCGGAGCCAAGATCGTCGGAGCCGTTACTATCGGCGATGATGTCAAAATCGGAGCGAATTCGGTCGTGCTCGATGATATTCCTAGTGGGATGACGGCGGTAGGTGTTCCGGCCAAAGTGGTGCGGGTCAGGAACGAGCCATCCATGGTCTCTTAATACATGAGCAGTCGCATCGTTAACCGCGTTGCATTCTCATCTCGGGGATAGAGCGAGTGATGGACATCCAATTCATGGAGTGGGTTTTCTGGGGGGCGTTCGCCGGCGTTTTCTTTGCCTACATGGGATTTCCTGTCGTCATCCTTGTCTGTTCGAGGATCTTTGGCCATCGACCTACGCCTCCGCCGTCTCAGCCTCGAGAACAACTACCGACAGTCACCATTCTCATCTCCGCGTTAAACGAGGAGTCGATTATTCGAGAACGTCTCGAAAACGTGCTCTCGGTCGATTACCCGGCGGACAAACTAGAAACTGTTATCGCCTCGGACGGAAGCACCGACGGAACTTGCATGATCGTCCATCGCTATGTGGAGACATATCCCGGTCGCATACGGCTGCTCGATTATAAAGACCGCAGGGGAAAAGCGACGGTTCTCAATACCACTCTCCCGTTGTTACGTTCTGAGATCGTGATATTCTCGGATGCGAATACGATGTTTGACTCCCGCTCTGTCTTGAATCTCACCCGCTGGTTTCAGGATCCTACGGTCGGAGCAGTTTGCGGGAAACTGCATCTACAGGACGCCCATTCCGGAAAAAATGTGGATGGGCTCTACTGGAGATATGAAAATGTTTTGAAAGACTGTGAGGGACGGCTCGGTGCGTTGCTTGGTGCGAATGGCGCCATTTATGCTTTGCGGCGTACGGCATTTGTGCCGATTCCCGGAGACACAATTATCGATGACTTCGTCATCCCTCTCTTGTCGAAACTGCGCTTCAAGCATCAGATTGTATATGACAGTGAGGCCGTCGCAACAGAAGAAACCGCACCGGATATCGAAGATGAATTTCGTCGGCGATGCCGCATCGGGGCGGGAAACTTTCAGACCCTTGCGCGCTTGTGGCCGTTACTTCTTCCTGCACAAGGCTGGACCAGCTTTACCTTTTTCTCTCATAAGGTCCTCCGTTGGTTTTGTCCGGGTTTCCTGGTCCTTGCACTCGCGGGTAATATTCTGCTCGCTGCTCAGCCAGTCTATCAATGGTTGCTGCTTGGCCAAGCCGTATTTTATCTCGTCGCCTACCTCGGGCACCGACTTTCAAAAGGAACCGTTCTCAGTCGTATTGTTCGGCTCAGCACGATGTTTGTCGCCATGAACCTGGCATTGGCTGTCGGATTCTGGCGGTGGGTATCCGGACAACAGCGTGGACTCTGGCAGCGAACGGCACGGTGAGTACGGAATCACACGACAAGGGTTGAAGAAGTTGTATCAGGTGTGTAGGCCGAGAGAGTACTGATCAATCAATTTGAGTTCTTTTGGCTTCAGTAATTGGCTTGTACCACACATGAACGGAAGTGACTCAGTATAAGACTGTATCAGCCGTTGTGCTCTGTAGGAGATTTCAGACGCCATGCATGCCAGGACCTTCAACTGTTGGAAAGTTCGGATCGCAAAACACATCAAAATGTCCGATAAGCTGAAAATGTAAGTGCAGTATTTGCTGGTACGGGCTTTGCTCCCTGTACGGCCAGTATTGGTGGTCGAATTTGCGACCTATGGGTCCTTAGAAGGGAGCACTATGGAAACCTTTGGGGTTGAAGGTCAGCCTGCATGCAAAAGTATCACGATTCGATTCATGAGGGTGCTCACAGGTCCATTGGCCGTTGCCTGTTGCCTTGCGGTCATTTCTATGGACGAATCGCGTGCGGCTGTTGCAACACTTCCACAGCTGACCGTCGATGTAGCGATGCCGTCTGCTCCTGGACTCATCACGGTCTGTAGTTCAGGCTGTACGTATAAGAATCATCAATTGCAGATGGCCATCGATACGGCCGTGCCGGGTACGACGATACAGTTGAAAGCCGGTGAAATATACCAGTCTCCCCCGGATGATAAAGGCTTCATTCTTCGCAATAAGGCGGGGTCTGGCTGGATCGTTATTCGAACGAGTACACCGGATGTCCAATTTGCTCCGCCGGGCGAACGTCTGACTGTCAGTGATGCACCTAAACTGCCGAAGCTTGAGCGGACCGGGACGTATGGCATGACTTGTGAGCCTGATGCACACCATTATCGCATTATCGGTTTGGAATTTCGCAATCCGGGTAATGCTCCGACCGGCCACTCTTCCGGCGCCTTTATTCATTGCGGGCGATTTGAAACAACTGTGGATGACCAACCACACCACATTATTTTCGACCGTGTGTATGTCCATGGGCCTTCAGGTGTCGGACAGGATGTTCGCTTTGGGGTGATTTTGCAGGGACGATATCAGGCGGTTATCGACTCCTGGATCTCTGATATTAAGCACAACTACTCTGAGGCAAACGCCATAGCGAGTTGGGGAGCTGCAGGCCCATTACGGATTGAGGACAATTATATTGAAGGCTCTTCGATTAACATTCTTATAGGAGGGGCTGACCCGCTTGTGCCGAATCTCACACCGTCCGATATCACGATTGTCAAGAACACAATCACAAAGCCACTCCGTTGGAAGAATCCCGAATTTGCACTCTTGAGTGTGAAGAACCTGCTCGAGCTTAAGCACGCTCAACGGGTGTTGGTTGAGGGCAACACGTTTGAGGGTGTGTGGCCTGATGCCCAGGCAGGATTTGCATTTATGCTCACTCCACGACAAGGTTCCGGGGTCGGTGCAAAGTGTGGCCCAACCGGCTCCCCAGGCTGTGCCCCATGGACAATCGTCCAAGATGTCACCATCCGAAATAATAAGGTCAAGGCTGCCTCAAACGGCCTTGCCATATCCGGTCGTGACCCTGGAGGAATCTATACGTACGCTACTCGTTCAGGGAGCCGGTTCACGATCCGGAATAATATCTTAGAAGGGCTAGGAGGGTATCCCGGAACCGGTATCGCCTTTGCCATAGCCAATGGCCCCGGGGATGTTACGATCACGCACAATACCGTTGCGAAGTATAATACTGCCAATCTTGATGGAAAGGGGCTGGATCTGCAGGCTGGATCGCCCTCAACTGCAGCAAAGTTTGTGTTTCAAAACAATATCCTCCTTGCGCGGAAGTATCCGTTGTTTGGATCGATCGGAGGGTGTTCCAGCACGGCGCTTGCCACCTATACGCCTGGATTTCAATGGACCCACAATGCGATCGCAGGTCCATGGCCGACTCCCGCCGGCTGTACGACGGGAATCCTTCCTGGGTGGAGTGCAGAGAACGCATTCCCTGCGAGCGAGTCAGCCCTCGGATATGAGAATTACGCATCGGGGATTTACCGGCTAACCAGTGCCAGCCCATTTAAAGCTGCGGGCTCGGATGGCAAGGACCTTGGTGTTGACTATGTCGAATATGCCGCGGTTCATGGGTTGTAGCCCTAGGATGACAATATCGACAATGTCCGTGCTCTCATCTTGGCCGCGATGAATTCAAGTGATTATGGTCCTAAACTGAGGGACGGCGCCGCTGGACCAGCCTGTGAGCGTGGTGCGGTGGTGCGATTGGCGGATTGTAGAGCTGTTTGCAGCTGGGACCAATTGATGCCGATATCGGTGTTGTCGGTGCCCTTTTGGGAGTACGGGCTGCTCGACGTTAGGCTGTAGTCGCCCGCAGCAACATTCGTAAACCCGACGGCTGCAACTCCTGCGGCGTTGAAATTATCCGACGGATAGTTTTTGGGAAAGGGATTCGAGATCAGGACATTCGCCATGAACTTGAACTCAGGGAAGTACTTGTTCAGCGTGGTCAGACCGACACCTGCTCCGTCACCAAACACCCCGTAGGCATTGTGGGGTGCGATGTTGTCGCGGAAAACAAAGTTCAAACTGGGTATATTCCCTGCCGCGTACAGTATTTGACCGGTCTGAAACCCCGTGTTGTGTTCGATCGTGACATCTGAGGGGCCGTTAGAAATTTGAAATAGTCGACCTCCGCCACCCCATTGAGGATTGCCGATATCCAGGAAGAGATTATTTTTAATCAATACGCGCTTCGTGGGTTGACTGGCATAATTGCTGTCAAGGCCAGAGAGGGCGAAACCATTAGCCGTATGCTTCACAATATTGTTTGTGAACGTGATGTCCTCAGTCACGGACCAGGGTGCTCGGTTACTCTGGTTGCGAACGGTGATCATAATGCCGTAGCCAACCTGAGCGTGTACCCAGCTATATTCAAAGATGTTCCCATCGAGTAGGACGCGACGGGCGTTCTTAAGCTCAAACAGATTCTTGATCTGCCATGGGATTCCCGCATAGGATGCGTCCCCAATTTTCCACCGTAACGGTTTCGTGAACAGATTGTTGCGAATCTCGATGTCCGATGGAACAAGATCTGGGATGCGGGGGTCAGCTCCGCCGAACATCACATTTTCACCAGCACCCTCCAGGTAGTTATTGATGATCCTAAACGGTCCAGGGCCAGTCCATCCTCCGATGGCTTGGGAGTCAAATCCCCGTTCCTTGCAGTCCGCGATGTAAGAGTTTTTGACTGTGGAGGAGGCGCTATTCAGCAGTATGCAAAACTTGAGCGCCGATGTCGGCAACCCGTGGACGTACATTCTGTCCAGCTCAATGTGATGTGGGACTTGTGAGAGCTCGGTCATTAGCCCGTCACCCAGCTCAATCAGCTGGGAGACAAATGCGTCGTTGTTCTGCTTTGTGACTTCGAGGCCCAGCAGTCGATAGTGGTGTGCCCCATATTCGGTCTTAATCGCATGCTGATTTAACCCTGGTGACACAATTTTCGCCATCACGTTGGTATAGGCTGGAGAGATACGCTCACCGCTTGACGGGAGGGCGGAGTCTGGAGCCGAGGTGCGGATGGTGATGCAGCCGTTGCCCGGCTTTACTTTCAGGGTAATGGGACCCACGAAGGTCGCTCCAGCCTCAAGCAGGATGGTGTCGCCGGGAGAAGCCACATCAATTACGGCTTGGAGTTTACCTCCACTGGGAACCACGGTCGTCTTTCCGGATGAGGTCCCGCAACTAATATCTGGGATCAGTGGCAGCTGGGGAAGTGTTTGCCCCAAAGCCAGGGCTGGCAAGGCCAGTGAGAGGCAAAGACCCAGAACCAGTGTCCGGCGTGGGAATATTCTATAAGTAGTCACGATGGATCCTCCAGTGTGTTATCCTAGGTTATAGTTATTACTTGGATGGTCTGCGTATCATGTGATCACACGGCGTGATCTTGCCATTCGGTCTTAGATGTCGTCGAGAGAGTTCTTCGTCACGGTTACAGCCTCCATTGTCAGGCTCTTGGATTTCCACGGATGAGTATAACGTGTTGTGAGATCTGCTGATCAGGGAAAACAATGTCCATTTCATCGCGTCATGAAGAAGTTGTGAGCCCGCTCCATGCGATAGAGCAATATATGTGCCATCAAGGCTAGCTCTAGTTATGTCAAAGAATCAGATCTAACGAAGATGTATCGTAATGAGCCATCTCTGTTTGTGAACCGAAATCGGTAACGGAGTTGTTCAAGTTTATCCAGTGCGCATTTTCAGTGTGGCATTGTGCGTGCAGCATACAAGCCGTATTCCATTCTCTCCGAATGGGTGACCGCCCATTCCTCTGCTTTTCAAGGCTGATCCTCTTTTCCTCGGATTGCAGTCTCTCACGCGCTAGGTTTCCTGATATATACCGATGAGCCGGACACATGAGGCTTCCGTGTATTGCACCCCTCCGACCATTGGCGAAGGCATGGGAAAGAGGGCTGTCCCTTCTCGCTGCACGCTGATTCAAGAGATGTAAGGCAGACACTATGAGGAGTGAAATGCTGTTGTCTGGTATTCATCATGCGATTCAAGCTCTCAAGCGCGAAGTGGTCGGATTTACATTCTCCTATCCACTTCAGGGACAATTACATGCAGCGCGCCCGGGCGCACTGGACTATTACATCGTCAGTGATGCGCTGTTCTTGGAGGATCTGCACTTCGATGCCCAAGGGGTGGTTCAGAAGGTGTATCGTGCGCAGGGAGCACAATACAATCCGCTGTTCATCGCATGGTGGGGCCTTCAGCGACTAGGCGTCTTTCACTCGACTGGTGACAGTGCTGCACTGAAGGATTTCTGGGGACAGGTTGACTGGCTGCGCGTGCATGCGGTGCAGCGACAGGATGGGGCGGTCGTATGGCCCTGCTATTTTGACTGGCAAGAGGGAGCTGCTCTGCTTAAGGCTCCCTGGATCTCAGCCATGTATCAAAGCGTCGTGATCAGTGCGCTTGTGCGGGCCTATCGCCTGCAGAAAGATTCCGAGCTGCTCGATCTGTGTCTCAAGGCCACGAAAGTATTTGCCCTGTCCATTGAAGAGGGAGGAGTCCGCACGATCATGGGCGCCGGTGCGTTGTATGAAGAATATCCCGTGTACCCGCTTCCTCGTGTCTTGGATGGATTCTTGTTCAGCCTCCTGGGTTTGTATGATTTGGCCGTCGAAACAGGCGCTCCTCAAGTGTATGGACTTGTATCGGACGGCGTTGTGGGCTTACGTCGAGCGATCACGCACTGGGACTATCGTGGAAAGTGGAGCTGGTATGGAACGCATGGGTATCTGTGCCCTCCGCACTACCACCAACTGAATGCGAAGCTCTTGGAACTGGTCGGGACCCTGGTGGGTGATCAGAGCCTTGTCGCGCATGCAGCCCAGTGGCTTCCCTCGGTACGGTCACAGCGTGACAAACTGGAAATCTACTGGATGTTTCTCATCACCAAAAATCTGGCTCGAATTCGACTTCCAAGGAATTAGCTGATGTGTGGTATTGCGGGAATCGTGCGTTTGAATGGAGTCGGGATGGTCCGACAGGAACAGCTTCGAATGATGGCGAACACCATTGTGCACCGAGGCCCCGATGATGAAGGGTTCTTTCTCGACGGACCGGTTGGGTTAGCTCATCGACGGCTGAGTATCGTTGATATCAGCCAAGGGCATCAGCCCATGTTCAATGAAGATGAGGGACTGGTCATCGTCTTTAACGGGGAGATCTACAATCATAGTCGGTTGCGGCACACATTGGAAGCCGCCGGGCATCAGTACCGGACACATTCCGATACCGAATCCATTCTCCATGCGTATGAAGAGTACGGAGACGACTTCGAGTCACATTTGACGGGCATGTTTGCCGTTGCCATCTGGGATCGACGACGGAAACGATTGGTGCTCACCCGGGATCGATTGGGCATTAAACCCCTCTATTATACAGTCGTGAAAAATCAGTTCATCTTTGCCTCGGAGATCAAGGCGCTCCTTGGGGTGGAGGGGGTTGAGCGTCAGGTGGATCCCGATGCACTTCGTGCCTATTTACATTTGCGGTACGTGCCGGGGGAGAAGACGTTATTCCGCGATATTTTTAAACTTCTCCCGGGGCATACTCTGGTGGTGGAGCAGGGTGAGTGGACGGTCCGACAATATTGGGATCTTGCCTTTCATCCGGAGCCACGCGATGAGTCTCATGTGAAGGCGGAGTTGGAACAGTTACTGGTTGATGTCTGTCGAGATCACCTCATGAGTGAAGTGCCGTACGGCGTCTTCCTGAGCGGCGGGATTGACTCCAGCACCGTGGTGGCCGTCTTGGATCGCATCATCAACGCCCCGCTCCGGACATTTACCGTCGGATATGAGCAGGCGGCAGACGTGAACGAATTCGATTATGCCGGGCTTGTCAGTCGGGCTTCGGGGACGGAGCATCACGAGTTGCGGTTATCTGCTCAGGATTTTGCCGAGTGGATTCCTCAGCTCGTATGGCATCTTGATGAGCCTGTGGGAGACGCAGCCTGCATTCCGTTGTTTTTCCTGGCGCGGTATGCCAAGCCACGAGCCACCGTGCTGGAATCAGGTGAGGGAGCTGATGAGATTTTCGGAGGGTACTCCATCTATCGCAAAATGCAGACGTTGACACGCGTGCGAGCGCTGATGCCCGCGCTGGTGACCGATCTGATCAGCCGGCTTGGAGCAAATCTGGGTGGAGGAGGGAAACTGTCTCGGTACTCTCGCCTGTTTGGAAAACCCCTTGCTCAGGCTTACCGTGGGGTCTCCGGACATTTTCTCGAAGGTATGCGGGAGACGTTGCTCAGACCGGAGTGGACGACGTCAGAGGGGGACTGGAGCTATCTCTCGAACCTCTTTGCGTCTTACTTCGCCCGTGTGCAGGACGCTGACCCTCTCAATCAGATGCTCTACATTGATTCCAAAACGTGGCTGCCCGATGATCTCTTGATTAAGGCGGACAAGATGACCATGGCCGCTTCGGTCGAATTGCGGGTGCCCTTTCTTGACCATCGACTGGTGGAATTTGCCGCAACCCTGCCTACTGAGTACAAGATAAGAGGACGGACAACGAAGTACTTACTGAAACAGGTCGTCGCCCCATATCTTCCTCGTGAAATCATCCATCGGCCCAAGAAGGGATTTCCCGTTCCTGTGGCGACCTGGTTTCGCGGGGGGGGTCTGTATGAGGTCGCTCAGGACGTCTTGCTGGGACCGAAAAGCCGTGTTCTCGATTATCTTCGGCGATCGGAGTTGGCGGCGTTGCTGGAACGGCACAAGGCAGGTGAGGCTGATTTCTCGAACGAGCTGTGGGGGGTGTTGGTGTTGGAGTATTGGTTCCAAAGGTTTGGAGTGTAGACATGATGCATGGGCAGAATATCATCTGTTTTGCGAATGACTGGGATGCGGATCCGACCAGCAAACACCAGGTCATGAAGATTCTTGCGAGAACCAATCGCGTCTTGTGGGTCAATTCGATCGGATTGCGGCGGCCAGGGGCATCCGCCGGAGACGCATCGAGAATCCTGCAAAAGGTCAAGAAATTCATGCAAGGGCCGGTCAGCGTCACCCCCAACTTGCATGTGGTGACCCCCCTGGTGATTCCGTTTCATGACATCAAGGGAGTCCCCACGTTCAATGCCTGGTTTCTCGCTCGCTATATTCGGTATCACGCCGGCCGCTTAGGGATGAGTGACTTTCAGATCTGGACTTTCATGCCGACGATGGCCTCGGTGATTTCCTACTTAAAGCCGCAAAAAGTCATCTATTACTGTGTGGATGAGTGGTCTGCCTTCAGCTTTCTCAATGCACGGCTGATGGAAGAGATGGAAGCCGACGTGATTCGGCAGAGCGATCTTGTCATTACCTCAGCAGAAACACTCTATGAGAGTAAGCGGGCCCTTCACCCGAAGACCTATCTGGTCTCACATGGGGTTGATAGCGAGCATTTTGGGAAAGCCACGGCCGCTGAGACCGCGGTTCCGAGCGAGGTCGCAGGGCTTCCTCATCCGGTGATCGGCTTTTGGGGACTGATTCATGAGTGGATCGATATCGAACTCATTGCTGAAGTTGCGGCGCAACGGCCGGGCTGGTCCTTTGTCCTGATCGGCAAGAGCGGTGTCGATTGCAGCGTGCTCAGGCGATTGCCCAACGTGCATCTCTTGGGGGTACGGCCGTATGACTCATTGCCGGCGTTTGCAAAGGGCTTTACGGTCGGCATCATGCCGTTCAGGATTAATCGGCTAACCGACAATGTGAATCCGATCAAATTGCGTGAATACCTCGCTGCAGGGCTTCCGGTCGTCTCCACGCCGTTGCGGGAAGCAAGAGCGTACCAACATGTCGTGAGGTTCGGTTCGACGGCGACGGAGTTTACTGCGGCACTGGATGAAGCAGTCGGATTCCGACGGGAACAGGACTCCCGGGTATTTCTGGATGCCGTCGCCGATGAAACCTGGGTGGCCAAAGTCACGTACATTTCAGCGCTGATTGAGGCGTTGAACAGCTCCACGCCACTCCAAGAGCGGGGGCAGCAAAGTGCTTGATAGCGGAAGGATGGCATGATGAAAGAAGCAGATCACCTCTCTCAACCGATGAGAGAGCCAGTCGGGTCCGGTGCCACGGTGATCGGAGGTTTGCTGGTCGGCCTTGTGGGATTGCTGACGGTGCTCTACTACCCCATTCTGTATCCCATGGTGATTCAGTGGAATACTGATCCGGATTACTCTCATGGATTTTTGATTCCCTTCATCACGGCCTACTTTATCTGGGAGCGACGTCGGTACCTTCTTGCATGTTCCCCCAAGCCCGATCGTTTCGGCATGGCTCTGATCGGGATTGGGCTGAGCATCTTGCTGGTGGGCCTCGTCGGAGCCGAGTTATATCTGCAGCGTGTGTCGCTGCTGATCGTCCTCGCGGGCGGAGTGCTTCTGATTCTCGGACGTGCAGCGCTCAAGGTTCTCGCGTTCCCGATCTGGTTCTTGCTGTTCATGATCCCGCTTCCTGCCATTGTGGTCAATGCGATCGCGTTCCCGTTACAGTTGTTCGCGGCCAAGACGGCTACCTATTGTCTCGATACGTTCGGCATTCCCGTCTTACGGGAGGGGAACGTGATCGTATTGGCCAGCACGAAACTCGAAGTGGCGGAGGCCTGCAGCGGGATCCGTTCCCTGCAAGCACTCGTCGCCTTGGGGACCGTATTTGCATACTTTTCTCAACCTCGGCTGTGGAAGCGATGGGTCTTGGTGATGCTCTCCATTCCCATTGCCATTGCGGCGAATGCGGTGCGAGTGAGTGGGACGGGAGTCTTGGCGCACTACTGGGGAACTGAGGCTGCTCAGGGCTTTTACCATACCTTTGAGGGGTGGTTGATTTTCCTCGTCGCGTTTGTCTTCCTGCTCCTGTGCGGTTTCCTCCTCTCGCACATCGGCCGAGATGAGGCTGCATCAGGACCGCACCATGGGATTGCCGTTCCATCAGCACAGACGTTTGTGCTTCAGAAGAAGCCGATCGGGATTGCGATGGGTTTCCTGTGCGCTGCGCTCCTGGCCGTGCATGTGGTCTCCCAAGGAGAACTTATTCCCACAAAGCAGTCGCTTGATAAGTTCCCGCTCATCATTGCCGATCGTTGGGCTGGAACGGAGCTGGGGTTAGAGGAAGACGTCCTGCGAGTGCTCCGACTGTCCGAGTACATTATGCGGGTGTATGTCCCCGCTGCGTCCGCGACGCATGAGGCAAGATCCGTTTCTTCGGTTGGACGCGTGCCGACACCTATCGTTCAGGTATCCGCCGACCGTCCATCGTCGATGGGACCGGTATGGCTCTATGTCGGCTATTATGAGTCACAACGAACCGGTGCTACCTATCACTCGCCGAAGAACTGTCTTCCCGGCGGCGGATGGCAATTTGTCGAGTCGAATGAGGTGGCGATTCCGGTGCATGGTCACTCGATCACGGTCAACGAGGTAACGATCCAAAAAGGTCTTGATAAGCAGGTGATCGTGTACTGGTATCACGATCGTGGGCGGGTGATTGCCAGCGAGTACTGGGCCAAAGCGTATTTAATTTGGGACGCCGCGACTAAACATCGATCGGATGGCGCACTGGTTCGGATTTCGGTACCCGTGACCACGACGGTGGAGGCGGCGCAGGCGCAGGCGCGTCTGTTTCTCCAAGACTCATGGCCGCTGATCGTTGAGTTCATGCCGGCCGGCTGACATGTGCTCACGATGTCCGACCGACAAGGCTCCGTACGATTCGACCCTCTGTGCCCGCGCAAGATGACGATGTGTAGCGAGTGTGCTCCGTTCACGGATATTCCGTTCATGTTGTATCGGCGACAAGAGATCCGGTTCTTTCCATGATTGAGATCATCAGCCTGCTCGCGGTTTCGACCTGCGTGATGTTCGCCCTCATCATTGTAATCTGGGGGTGGGCAAGCCGTTTTTATCGAAGTGTTGCCGGTGTGTTGCTGGCCGCAGCAGGTGTCTGTATCGGCGAGTGGCTCGTGAGCGCCCCGGGGGCAGCATCGGGCCTTGGGTCCGTTCTGTGTTTCACCAGTGAACTGCTCCTCGTCGTGATGTTGTTTCATGCGGTGACGGCGTTCAACCGAGGGTCGGACGCAGCCGCGGAGCGCACGCGTCGGATACGATCCCTATCCATCATCGCATCCGTCGGCTTGGGCATCTGGATCGTCATCGCGATATTGGGTGGTGATGCATCCAGGGAC
Organism: uncultured Nitrospira sp.; assembly: GCA_902500805.1. Classification (GTDB taxonomy): domain Bacteria; phylum Nitrospirota; class Nitrospiria; order Nitrospirales; family Nitrospiraceae; genus Nitrospira_D. The sequence continues at coordinate 11,034 of CABVSA010000018.1, read as the reverse complement.
CGGATCGTGAGCGGTGTGGGGATCAGCGGGAATGTCACGTACTTATTCCTCGTCATCATGTATGTCGTAAGCATTGCCTATATGGAAGGAGTCCTCCGCACGTTGCGGGATCCGGTCTTGTATCAACTGAAGTTCGTGCTGGTGGGATTGGTCACGCTGGCGGGATTCCGGATTTTTGCATTGAGCCAAACTGTGTTCCCGCAGGGCCAACGGCTTGATGCGGCCACTCATGGGCTTGCAATTCTTATGGTGATAGGCCTCATGGCCTACGGATTCATGCGAGCGAGATTTCAGTCATTTACGGAACGCATCTATATCTCGCCGAAAGTCCTGTTTGGGTCAGTGACCTTTCTTGTGGTAGGCCTGTATTTGTTTGGCGTGGGTGTCGTCAGTCAAATTGTCCGTTCCGTCGGCGTATCGTTCGGAGTCGCGTTGAGCGTGCTTTTTGTGTTGGTGGCCTTGATCGCGTTGGCGATACTGCTGTTGTCGCGCAGTACACGGACGGCGTTGCGGACCACTGTGGTGCGCAATTTTTACAGGTCGAAGTATGATTACCGAGCTCAGTGGCTGGAAGTCACAGAGGTCTTTCGGGAGAGAGATTCGGTGGATGCGATTTGGGATGGGCTCTTGGGGCTGCTCAGTCACACGTTTTCTGCCGGTCGAATCTCGGTTTGGTACAAAATCGAGGCTGAGGGGCGGTTTCATCAGGTGCGGTCGACGAATACCGAGGCTCCCCCGGATCCGCTGGACGTGTCACATCGCTTGATCCAGTCGCTCACGGAGACGGATAGGCCGGTGGCGGCGGACACGGTTGGATTGCCGATAGAGGATTCATTCGTACGGGCAACGCGCGCGGTCTTGTGTGTGCCGATTCGTTCAGAATCAGAGCTCATTGGCTTGATCGCCCTGAGCAGCGACGTGGCCGGGATATCGTATGGGCAGGACGATCATGATCTCTTGAGGGCGATGGCACATCATGTCGGGGTCTTGTTGGCCCATGCACGGTTGGCGGAGGACCGTCAGGGCGCAGCGGAGCTGGAAGCGCTGCATCGGTTTTCCGCGTTCTGTCTGCATGACTTGAAGAATTTGGCGGCTCGTCTGTCCTTGGTCGCACAGAATGCCGAACTACACGGACAGGATCCTGCATTCCAGGAGTCCGCCATGAGAACGGTGGCTGATACCGCGAAGAAAATGACAACCCTGATGTCGAAACTCTCGCTCAACGCCTTCCAGGCACCTGGTGCCGCCGCACCGGAGATGGTGGATATGCTTTCGCTGATTGAAGACATTGTCGTGCCCTTGAGAGGGAGGGGGCAGCACTGGCAGATTACGGCGGAACCGGTTCCGAGGATCATGGTGGGACGAGAGGACATCCAGCAAGTCCTGTTCAATGTGCTGTTGAATGCCAAGCAAGCCGTCGGTGACGAGGGAGAGGTTCGGATCGCGCTCATGCATCTCAACTCGACTATCGTGATGACGGTGGAAGACACCGGATGCGGGATTCCCCCGGAGCGGTTGCGATCCCTTTTTCGTCCGGTGCAATCAAGTCGGCCAGGTGGCCTTGGAATTGGGTTGTATCACTGTCGAAGAATCGTCGAGGGCTATGGCGGCAGGATTCAGATCCGGAGTGCGGTGGGGCAGGGGACTAACGTGCGGATCGAACTTCCTCTCCCATCCCTGTCCGTGGTACAGCCTTCTGAGGACCGAGGGCAATCGGTCATCTCGTCCTAATCGTCGGATGGAGCCACATACGCTATGAACACACCCGCCGCCATTCTGCTTGTCGATGACGACCCTGATATTCGTGACCAGATGCAATGGGCCCTCATGTCGGAGTATCAAGTGCTTCACGCGGAGGATCGAGCCACTGCTGTGGCGCAGACCCGATCGGCGATGCCGCCGGTGGTCCTCTTGGATCTCGGCCTGCCTCCGGATGTGGACGGCGCCTCGGAAGGATTGGCCATTTTGCGGGAAGTCCTGAACCTGAATCCATTAGCCAAGATTATTGTCGTGACCGGTAATAGCGACCGCGCAAACGCTGTCACGGCCATTGAAAGCGGTGCCTATGATTTCATCGAGAAGCCGATTCAACTCGAGGTGTTGCGGGTCGTGCTGCAACGGGCGCTGTATCGCTATGGGGTGGAGCAAGACCGCCGGGCGCATCAGACGTCGACGGAAGCCGAGGAGTTTGAGGGAATCGTGGGAGCGAGTGAGCCGATGCAGCAGGTTTATCGATCGATTCGTCAAGTCGGTCCGACCGCGATGCCCGTGTTGATTACGGGGGACAGTGGTACCGGCAAGGAGCTGGTGGCACAGGCGATTCATCGCCAGAGCACGCGGCGCGAACAACCGTTTGTGGCGATCAACTGCGGTGCTATTCCAGAAAACCTCCTGGAGAGCGAGCTCTTCGGTTATGAAAAAGGTGCCTTTACCGGAGCGGCTCAGCAGAAGAAGGGGCGTATTGAGTATGCCGACGGAGGCACGCTCTTTTTGGACGAGATCGGTGACATTCCCCTTGGTTTACAAGTGAAGCTCTTGCGGTTTTTGCAGGATCACAAAGTCCAGCGGCTCGGCGGGAAGGGCGGGATCTCCGTCGACGTGCGAATTCTTGCCGCGACCAATGTCGACCTGCACAAGGCCATTGAGGAGGGGCGGTTTCGAGAAGACCTCTTCTATCGTCTTTGTGTCATCGAAATCGCGGTCCCGCTGCTGAGTCAACGAGGTGCCGACGTCATCATGTTGGCGCGGGTGTTGCTGGTGAGATTTGCAGCAGAACAGCGCAAACCCCTGAAAGGGTTTTCTCCGGAGGCGGTGGCGGCCTTACAGGCGTATGGATGGCCCGGGAATGTCAGGGAATTGGAGAATCGAATGAATCGGGCAGTGTTGATGGCAGAGGGCGCCTATATCACCCCCAGAGATCTTGGATTCCGTGATCCGGTTCTGGGAGACGATGAGGCATTGAGCTTACGAATCTCCCGCCGGCGGCATGAAAAGGATCTGGTTCGGTTGGCGTTGGATAAGCATGAGGGGAATGTCTCCAAGACGGCTGCAGAGTTGGGAATCAGCCGGCCCACGCTCTATCAGTTACTAGAGCGCTATGGATTAAAGAGTGGAAGAGTTGAAGGCCAGGCGGAGAGCCTCTAACCATGCCATCATAGTGCAGGTCAGAGACCATGGTTCGTCAAGATATTGTAAAATCATCGTGGTGTGTAAATAAATTTTACACTCATGCCATTCCATACAACCGATTGCAATTATGAGTGAACAGCATCGATTTCCTGCCGCAATGATTTTGTACTGTAAAAATATTTTACAGTAGCTTGTCTCTAGTTTCTGTAAACATAAACTATTCAACGATATGGAAATATTGCAGACGTCAAGAAAATGGCACGGATAATGCCTAATGGACCTACATCCATATAGATGGAACACAACGTTAGGTCAGCTACTGAGGCTGTTATGAGATAGTAAGGAGGGGTGATGACGATGAAGTCTTCATTGGTTAAATCTACGATTTGTTCCCTAGCCGTCTTGATGGCAGGGATGAGTTGGGTCGGGGGCGCTCAAGCTACTCTTGTAGCTTGTACGGCCGATATGGCGGATAATTTTTCAGGGAGTGATGGGTGTCAGTATATTACCCCGTTCACCGGGTCAGGCAATGATTCTCAAACCCTTGTGAACAACGAAGGGTTTTTTGGTCTTACTGACTGGACAATTAACGGTTCGCGAGGGAGTTCACCGCTGCTGTCAGGTAACCAAACTGGCCAGAGTGGATCGTTTACGATCTCTGGTCTGGCAGCAGATCTGACTGCGTTGGTTATCATTAAGGATGGCCAGGGTACAAGTCTTGTTGGCTATCTGTATACGGCTGATGCCAATGGCACGTATAACTGGACCACGCCTTTCTTAAACCCTCCGTTTAATGTTCCGAATCCAAAGGACGTCTCTCATTTCACCCTCTATACGAGTCCATCAGATCCAGGAACTGGCAATGACCCAGTTCCAGAACCAGCCTCGTTGCTCTTGCTCGGTTCTGGGTTGGCTGGATTGGCCTGGTGGAAGCGGAAATCGAGCAAGGTCTAATCAGCCTTTCGTGACGCAGAGGGTGAAGAAATTGGGCCGGTCCTCACTGAGAGGGCCGGCCCTTTTTTTTTGCAGTAATAGCGATAATACTAATGAGGCGAGTGGCTGGGACCATTCTTGTGCGACGTGTTTGCTCGAGACTTTTGCCGATCTGAATAGTGATTGACCTGGATGATCGTTCCTCTTCTGTCTGCCGTCAACGAATGCTTCAGACGCGCCTGCTTCTTCTCGCCTTCTTCGCGATAAGCGCCTGTTCGTTCCCGATGTACGGTCTCCATAAGGCCACGCCCAGGATTGATCCGGAGTCTCTACAACGCCGTCTGTATGACGTCGGCTTGCCACTCTTGGCTGCGGCTGTGGAGTGGTGCCCCTTCGAGCGGGATGCCACCTATGGATTTCTCCTCCGTAATCGGCCGGTGGCAGGTGATGCGGTCGACCCGGGAACAAGGACCGTCCCTGTTGTGGCCTATCTTCACCCGCGCCTCCCGGCAGCCTCGGGCGGCGCGGCTGTGGGTGATCGCATCATTGAGGTGAATACCACGCGGGTCGAGGCCGATCGCGCTGAGGCGATCGCGCAACGGATCCATCGCCTCACTGCGGCCAGAATTCAGCCTTTGCAGCTGGAGATCGAGCATGATGGCGTTCAACGGACGGTGGTGCTCTGGGCACAGCCGGTGTGTAATTTTGCGTTGCATCTTCTTGACAGTGACGTGATCAATGGTGTCTCGAACGGACGAATCATGGCCGTCACAACAGGGGCGATGCAGAGCTTTATTCAGGATGATGAGCTCGCCTGGATTCTCGCGCATGAACTCGCCCACAATATCCTGAGTCACGCGCAGAATGCGCAACTGCGGATGATGTTGAATACGTTTCTTCGTGCAACCGCAGCAGGCGGTCGGTTGCCGGATCAACTTTCACCCGAGCCACGCTCGCTTGAAGCAGAGGCCGACTATGTCGGGGCCTACTTGATGGCTCGGGCGGGGTACGATCTGGATGCGGTTGAACGGGTATGGGAACAGATGCGCCGACTTGAAGGGCGGCAACCCGTAGGAAAGCGCGGGATCAGTCACTCTCATCCCACGACGGTGGAACGTCTGGCGGCCTTCCATCGTACACGCGGGGAGATCGAGGCCAAACGCCGGCGTGGGGAACTCTTGCAGCCTCAGTTCGCACCGGTTGAATGACGAGCAGACGACGTTAGAGTCCCTCGATGGTCTTCTTGGCGTCCTCAGCGCCGGTGAACTGGTGATTCAGTTTCAGTGCGGTTTGCAACGAATGCTTCGCTGCCGCAGCATCGCCGTTCTTGGCTTGTGCCATTCCGAGATGATAGTGAACGAGCGGTTCATTGGGTAACTTGTCCGCCGCTTCCTTCAATAGGCCCACCGCGAGGAGTGAGGCATTTTTCTTATAATAAATCCAGCCGAGCGTATCGGCAATATTGGGGTCTTCCGGTCTCTGCTCTCGAGCAGTTTGAGCATGCGAGAGGGCCACATCGAGATTTCCCCCCTGTTCGGCGATCAGCCAGGCCAGGTTGTTGGCCGCCGGCGCGAAGCGGGGATTGAGTTTCAGGATCTGATCGTATCGTTCTTTGGCCTTGTCGTAGTCCTTGCGCCCTTCATGGATGATACCCAACATCATCAGGGCGGCGGGGGCATTGGGATTCTTCGCGAGGACGGTTTCATATTCCGTGATCGATTGATCGACTTTCCCCGTCTGGTAGTAAAGTTGCGCCAGGTTCAAGTATGGCGCCAGCGCTGAACCGTCGATCTCGATCGCGGTCTTGAAGGATTTCTCTGCTTGAGCCGGATCTCTGGCGTTGAGCCAGAGTTGTCCGACCAGGTTATGGAGCAACGGACTTTTGGGCACGGTCTCCAGTTGCCTGATCACTCGCTCTCGTGCCTCTTGTGTTTTGCCCTGGACGTTCTTGATCGCGACGATCTGCAACAGTGGTTCGATGGCCGTGGGTCGTTTCGTCAACGCCTCCTCAAAATAGGCGAGGGCCTTGGCATCGTTTTTCTCCGAGCGAGCGACGAGGCCGAGATTGTAGGGGCCGATCGGTTCTTTGGGAGCGGCTTGCGCGATGGCTTCAAAGACCTTCCGGCTCTTTACCAGATCGCCTTTTCGGAGGTAGGCGGTTCCAGCGACGATGGCAGCCTGTGCATTACGCGGGTTGATCTGAACGGCGGCTTGCGCCTGCTCAAGCGCCAGGTCGACAGACCCTTCGGCCAGATGAAGCTGTGCCAGGGCCGTTCGGGCATCGCTCAGCTGGGGGTTGAACTTTACGGCGTCGGCGATTGCGGCTTTGGCTTGGGGGAGTTGGTGCTTTTGCAGGTAGGCCATCCCAAGAAAATGGTGCGCACCGGCGAATTGAGGACTGTCTTTGATCACACCCTGGAGCAGCGTGAGAGCCTCATCGGGTTGTGCGTGGGCCAGCTTCAGCCGTGCATCGAAGAATCGACCCATGAGGTCATGCTTGTCCTTTTCCCGGAGCGCATTCACGAGCGGCTCGGCATCGGTGATCTTACCGGTATCCAAATAATGGCCGATCAACTTATCGCGCGCGTTGGACGATGTCGGGACGACTTCCGTGGCCCGCCGGTAGTTGGCCAGGGCTTTCTCCGGTTGCCCCAGGACGATGAAATAGTCCCCGAGATGGATGAGTGGAGTGTCTGCTTGAGGTTTCCGTGCCACCAGTTTCAGCAGGGTAGCTTCAGCGTCCGCCGGTTTGGCGTGACGTTGATAGTGGCTTGCCAAGTGAAGATAGACCGCCTCATTCTCAGGATCGGCTTCCATCGCCTGCTGGTAGTGCGTTTCGGCCCTTGCCGATTGCCCCACGACGTCGTAATAGTCGGCCAACGCTAGGAGAGCCGGAAGCGCGTGAGGATCAATGGACAAGGCTTGGCGGAGTGCGCCCTCTGCCGCCGGTTTATCGTTCAGGATGAAATGGACCCGAGCCAAGTCAATGTAGATCTGGATATTCTTGGGGTCTTGCTCAAGAGCTTTCTTGAGCTCAGCAATGCCGTCCTTATACTGTTTCTCATTGATCAAGCTCCGTCCATGGAGGATCAGCCCATCAAGGTGCTGAGGGGCGGACGCCAGCACGATCTCGGCCCGTTCACGGGCCTTACCGGGATCCTGAGCCAGAAGGTAGAGTTCGCCGAGTTTCAGCTGGGCGTCTTGATTTGTTTTGTCCAGGGTCACGGTCCTGGTGAATTCGGAAAAGGCCGCTTGGAGGCTAGGAATAGTCCCGTGCTTCAGGTAGGCCAAGGCCAATCGGTAATGGGCGTCGGGGCTGTTAGGCTCTATCTGAATGACGTTTTGGTATTCGATGATGGCTTCGGGGTATTGTCCGTTCTTCACATAGGATTCTGCCCGTTCACGATGTTTGGCCGTTTTCTCTTCCGGTGTTTTTGAACCACACCCGAGATTGCCAAGCATGATGAGAGCGAACAGAAGGTTCAGTGTGAGTGTAGGGGGAAAAGGCATGGATAACCTTTCTGGTCAGGAAGTTCGAACCATCCGATCAGCAGGTATCTTACGATAGCTCCGGCGCGAATTCATAGCCGTCATCGGCAGAGAAAGAGGTGATCAGGCGGAGAAGGGACGTCGTTGGAACCGTTGTGGGAGTGATGCTTCGAATGTGGTCACCAGATTCAGCGGGTGAAGAGGTGCTTCGCCAGGGCGAGCCATCTGCAGGCTACGGAATCAGATCTCTGCTGCGTCGACTAAGATCATCCAGAAGGACCAGATAGTGTAGCGTTTTGAGCCAGATGTGTGACAGTGACCATCGCTCTCGGCTGTGAAGTAGAACATAGTGAGGGCGTAGATGTGTAAAAAAACTTTACAGTTGAACGAGAGAGCCTTTCCGCTGAATGAAAACGTCGTAACGTGTTGAACAAACAGCGACTCTCTCTCATCTCATGGCAACCACATGCCCGTCAGAGTCGAGTGTGACTCTCGCAAGAGTGTAAACTTTTTTGACGGAATGAGCGATGGATCTACTAGTGACATTTTTAACTATGTAGTACTTTCAATAGCTTAATTGATCTGGCAAGCATATTGCTGAGGTATGGACCTATAGTGTGGACCTATTGGCCTTAGTTTAGGAGATAGGTTATGAGGTTCATATCAGTAGCAATATTCATTCATGACCGAAAAGGAGGTGAGTGTACATGAAGCGAATGGTGTATCTAGCAGTGTTCGCATTGCTGGTTGGAGGTATGGTTATTCCTCAACAGGCCTCAGCCTTGAGGCTCTCGCTGAATGCCGGAGGGGGAGCTGTTGAAGTTTCCCTCACCGACAACGGAGCCGGAGATGCCAATGCAGCCCTTGATGTGATTACGTTCATTGGGGCTGTAAGCAACTGGTCTGTCAATGTATCTACAGGAGTTAATATCGGGACTTCAACCCAACCGCATTTGGATTTAAATAGCATCAACATCTCGAATGGTGGTGGGGGGACCATGCAGATCATGCTGACCGAGACGGGATTTACCACTCCTCCCGCATTTAGTTTTCTGGCAGCAATCGGTGGCACTGCATCTAATAGGATCCAATACCAGACCTACTGGGATGCAGGGAACAATGCATTTGCCACAACAACGCCGTTGACGAATTCTGGGCTCATGGGGCCTGGGGCGTTCGCTAACACGAGAGGTGGTCTTGGTGGTGGAGTCGGTCCATTTTCTGTGACGCAAGTGGTCACGATCACCCACTTGTCTGGAAATAACGTGTCGAGTTCCTTCGATGCAGAGATTTCGACGGTGCCGGAGCCTGCATCCATGCTTCTGCTGGGTTCAGGACTCTTGGGTCTTGGGCTGTGGGGACGGAAGATGCGGAAGAGCGCGTAGCTCATCAGCATTCTCCATCTCTCAGCGTTCTGTCATGAAGGCCATCCCGATTAATGTCGGGGTGGCTTTCTTGTTTTGAACACGGTTCCCCTCCTTGGATATCCGTTACCGTCATGGTCTTCCTCCTGTGAGGCCTCGCTGTATTCAGATGATTGTTCGACCAGTCGTAGGCACGTCCTTGGTCCCCTTCTCACCCCTGCTGTACAAGGTTGAAACATCTATTCAGGTGGTCCTATCTCAGGTATGATTTCTCGGGACTCTGCCAAACCACGCGGAGGACTGAGGCTCCGAGTGTGGTCGCGTGGTCATTCAACTGGGAGGCATGCAGCAGTGAACGAATGTGCATCGGCCAAGTTGTTGATCACACTTGTTGTTGTTCTTCTGTCGGGGCTGTGTGTCGTGGTGACTCACGGATTCGCCCAAGAGTCAGCACCTACTTCGCTGAAGCGAGTAGAGCTTACGCTCGGGACCTGGATCTCGGTGGGGGATACTTGGTGGAGCCACAATGCATCGTCACAAGGGCTATTGGGGAATCCGACTTCACGACTGACCTATGCTGATCATTCCACGAATGTTGCGGAACTGACCGCCAAGGTCTATTTCCGACCTCATTTCTTTGGGCGGCTTCAGGTCGGAGGGGCTCATATCGGAGGAGGGCGCCTGACCGACGACGATTTTCTCGCAGCCGATGGCGGAAGCCCCTCCCTGCGAACCCATAGCGATATCAGTGGATCCGGCCTGTGGTTCCTGAATGCTGATCTGGGCGGAGCTGTGATGACCTTTCCCCAGGGGCGTGGTCAGCTGGATGGCTTTCTTGGTTTTCAATATTGGCGTCAGACGCATACGGCCAACGGGGTTCGGCAGATCGCTTGTTCGGCTGCCGGGGCCTCGACGGATTTGGATTCGGGCACACCTGGCTTAGATCCATTATGTATTCCAGGCGATACGGGCCTTAGTCAAAATGTGGAGGTTATTTCCAACAGCAGTTCGTGGTATTCGCTGCGGGTCGGTGCGGCAAGCGAGTATCATCTTCTCCGATGGTTGAGCCTCTATGGCTCGGTTGTACTGAAGCCCATCAATCTCTTTACCAATGAGGACACCCATCATTTACGGGTGGCCAGCGGTGAGTTGAGTGCCCCAAGCTTTACTATGCGAGGCATTGGGTTCGGAGCGGATGCTGACATCGGCGCAAGGGTGCATCTCACGCGGTGGCTTGCGGCACAAGTCGGCTATCGAGTCTGGTGGAATCGCTTGATCGACGGCACCTGGGAGAGTCATCTCGCGGATGGTCGGTCGGCGTCTTTTCCGCTCACGGAGTTTCAATCCCTCCGGCATGGCCTCACGGCGGCCATCACGGCCTCCTTCTAGGCAGGATGTTGAAAAGTCCAGCAGCCTTGTTCATGAGTCGCGTTCAAGCGCGTGAAGCGTCGTTCGCTTGCCCGATACGAGGTATGAGCAACGAGGTGAGAGCCTGCCGCCGAAGGCTTGTCGCAGCAGCGTTCATGAATGATGTGGGTTAAAAACTTCAGTACAGTTGTGCCAAGAGTGGAGGTAACAGGGAACGACTAGCGTCTCGGTCGCCCGGACGGCAAGGTCTCTTCTTCATATTCAATGAAAAGGTGTTTGGCCTCGGGATGGAGGTGACCGGGATGTCCTTGCGGAATGCCGAGCGTACGAAACAAGGGGGTCAGTCTCCCATTGGGGTGCAGATACCCGGCTCTCAGAGGCACGGTGCGCTTGCTGTGTCGCACCAGTCGACAGGGGGTTGCCCGAATCGACGTCAGCCAATCAGCGATATCTTGTGGATTGCCGATGGAGGCCGAGAGCAACAAGAGTCTCGCCTGGGAGGGGCAGAAGATAATCGTTTCTTCCCACACGACACCGCGTTCGGGATCAGCCAGGTACTGTGATTCGTCCAGGATGACTAAGCCGAGCGTGTCCAATCTGACATCGATTTCGCCACTCGCGGCATCGTAGAGCAGATTGCGGAGAATCTCCGTGGTCATGACGAGTAACGGGGCTTGCCCGTTTTCCTGGCGATCACCGGTGAGAATGCCGACCTTGTCCGGTCCAAAGATCTTCGAAAACTCTGCATACT
>CABVSA010000017.1 GCA_902500805.1 uncultured Nitrospira sp. | reverse complement strand
TCTTTTCAGCCAATTGTCGTTCCTCTGCTTCCGTCTTGACCTCTCCATTCAAACGCGCTCCAAGCAATTGTTCGAGTATCTGTTTAAATTGAGGTCCCGGTTTGAGCCCCATGGCTTTTAAATCAGAACCGGTCAGCACGGGCTTCACATGCTGATACGTCGTAAGGAAAGCCGAAACGTGGCGTTTGACGGTGTCTCCTTTGCTCTTCGCCATGAGAAGTAATAGCGTTTCATCGGACAGTCCTGACAAGAGGTGATACACCTCTGCCGGCCTAAGTGGCCGTTTCGATGCCAATCGGCGCATGGCGTGATGGCAGCCCACACGCGCCATTTTCAGTCGCGTGACTTCCTGCTCGGAAAAAGGAAATCGTTTAAGGATCTCCTTCACGTGATGCTCCGGCACCAGCTCGATCAGGCCCATCATATAGACCAACCAGACGTCCATCTTCCTGTCCAGATACAGCAGCCGGTACCAATCGACGGCTTCATCGATCGCATTCAAGAGCTTCTCCAAGCGGTCGGACGAACTCAGCTTAGGATGAATGAATCGCAGCAATCCCATATCCGCTAACCGCTTGATCGACTGCGTGGGCTCCCGTTCAGAGAAGAGCAACTTCAATTCTTCCAGCAGACGATGGCCGGACAGTCGGTGAAAGAGGTTCATCTTGACCGCGCCCGCAATCAACGCGGTTGTGTCCTTACCCAAATGAAAACCGAACCGTGTTTCAAATCGGATCGCTCGGAATACGCGCGTCGGGTCTTCGACAAAACTGAGGCCGTGTAAGACACGGATCACTTTCTCGTTCAAGTCTCGTTGTCCACCGTAGAAGTCCTGTACATCACCGAACCCCTTCCCGTTCAGTCGAACGGCCAAGGCATTGATCGTGAAGTCACGACGATAGAGATCTTTCTTGATGGAACTCTGTTCCACCGTCGGCAAGGCAGTGGGATACTCGTAGTACTCCGTTCGAGCGGTGGCCACATCGAGCTTGAGCCCATCCGGCAGCAGCACCATCGCTGTTCCGAATCGCTCATGCACCTTGACTCGAGCTTGTAATGCCTCGCCAAGTTTCCTAGCGAACGAGATCCCGTCACCTTCGACCACGAGATCCAAGTCAAGATTCTGAATACCCAGCAGCAGATCCCTGACACAACCGCCGACAACGAATAACGACACCTCACAGCGGTCGGCGAGCTGTCCCGCTTCCTCAAGCAAGGCCACAAGACGATACGGCAAGCGGTTCCGCAACAGCCCCTTCACGTTACGGTGTGGCCCTCCGATCGCGGCCTCAGGGTCGTCTGACCCCATGGTGCGTGTTCTGGCGGTTTTCAGCACATCGTCATGAAGCGTTCGCAGCAAATCGGTTCGGGTAATGACACCGACGACTTTCGCCTCTTTGACGATCGGAACACATCGCTGGTTACGCTCGATCATGGCGGTTTCGATTTCATGAAAGGATGTCTCCGGCTGTGCGGTATAGGCGTCGGTCTGCATGATGTCACGCACGGCCATCTTACCCAGCCGATGAAACAACGCCTTCTGAATCGACTCTCTGCTGACGATCCCCGTGTAACGGTCCTTCTCATCCAAGATGGGAAAGACATTCAGACCATAGGCCGTCATCCGCTGTCCGGCTTCAGCAACGGTCGTGTCCGTCTCGATCACCTTTACCGGGCGGGTCATGACATCCTGGGCCAGCAGGGTCGGGCGATAGTGTGTGGTCAGCAGCTGAACGATCTTCTCTTTGATTTCTGAGAGCGTCTGCCCTTTGACTGTGGCGGATGCCGCGACGGCATGGCCTCCTCCTTTGAATTCTCGAGCGATCCAACCGACGTCTATCTCAGGTCGACGACTCCTTCCGATCACTTCCACACGATCCGCCATCATGACGGCCACGACAACAGCATCAACTCCCTGCAATTCGGCGAGGCGATGCACCACGCCGGCCGCCTCGCCGCGGCAACGATCGATCGTGCTCGTGGACACGAGGACTTTGCGACCTTCCAGGTACAGCACATCACTGTGTTCTAAGAAATCATTCAGCAGCGCAATGGCATCCGGATCAAGCGGCGTGTAGAGGGTGTCCGAGACCATATTCAGATCTGCGCCGGCTTGGACGAGGAACGCCCCCGCCTCAAAATCTCGGCTGGTCGTGGAGGCAAAGGTAAATGAGCCGGTCTCTTCATAGAGTCCGAGGGCCATCACGGTCGCCTCAAACGGAGTCACTGGGATATGCCGCCGCTGAAGCTGCTCGATGAGCAGCGTTGTTGTGGCTCCAATCGCGGCCACCACCGATTGTTTCGAACGTCCGGCACAGACCGACTCTGATTCAATATGGTGATCGAAGACCACGACCTCGACTGCGGGGTTTTCGAGACAGGATGTGAGCGTTCCGATCCGGCTCGGCTCCTGAGTATCGACCAGGATGAGCCTCGTGATCTGCTGGAGGTCGAGTTCTTTCAGTTTACTGAGATCAAGGTCGTGAACGGTGAGAAAATTGCGAACTGCTTCCTGTGCTCCAACCGGCAAGACCAATTTGGCTCCCGGATAGAGCTTCCTCGCGGCAACCATTGAGGCGAGGCCATCGAAATCCGCATTCCCGTGCGTTGCGATGACATCCATGCAGGCATTGTAGCAGGGACCGGATCAGACACAAAACGCCGAAGCCGAAGGCCGGCTGACTAGTGGCCAGCGTCGCAAGAAAAGAGCGCCACGATCACCATCGTAGACCATGTCAGAATCAGCGATGCCGTGCATCCCGGCGATCCTGTCGTTCTCGCACAATAGGCCGGGGCGTGCGTTTCTGTGCAGCGCCACTTCGTGCGGCTTCTTTTCTTTTCACGACCCCGTCCGCTTTTCCTCTACTCTCTCTACGATCGATGCGAGCCTGTTCACGATCGAGTTGAACTTCTTCCTGGCGATTTAGCTGTCCTCTGTCGAAGCTGCGCTCAATCCAGTCCTCTTGATTCAGCTTACGCGGGTCGGTTACCTGCGTATCAGACTGAGCATAGACCACACTGCTCATCAGTATGATCGCCCCACTGATTGCGATAAACAGACTCTTCATCAGCCCCTCCTCGCTCGGCACGACCTTCTCCTGGCCGGCAGGAATCATCAACGCGCCTACCACCAGCGCCGATGCGGCAATATTTGTTGCGCGTCGTTCGTGAAGCGTGAAGCGTCTTGATCCGGAACGAGATACGCTTCACGTGTGACGCCTCACAAGAAGACGATCCAACCTGAACTCGCCGAGGGATACAACCCGTCATACATTATACGGGGCGACGCTCGGACACCTGTGACAGCCTGAGCCTTCTCTGGCTTGGTGTATCAAGTACGGAAAGAAAGATCCACTCTTTGAGGGGTTCGTGCAAAGATGATGGCACGCAGAAATCAACGATCTCGCCCGCTACCGGAATGATCCGATCGGTCCAATCGGTCGAGTCTATCCGGACGCTCAATGCGATCGACTTTCTCAGGGCGATCAAGGCGTTCAACTTTGTCAGGACGATCGGTGCGGTCCGATCGATCACCTCCCCCTGATCGGTCGTGGCGATCCGATCGATCGCGTGAGGACTCCTCTCGACTATCTCGCCCTCCGCGATCTCCCCGGTCTCCTCGATCACCACCTGATCCGCTCCCGGATCCACTGTGATCCTCATCCTTGAAGAGCCGATCACTACGTTCTCCACGACGGACCTGCTCACGAAGCGCTTTGAGGCTCGCACGCCCCTCTTCAAAATCGGATCCGCGCCGCTTGACTTCCCGGCTGAGATCCAGGAGCTCCGATGCACGATAGCCTTGCTTTATCCCCTCGCCGACCAAGGCCGTTCCATCTTTGGACGGAATTCGTCCTTCCTTCATCATGGCTAAGCCCTTGGCACCGGCTGCAAGCTCTTCCTGCGTGGCCTTATGACGACCATCTTGCGACAGTCGGCTTAGCTCCCGCACCTCATCCACCGTGGCCCCACGCGAGAGTGCTTCAGCCATCGTCTCAATGGCACGCTGCCGATTGCCCTCTTCCATGCCGCGAGTACCAGCCTCCTGCAGCACCTCATGGGCAGATTCAAGTCGAGACGTCATCTGTCGCAGTACCGGATCGATCCGCTTGGGTTCAACCCCTTTGGCTAGGCCTTCGCGCACCTTGTTCAGTAACGACTCGGTGGGAAGGCCTCGCTCCCCGGCCTTGCTGACGTGATCGAGCAAGGGTGCGATCTCGTTCTCCGAACGACCTTGCGTGGAACCAAGCCGAGTAATCGCGTCCCGATCCTGAACCGTGAGCGGTTCGGCCCAGACCGAGGGAGCCGTCACCGCCACCATGACGATCAGCACCCCCAGCGCTCTATCAATTCGCATCCTCATCATGGTCGTACCGTACGATCACAACCCCATCGAGTGATTGCGTCACGATCCTGCACTAACAGCGGCTCGGACCAGACCGAGGGAACCATCAACCCGGCCACGACACTCAGCCTTCCCATCACCCGGTCAATTCGCGTCTTCATCGTCTTCTTACCGTACGATTACAACCCCGTTGGTTTGTCCGAATCCATCGGTCACAAAATCTTCAGCGTGCGGCGGCGTGATCCACTGCCCACCGTCTATCACGTACATGAAAGGATACTCCCCTGGAGTTAAGGGCACCATGACCGACCACAGTGCGCCCTCGACGACCGTCATCGGCGTCGCATCCGTGGCCCAGCCATTGAAGGACCCGACGAGAACAACTTGTGTGGCACCAGGTGCGAGCAGGGTGAATCGTACGGCACCCGCCAGCGGCGTGGGCACGCTCGGTTTCATTGCCGGAGGTTTCGTGCAGGCCAAGAAACCATACAGCACCATGACCATGATGAGGGTCGTCCGAGAGAAGCGACGCAACCCATTGAGCCTCAGTCCCATCTGCGGGAGAGTACATACAGACTCGGCCCGTTGCAAGGGACACGTAAGGAAATTTAAATATCGACATCGAGCACCGCATTCTGTGCGCCGAATCCATCAGTCTCGGCTTCCGTCGCCAACGGATCAGCAACCCATTGTTTGCCGTCAATGACGAACATGTATTGGTATCGACCGGGCTTGAGCGGAATCGTGGCAGTCCACACCCCGCCGTCCGAACGTTCCAAAGGCGTGTGCGCCGGGTTCCATCCATTAAAGTCGCCCGCGACAGACACTGATCGTGCGCCTGGCTGCAGTAGGACAAGCCGGACAAATATCTGTGGTGCTGCTTGCTTTGTACCTGCGGCAATCGTCTGAGTTGGGGCCATGGCGACCGGCACCTCCACCACTCGTTCCGGTCTCACCGTCAAGAGCCCCGCGATTGCCACCAAGACAACACAGGCCGCCGCTACCGCGCCGGCAAGATTCCACTCCAGCGTTCGTGGTGTGGTGACAGCCGCCCACACACGCTCCCACCAGCTCGGAACCGGTGGAGCAAGGCTCGCTTTCAACTCACTCAGGAACCGTGCTGAGGGAGCCAGCCTCGGCAATCGGGCCGCTTCATCCACCACCATCTCCAAATTGAGCCAACGTCGACGCAATGCAGGGTCGGCATCGACGGTTTGCAAAAAGACCACCCGTTCATCCGGAGTGAGATCATGGTCGAGAAAACGTTGGATGAGGAGTTCCGGTTCAGTCATAGGATCACCATACTAGCCCCGTCCTACTGCGCAGGGTTCAGTGCCGCAAGGTCACGACTGAGTTGGAGCCGTCCTTTATAGACGCGCATCTTGAGCGTATCTGTATTGACTCCAAGAATCGCTTCCATCTCTTCGTAGCTCAAACCTTCAATGTGTTTCAGGATAAAGGCTTCTCGATAAAGCGGCGGCAGTCGCTGGACAGCGTGCTCCAACGCCTGCGCCACCTGCTGTTGTGACAACAGACGCTCAGGCGTCTGCTCCTCCGCGATATGGATATCCAGCGTCTCATCGATATCGACATCCTGTTGTCCCATTCCCGGTCGCTTGACCCGCAACCAATCTTTGCACTTGTTGGTGGCGATTCGATACAACCACGTCGAAAACTTCGAGTCCGCACGAAATGTCGACAGCGCTTTAAATGCAGCAAGAAACGCTTCTTGCGCCAGATCCTCCGCTTCAGCACGATTGCCCACCATCCGATAGGCAAGATTGACGATCTTCCCCGCATGCCGGTCAATCAGCTGTCCGAACGCCTCATGGTCCTGCTTGAGGCTGCGGGCAACCAGTTGGGCGTCCTCTACTCCGAGAGGCTGATCCGGTGGCATTCGTTTACTCCGGTCAACCTGGTATGGTGCCACCAGACTGTCTGCTTTTGCCTACTTGTTTCATTAGACGTATCACGTTGAGACGCGTAAACAGCCACAAACAAATAGAGGAGCTCGCCTGCCCAGAGTAGGTGCGAAGCACCGTGTCAAATTCAGCCAGCTGCCAACAAGCCTGTGGGCCAGTCGTGATGAATGAATGCGCAGCTTTCATGAATGAACTGGGCTAGAACCGGTAACTCGTGCCGATTGAGACGACATAATCCGGGGCGCCATTTGAGAGACCCACGGCAACCCCGCCATTCAGGCGCCAGGCCGGCGAGAGCCGATAATTCGACGAGAAAAATACATCTCTCGCGTTGGGCAAACCAGGAACAAGTGCACGATACTCCTCGAAATACACGCTGGTGAGGAGGTCCTTCGTGAGGTAGTAACCAGTACCCACATCATACCAATACTGATTGCGAAGCCCGAGGGTCCCGGAACCATCAGCTCGATCGGGATCACCGATAAAGTTGTACCCCCCGTCGAAAAACACCAGCCAGCTGGTCCCAATGAGCTTCGAGATCTCGATCCCATATCCATGATCAAACTCGCCGGTTCCCAACCCCTGGCTCGCGTTGGCTGTGGGAAGTTTCAACCGAGCTGTCACCGCAATCAGCGGCACATAATCCTGTTCTTCCACAAGATAGTACCGCCCACGCAGAATCACATCACCGATTCCTGTGGTCGTCACCTTCTGACCTGCGATTCGAGTTGTGGTACCGCAAGGCACATCATTATTATTACCTGAGCCGCTATTATCCCGACGACAATTATCATCCGATCCACCGCCCCCACCCGATCCACTATTGCCTCCGCTATTGTCATCTACACGGAATGCGGTATTGCCCACGACGGTCGTGCGTCCGTCGGTAATCGCCGTCACGGAAGGAATGACCAGCGATACATCTCCTTTGGAAAACAATCGTCGAATCGAAAAAGGCGCATAGATAAACTCGCTGGTCGTGTTCGTACCAAAGTTCCCATGACTGTAGCTCGGCGTGAAGCTGAGTTGCCAGTTTCGTTCTGTCGTTTGTTGTGGTCGCTTATCGGTTGGGTCCGCCGCCACTACGCGCTCAGCCCACAATCCCATGACCACTACCATAGCGACTGCGATCCCAATCGGACTCACTCTCTGCATCCCGCTCACCATCCCTTTCTACACGAGCACTCCGTACATGCATCATGTTTTCTACCTAGCACTACCTAGATACAAGATTGACGATCAAAATACAACGGCGCCGAGACAACCCCAGCGCCGTTGCCATCCCAAGCTGCAATGTCGGACACCGCCTAGTTTCTTCCAGAGCGTTCCGGTCTCTCCGGTCGCTCAGGTCTCTCTGGGTGTTCTGGACGTTCAGGCCGCTCGATCCGTTCCATCCGTTCTGATCGATGAGGCCGGTCCATCTGCATCATGCGGGCATTGTCTCTTCCGTCACGGCCATGGTCTCCGGCGACGGAATCCGCTCGATCAAGTCCACGGAATTCGCCTCCCGTGTTTGATCGATGATCCTCCCGCCTATCCATCTGGCGATCTTCTCTCCGATCTTCGCGCCGATCAAACTGCCGGTCCTCCCTTCGATCTTCACGGCGATCCTCTCGACGATCGAGACGACGGTCTTCTCTTCGGTCCGCCCGTCGATCTTCCTGGCGGATATGATCGCCGACCTGCGCAACGACTGCAGAATCTCGGCCATGTCTTCCTCCGTGATCACCCTCATTGCGACCGCTATGTAGGGATCCAGGACCGCTGTTCAGCGAACCTGGTCCTCGATTGTCCACCCGAACGGTCAACTCTTCAGCGGAACCGCTCATCTTTCCAATTGCCGGCGAGGTCAGAAGCGACAACCCAGCGAGAGTGCCCACGATGATTTCTTTCCAACTCGAACGATTCATCATTGATCTCCTTTTCGATGATAATCTTGTTGACTCAGTGTAGCGAGCTGATCAACTTGCTCCAAACTAATCCTCCAACTCCGCCTCTTCCCATCTCACGGTCGGACCGTTCAATTTCCCCTTCACCTTCACCAACGAGTTCACGCGCACCTCAGCGAGAAAGCCAGCCCGATTCATTGAAGAACCGCTCACGCTCTCGAACTGTGAGATGGTGCTGGTATCGACCGACACACCTAAGAGCACGATGACGTTTCCAGCGATCGACTGCACCGGCCCCTGCAGGTCTACGTCGTTATCCCCAGACCGTAACTCGACGCGAGTGGCGATCACGGAATTAGAACCGCTCAGTCGACCGCGAACCCGGATATGGTCACCGGGCGATAGCCCACCGAGGTTGGTGTCCTTGAGTTCGGTCTGACTGTTCACGGTGACCGTCAGACCTGGCAATCCTGTGAGTCTGAACGAGTTCGAGCTGATCATCTCAATGTCGCCTTCGAGCTTCACGCTCTCATGAAACTTGACGTGTTTTGCGAGAAGCACACCGTTCTCCCATCGCCCTTCTGCCGAGACCTTTGCACCCACGACGATCTCGTCGATCGTGCCGCCACGAAATGCCGTGCTACCAGTCGTCTGCACCCGCGTATTGCCGATGGAGAAATCGCCGGCCCCACGCACCTGCGTCACGTAGCCCTCGACTTCAAATTCGTCGACCTGATTGCTCACAGCTCGGTTCTCCGGCTCAACCTTGGTTGCCGTGAGAGTCGTCGTAGTCGCGATAAAGACGGTCCCCTTTGCTTCCACCAACAGGCCATTCCAATTACTGCCGCTTGGGGCAGGCATGTCGCTGATCAGCGCTGCCGTATAGTTCACCGTGAGCGCACCAATTTGGAACGTCTTGGCTCCATCGTTATGATTGGTGATGAAGCCTCGCACCTCCGGCGTGATATTGATCAGTTTCTTTTCAATGAAGGTCGCCTGAATGACACCGTTCGGGCGAATGTGACCGTTCACTTCGACGTGATCGGTTCCGGACACAAGATTCAGAAGATTCCGGCCAGGGATGTTGTCATCGATCAAGGTCCTGTTGTCGATCAACACGGTTTGCCCCATCACGATCAAACTGAGACCATCTGCCGCAACTGATTGCACAAGTCCCTCAACAGCATCCTTCTGGAGGACGGCGCTTGCCGACCGTTGAGTGCCGTTGAACGAGCCATTGACCGTCACGGTCATCCCGACCTTGAGATCGCTTTGGCTGCCGGATTGGCCATCGACCGTGAAGGAGGAACTGCTCGTGTCGAATCGTTTCCCGTTGACGATCACGCTCCCAAAGCCGGTGATCGTCCCCGACGCTGATGCGGAACCGCTGCCTGACCCGCTTCCCGAACCACTGGCCGACACAGAGGGTGCCCCGTCGCTCCCACAAGCAGCCAGAAGTCCTGCGAGTCCCATCATGCCCATCAGACCTAAGATCCATCGTGGCGTATTCATGGTACGTTCCTTGTTTAAATGAATGGTGATGACGACTTCTGCTTTCATTGCTCGCCGAGCGAAACACTTGCCGATCGTGGCGTATCGGCCAAGACATCCGCCGACCACGTGACCCTGGCCGGACACCATTGCCAAACACCCAGCGTCACAATCCGCGTGAGCCCAGCCGGCAGACAGGCCACTCTGTTGACCGAGACATCGCGATTGATCACCCTGGTTGAGGCTCCGCACCGATTTAAGTAGGGTTCGCTGGAGACCTGATGAAGATCAAAATGTGGCGTCACAAATGCCACAATCGGAACCGGCAGGACGGCAATGGAGGAATCATCGACCCATTGACTCCCGGAACAATGACCGTCGATCCCAGCGGCACGCTTCACATCGTCATGCACCAGGGTCGAGACACAGCCTGACAACAGCATCGAGGCCGTCATGACGAACAGGCTCATTTTTGAACGGAATGTTTGCATAGCCCCCTCCTTCCAACCTTGTCTGATGTGTTAGACGGAGGGTAGAGGGAAAGGTAAACGGACGACCTGGGCCCTTTCAAAAGAGGCCCAGGCCAAGGGGAGAGGTGACTGCCAGCTATTTATTGCACCTGAAAGATATAGACGGCGCCGCTATCCTGGACGCTGTTGTCCGTCTGGATGCCGCCGACGCCGGTGGCGTTGCTGTCTTCCCCAATGGCTCCGCTCACAATCGTGCCGCTGTTTACCGCAACAGCCGAGCCAAAAGAATCTCCGGCAATTGGTCCAACACCCACATCAGCATTAGACGCTTTGACGTAGTCACGTTGAGTCCAGGTCGTGCCGCTGCGCGTGAAGACATAGAGGGCACCGCTGTCGGACGCGCTGTTGTTTGCGCCGTCGCCATCGATACCGGTAGCGGCACTGTCTTCTCCCGGTGCACCGACGGCGAGGGTGTCTCCATTGACTGCCACGCTGATGCCGAACTGATCGCCATTTTCCGTATTAGTTCCCTGCAGCAGGGCCTCTTGGGTCCAGACGCCTCCGCTACGGATAAAGACATAGGCAGTGCTGGCGTTATCGGTGCCAACTGCCAGGGTATTGTTGTCGAGAGAGAGGCTTCCACCAAAGCTTGAATTAGCTGCTGAGTTAGAAGCCTTCACATAGGCCTGCTGAGACCAGGTGATGCCGCTGCGGGTAAAAACATAGACCGCTCCGCTGCCGCTGGCACTGTTGTCCCCCTGGTTGCCACCGATTCCGGTGGCGGCACTATCTTCTCCAACGGCACCGACCGCGAGGGTGTCATTGCTCAGCGCAACACTGTTCCCAAATTGATCCCCGCTCTGGGAATTCGAGGACTTGATATAGGCCTGCTGTGACCAGGTCGTCCCACTTCTGGTAAAGACATACACGGCTCCGCTGGATGGGGCACCTGTGCCGGTTTCGGATCCGTTGATCCCTGTTGAGGCACTGTCTTCACCCTCCGCCCCGATGGCGATGGTGTCGCCGTCAATCGCGACACTATTGCCGAAATTGTTGAAGCCAGCGGTAGAAGACTTGAGGTATGCCTGCTGAGTCCAGGTGGTGCCGCTCCGGACGAAGACGTAGGCAGCGCCGGCCTGAGCGACGCTGTCGTCCGACTGGTTTCCAGTATTGACGCCGGTAGCATTGCTGTCTTCTCCTTGTGCTCCCACGACAATCGTGTTGCCGCTGATCGCGACACTGGTGCCGAAGGTATCTAGATCGTCTGGATTGGAGGCTTTGAGATAGGCCTGTTGTGTCCAGATCCCTCCACTGCGCACAAAGACATAGACAGCCCCAACCTGATTCCCACTGTTGTCGGATTGATTGCCGTTGATGCCGGACGCAGCACTGTCTTCTCGAGTCGTGCCGACGACCAACGTGTCACCATCAAGGGCCACGGCTGAACCGAACTGGTCGTCAGCCTCGGTGTTTGAGGCTTTAAGATAGGCCTGTTGCGCCAAGGTCCCTGACGAGTCTCCACCTCCGCCATCCGGACAGCCTGTGAGCGCCAAAGCGCTGAGAAGGAGTGAGAAGACGGTACCAAGCCTACGCAAGATGGAAGGGAACGTCATAGGGACCTCCATGTCCATAAATCCATAGTTGAGATGAATGGAATCGTAGCAAAGGTCATCACAGAGTCCAGTAAATAGATGAATTACGTAATGGCAACTCCACCGCCAAAAGTTGCAACGGAAGAGAATGGCTAGCGATTCCCTGGACGAGCTTGTTGAGACTGCCACGAAGCTGATCGGATCATGTTGCCCCATTCCGCTTTTGTGCCTCGGATCCAGCGGATGAGACCGATCAATTTCCAGTAGGAGTTGAGTTGCCGGTATCCAAAGTTTTCCATCACCGACACCAGAACCAATTTGAGAAGGTCCGATGGCCGTTGGTACAGATGAAACGTCATTTCCTCCATCAGCAGGGCGCTCAGGGAGAGGGTGATTCCGAGCCCAATCGCAACCCCCACACAGACAAGCCAGACGTGGAACGAGACCAACCCCAACCCCAAACCGATCATCAACAAGACGTACCCGAAAATTTCAAACGCCGGCCCAAACCACTCAAACACCGCCATAAAGGGAAAGGCGAGCCACCCAACGGTGCCGCCCTTCGGATGGCAGCACAGTTCAAAATGGCCGGCAAGACTGTCACAGAGTCCGCGCTGCCAGCGGATGCGTTGATTCCTGAGCGTGCGATAGTCTTCCGGCACTTCAGTCCAGCAGACAGGATCCGGCACATAGGTAATCCGATAGGGGAGATCATTGATCCGATAATGGTGATGGAGGCGCACTACCAATTCCATATCTTCGCCGATCGTGGCCGTACGATACCCTCCGACTTTCAGGACCGCCTCCTTCCGGAATAATCCAAAGGCCCCTGAGATAATCAGCATCGCATTCATGGGTGACCATCCCTGCCGACCGGACAAAAAGGCGCGGAGGTATTCGACGGTTTGGAGCAGCGCTAAGAGGCTCGACGGCAGCCCCACCTGTTTCAAGCGTCCGGCTTCGACGGAGCAGCCATTGGCGACACGGATCGTCCCACCGCAAGCGACGGTCCGGTGATCGAGTAAGAACGGCTGCACCACGCGATAGAGACTGTCCTGCGCCAAGACCGAATCCGCATCGATACAGCAAAATAAGGGATAGACCGACAAATTGATCCCCGCATTTAGTGAATCGGCTTTCCCCCCGTTTTCTTTGTCGATGACACGGACGTTGGCATAGATCGAGGAGTGGTACGTGGCTCGAATCGGCTGCGTCGGCAGATCGCGACCGTACGCCTCAGGAAACGGCTTCAGTTCGAACGCCCGCCGCAACACATCGATCGTGTCGTCTTTCGAACCGTCGTTGACCACGATGATTTCATATTCGGGATAACGGAGCTGTAATAAAGATTGAATAGAACTCGCGATTGTGGCGGCTTCGTTATATGCTGGCACAATGATGCTAATTTGCGGCTCATACCCGGTGAACGCCTGCGGGAAGTGCTCCCCCATTCGCTCTTCAAAGTACTGCCGAAGCGAAAAGATGGAAATCGCATTAAGGAGTAAGTACCCTCCCGTCAGTGTCACCAAATACAGTAGAAACAATGCCTGGGATACACCGTAGATCGTTTCAAATGTCATGCGTGATGTGGGGCAGAATCGAGTTGCATGGCGGCTCGCTCCCTACGTTCTCGTCCTCAAAGCGGCTGCATCGACGGGTGACTGCCTGTGTGCTCATCCTCGCAGGATGGCTCTGGCCCTCCGTGGCCTTCACCCAAGACTTGATAATTCCCGGACAGCGCGCACTCACTGATGTTGAGGAAATCGAATTAGTGTATGCCGGTTCTCAGTCTATTCCTAAAATTATAGTGCGCGGGCAGCAGACGGCCAATTCATTTGTTCTTTCCTCCCATCGACCATCAGATGACCGACTAGACCTATCGACTCAGGCCGGAGTGTGGCAACCCATTGAGACGTGTGAGGCGACTGAGGTCAGTCTGATCTCCCCGCTCCATCTCAGGATTGATCGCCAAGGCACTGCTCCTTGCGGAGCAGTGCGGTCTTTGCAGACAACCAACAAGAGTCTGGACGCATTATCGTTTCGGACGCTCCTGGTACGTGGGACGACCTCAAGCCCTGTGAGAATTGAATTGGTCGACGCGCAGCGAGTCCGGGCAGTAGTCGAAGGTCTGACTGGGCACTTCTCACTCGAGGTGCCACTGGCCTCACTCGCCCGACAGGTCGACCTTCGACAGCTGACTCAGATTCGACTCATGACCGAAACAGATGTGGACCTGGTTATCGACGAACTCGCGTTCATAGGGCCATCATCCGAATCTCATCCCACTCCATCCATGGGATTTTGGTATTGGGACTATCGCTCGGCGATAGGAGATCCTGAGAGCATGGTGACGGCCTGCCGGAAGCAGCACTGCCGACGGATCTTGCTCCAACTACCCGATATGCATGACTCGGATCATATCTGGACGGCCTATGCCCAACTCTTCGCCATAACGAAGTCAGCGGATATTGAGCTCTGTGCGCTCGACGGGGCTCCGGACATGATCGACCACACCACCCCGTTGATCTCGAAATTGGACCGGCTACTAGGACT
Source organism: uncultured Nitrospira sp. (assembly GCA_902500805.1). Taxonomy (GTDB): domain Bacteria; phylum Nitrospirota; class Nitrospiria; order Nitrospirales; family Nitrospiraceae; genus Nitrospira_D. Next base: position 38,722 of record CABVSA010000017.1, on the reverse strand, counting down.
GCTGGGGAATCAGAACCTCCCCGGTGTGCAGTTAGACATCGAACCGTACCTATTAGATGGCTTTCCCAAAGACGAAACGATCTTCGATCGTTATTTAGATACCATTGATCGTGTGAAGTCCGCCTTGCGGGGACGAGCGAAACTCTCCGTGGTGATTCCCTTCTGGTTCTCCTCCACCATTCACAAGCAGCGGCCTCTCGCATTTTCGGTGATGGATCGGGTAGACGAAGTAGCCGTCATGAGCTATCGAACCGATGTAGATGAAGTGATGGCAATCAGTGACGACGTTCTCCGCTACGGAGCCTTGGCACGTGTGCCCGTCTGGCTCGCCCTGGAAACAACAGGCCTGCTTCTCGAACGGCATGTCATCCTGAAACGAGAGTACCGAACCGCTTTGGCGGACGGTGTACTCGATCCTGTCCGACGGACGTTGACCTTGGAGCCTCAGGAAAAAATGGAATCACCGGAACAGGATCATCGGATGTGGTTTCGCATTCATCATCGAACGGTGGTACGCCCTGAGCGCCTTTCCTTTGCCGGACGGACAGAGCAAGACGTGCAGCGCATGATCACGAACCTCTTTGCTCGAATTCACCAGGCCAACTTCGCAGGACTCATGATTCATGACCTGCCCGGGTACCTGGCACTTACGCGATAAGATGAGGAGCCACGAAGTTTCAACACGATCAGCTCCGCATCGTTTTCGTCTGCCGATCATCTGGATCGGTGCTTTTGTGCTCTGCACGGGTGGGTATCAACCTGTTCATGCTGCTGACGAGTCATCATCACACTCATTGCTTGAGCAAGCCAAACAGTTTGAACAGGCCCATCAGTATGGCGATGCGATCGCCATCTACCGGAAGATACTCCAACAAGACCTTGAGAATGACGACGTCCGCGCCACGCTCGCCCGACTGTTGTCGTGGCATGGATCTCATGCAGAAGCCGCAAGTCTGTACCGGGAGATCGTCCAGCGGCATCCGACGGACCTCGACGTTCGAACCGCGTTGGCACGGGTACTCTCCTGGCAAACGGAGAGGAAGGAGGCACAGAGAATCTACGAAGAGATTCTACAGGAAGATCCCCACCACCTGGACGCGCTCCAAGGGTTGGGTGATCTTTTGTTCTGGGAAGAGCGCGCCGCGGATGCCCTGCCCTACTACGAGCGGGCCTATGCCATCGGTCACGACTCCAAAATCGCCGAGCGGATCGATTCGATCAAGCAAGCCAGGCAACAGGCGGAAAGTCCATCGCCAACCGTGATCCCTGTACCAACTGGACAGGACAGAGCTGAGCGACTCGCGCAGGCACAGGCATTGGAGCGACAGGGAATATACGGACAGGCCATCACCGCCTATCAACAACTCCTGACCGATGCCCCGGCTGACGACGAGACCCGCGGAAACCTCGCGCGTGTCCTGGCACGAGACGGACAGTTAGATCAGGCTGTCGCGCTGTATCGTGACATCCTCACGCGTCATCCCTCCGATCTCGATGTCCAGATCGGTCTGGCACGTGCGCTGTCGTGGAAAAAACAGTACGACCTGGCGATCCAGCACTATCACACGGTGCTTCGCCAGGACAGTACGAATCGAGAAGCCTTGCAGGGGCTAGCCGATACCCTCTTCTGGAGTGGGGCTACCCAGGAAGCCGTTCAACAGTATACCCGTCTCCATCAATTGACCGGCGATGAAGCGGTGGCTGCACGCGTGCGGGACCTCACCACACTTCTCGAAGCCTCACCGCAGGCCCCGCTAGGTGTACGAGATACAACGATTCGGTTGCCTTTCCGCGACTATCTCAAGGTCGGGTACGGGGAGTTTTCCTACTCGCGCGGGATTCAAGGCGAACGAGATATTCTACTCGAAGTATCAAAATCCATCGGCGCGCAAACCCTCATCGCACGGGTTGAGCCGATCAGTCGATTCGGTTTTCATGACACGGTGTTATCAACGGAAGGCTATAGCCCCTTGTGGAGACGAGCCTGGGGCTATCTCGCTGCACAAGGGACCATCAATCCAGACTTTTCGCCAAAATATTCGTTTGCAGGCGAAGCCTCCCAGGGACTTGGACTGATCCATCCGTTGCTCACTCTATTCGAGGCCTCCTTCGGCTATCGCTATCTCTCATACAAGACAGATGACATTCACCTCTTGACTCCCGGACTGACCCTGTTTCTCCCGTTCAATCTCTGGCTCACAGAAAAACTGTACTACGTCCCTGAGACCGGCGCGATCACCCTCTCGTCACGGCTGACCTGGCGTCCTACCAACCGCCTCCAAGTCTTCGCATCAGGGTCCTTCGGAACATCCGGCGAGCGGATCGTCGCGACGCAAGATGTGACACGCGTGAGCAGTCGAACCATTCAGGGAGGCATTGTCCTGCCCGTGGCCGATCGGGTCTCGCTGGAAGTCACCGGCTATGACGAAGACCGAGGAGCGCTTTATACCAGACGGGGAGCCAGCTTCAGCATCATCTACCACTGGTAACGGCAAACGATGTGAGAGGGGAGCGCGTGCTTGCCTTCGTGGATACTGACGTTCCGCTCAACCTCTGGCATCTCAGCGCGGTCGTGCTGAGCGCCATTATTGCCTTGCTCCTTGCCTCCATTCTTCTGTTCCGTCGAAGCCGCCTGGCAAACCAACAGCGGCGGCAGCGCGTCATCAGCGTTTGGAAACCATTCTTGCAGCAGTACGGGCAGGAGACCCAGGACTCACTCCCCTCCCTGACTCGTCGTGATCATGTGGTCTTCCTCTATCTCTGGAACGAGCACTATGAGTCAGTACGAGACGCAATGATCGCCCCGCTGATTCATGTCGCCCAGCAAGTTGGAACTCCCCATCTGGCGAAAGAGCTGTTACATTCTCACCAGCTGAGCCAGCGAATACTTGCTGTGGTCACATTGGGGCGATTACAGGATCAATCGGCGTGGTCACCAATCAGCAGCTTAGTGACCCATCACAATTCATTCCTAGCGTTCAACGCAGCGCAGGCTCTTCTTCGTATCAATCCGAATGCGGCACTCCCCCTACTCTTACCCGTTCTCGGCCGACGAACAGACTGGTCTCCGCTCAAAATTGTCTCGATGCTGCAGACGGCAGGACGGGATCTGGCATCTGAAGTCCTTGCACAGGCCGCCATTGACGGAGACCCAGATATCGGCCCCCGACTGATTCGCTACCTGCCGGTGACGAAAAGTCAACGCGGTCTGCCGATCCTTCGACAGTTCCTGCGTGATGCTTCCCCACCCCCGAACATGGTGGCCGCCTGCCTCTTCGTATTCGGGGAATTTCGCGATCCAGCTGATCTTCCGTTGGTCCGTCATCATCTGGCTCACGAAGCCTGGTATGTCCGGGTTCAAGCTGCGACTGCATTGGGAAAATTGGGAACCGTCGAGGATGAAGACCGGTTGATCGGCTTGTTCAACGACGACCAGTGGTGGGTCCGCTATCGAGCGGGAGAAGCGTTGGTCAGCTTAGAGTCGATGACGGAGGAGAAACTGATGCACCTACAAGAGTCCCTGATCTCACCAGACGCGCATGAAATCCTGGCTCCCATCTTGGCCAAATTCCGGGCACGACGATCCCCGATTGCGGTGAGGCCTTGACCGAACAGCAGGCTTCTCAGGTCAACCGATCCCGTAGCACCCTCCTCTTTGAGGAAGAATTGATAAATCCACCACATCCTTCCTCCCATAGAGATCCGCCAAGCAATCGAGGTACCAGCCCCAATTACGGGGGTCACTGACAGCACTGCATCTGACACCAATTTCAGAGCCCAAAGAAGAGTATGCAGGAGGTCAAAACTTTGCGGTGAGGATGTCCCGCCTGGGCAATACCCAGGCGGGACTGATTGCGGATCTACTGCAACGGTCCAGGATCCTCCTGCCTGTCAGTCAACTGACTTTTCCAAGCTTTACAGTCTTTGGTCTTGCAGTTCTTCACCCATTCCTGCACCCAGCCGTTATAGACATTCGGAATGGCGAGCACACCTTGGCCGCCCATCCCGGCATACTCTGAAATCGTGCCATCTTTTGCGGTTTTGTTATTTGCCGTCAGCAAAATTGTCCCGACCACTTTAGCATCGGCGGGATTGCCGTCACCATTGGGATCCGGATCCACCACGAGCATCCGGTTGGAGAACTTGCTGGACACATAGGCATAGTAGCCGCCACCCTTCTTGGCGCCGTAATTTACACCGTGGCACCCTGGATCACAGCCTAACATCGCCACAACCTTGTCTTCATTCGGATTTGGCCCACCATTCACTGTTGGTCTGGCATCAACGACCGTAATAGTGCCGGTCAAGGTATTGGCCGTGACCATATTGGTTCCGTCCGGACTGACAGGCGTCTGAATGGGCAATGCGCCGACAAATGTCACGCCTGTGATCGGATCCGGCGCCACCGCTCCGGATCCGGCATTATAGTTGGCGATCAGATCAATTTCCCCCTTAAATGCATGAGGATTCACGGTATAGACCGATATTTTGCTATCGAGAAAATTGGCGACGTAATACTTGCTCGCATTCGGCATCATCCCGGTGGCAATGGGATGGGTCAAGGGACTGCTGGCAGGCAGAACCGATGCCAGATTGTTATTAGAGAAATCGACTCGACTAGTCTTCCCAGTCAGTACATTCGGGGTCACCATCTTGTTGCCGTCACCGCTCATCCAATGGGCATGAGGATTTCCCTGACCATCGCCGATACTAATGCGTCCCGTCACGGCCGTGCCCAAGGGAGCGACCACCACGATGGAGTCCGGGCGTGCCTCACCGTTACTGGTGACATGGAGTTCATCAGCATGGAGTGGATCATCAGCTTTCGCCCTGGTCATCACGTGGGCCGGGGCATCCCCGACCACGAGATCCCTGACAAAGGCACCCGTCTTCCGATCAAAAACGGCCAGTCTGTTGTCAAACCACTGGGTCTGGTAGATTAGGCTCTGATCGCGATTCGTCCACATATTGTGGGGATTATTCATATTGATCTGCGGCAGCGCGACTTTTCGCTCGACCTTCCATGTCTCCGCATTCACGGCTGTGGCGGTGCCTGGCTTATTTTTATCAAACACTTTTTCAAACTGGGTGTCGACCCACACCTGACCCACACCAGGCGTGGCAGGATTTCCTAGAGGATCCAACGCGACCGTCGGGTTACCCCCCTGATAGCGGTCACGCAATACAGCCGCCACATTGAGAGGGATGGGGTTCCCATCATTGTCCTTAAGATTCGTATAGACTGGTACATCCGGATAGATGGGCGTCCAAGAACCGGCGGCATAGTTCTGCCAATTGGTAGGATTCGTCGCCACAAAGAACGTTCTGAGCAAACGTGTGGCTAAATCGCTGCTGGTCGGAACCTGCTTGAGCGGTGCGAAATATTCGCCGTTTGCAATCGTGATATAGTCCCCAAGGTCCAACGGGAGAGGTCCCGGTGTGTTCAGATCATTCACAATCACCGCAGCAAACATGTAGGGATGGACACTGCAGGTAATGACGTATAGCCCCGGCTTCGTCAGCGTCACGGTCTGATCCTCTATTGGAGACGGTGCGTTAAAATTCACCTCTTTAATGAACGGCATACCAGGAGCCTGAAAAGGATAGATCAAACTCGTTGCCGTATGGACGGTTCTGGTCCTTCCACCGCGGGAGGGAAACCCAACCGTTTCTCCTGGGTTAATAACTGCGAGGGATTTCTGTCCGACCGTACCCAGGGCTGCTGCTTCAGGAACACATCCGAGTCCAGAAGCCGAGATGCCCGTATTCGCACATTGGAACCAGTTTCCTGGTTGGTCTCCGGCGAGAAACGACACGGTCGGTTCAGCAGCTTTGACCATGCCAACCATGCCCCATCCCATTACCAGACTGAGTAAGGCCACTAAGAGGCGTCGTTTTTTCATAGCGCTTTCCTTTACGGCTTAATCCTTGCCTTGTTCACCTATAGCATTTCATGTGGAGCCTCCCCCGCCCGTGAGAGCGGGGCAGGCTCCACTCAATCAGGGTGTAGGAGCAGCAACAACGTCAAGCTCCGAAATCATGCCCAAGGTGGCATGAAAGAGGATGTGACAATGGAACAGCCACCGACCCAGCCCCCCCCCAGTGGGTGTTGGGCTCGCCAGCAGCTTCCCCTTGGCATTATAAAAATTCGGGCGATCATCCAAGCGGACGCGGAATGTCAGGGTGTGTCTAGAAGGAATATCAACTTCGTCCACGAACTCACGATACGAGTAAGGGTATACGGATCCATCCTTGCTCAGACTGACCGGTTGAATCGAAAATCCATGCAAATGAAACGGGTGGTGCGCCCCTGTCTCATTGGTCACCGTGAGTTCCAGGGTGTCTCCAATCTGTGCAAACCGAGCCGAAGCTGGAAGAGTACTGTGGTCATGGTCTCCCTGGATACCATTCACTCCGAGCTGGGCGCCTACGTTCGTGAACGTGATCGGGGACCCCAGCCCTTGTGCGAGGAGACTCCCTTGTAGAGGTAGAAGCTCCTTAACCAGATCCGTGCTGGGACGCAACGGCGTGCCGTTCACAATCGTATACGTTCCCCCCTGATCTGTGACCTTCAGATGCATCACGGGCACAGTCGGAATCCATGCAAAACTATTGAGTCCGCCAGCTCGTTGGAAGTCCTCTGTCCAGAGGGTAAGAACACCCGAGGCGTCACCCGGAATCGCCGCCACCACATCCGCGCGACTCCCGGGCGGGATGAGGATCTGGCCCTGCTTATAGTTGAACTTAAACCCAGGACCAGCAATATCTCCCTCAAGGCGAGCCTGGTCGATCAATCCACCTTGTCCACCGATTCGAACCAGGTCGATCTGCTTGACGATACCATTCACGCTGCCAGTCAAATGGAGGCGCATGTAGCGGGTCGCCGAGGAATTAATGACCTGCAACCGAAGTCCCTGACCTGCCGTGACATCAAGTGTCCGTGCCCCGGTTTCAAGATCACCGGGATTCTCCGGAGTCCCAGCCCTCGCACCAACATTGACACCATTGGTGAGAACCGTCTGTCCTTCGCCGACCGGGGGGCCTGTCATAATGTTCGGTACCTGTCCTGCCTTAAACGCGGACCGAAGATTTCCTTCTTCATCAACCGGGAACTCTTCGCAGAGAACCTTTGGAGTCTTCCCAGCCCATGTACCTGCCCACGCCCCACTGACATGTGGTAATGCGGAGGTATCATAGGTCGCTGTATCGTTGGTCCCAGGCGCTTTGCAGACCGTGATGTCGCTGAGCACTATCGTCTTGGTTTGTGCTGCAGAGGGGAGCACAGTCCCCTGGAGATTTGTGTCAAGGGTTTCCGTCACAATCAACGACCCATAGAGCCCTTGAAACACTTGGTTGGTCGACGAGTGATGATGTGGGTGGTACCAGAAGATCCCAGGGCGGGTCACGGTGAACTTGTAATCGAATTTGTCTCCTTGTTTTACTTGTTCCTGTGTTAGGGGAGTACCATCGCTGGCATTATTCAACTCAACGCCGTGCCAGTGAATACCGGTTACCTCCTTCTTGAGTTTATTTTTGAAATGCACGATGACCGTGTCTCCTACCTTGAGCCGAAACTCCGGCCCCGGTATCGTCCCGACCACGTCATCACATAGATGGAACTTGGCACAGCTCTTAAATGTGAGCACGTTCCTCGCTTGAACCCCATTGCCGATATCAACGTCAGCCTCGTCTGCCACGAGATAGGTCTCGACGATATTGGGATCATCATTAATGTCGACGACCTGGGGAACCTCATACGGCCCGACGCCTGTCGTTGCCTGCGCCGATTCGTTACCGGACAGGCACAGCATGAGCGTCAAGACAGCGAAGAAGCACGTTGTCCAACCGCCGACGCTCATGACTTTCGCGAAACTGTTTAAAAAACCTTTCTCCATGATACTTCTCCCTAGTGTGATTCCAAACGTGTCCCGAGAGAAAATGCTCGTACACGCTTCGACTGCCCCCTCACCAGACCCAACGTGCATCTAGAACCATGCAATCCTGCGTTCCCTCCATTCTCCGGCCGCCTCTTGACAGACCCTAATTTTTCACTTCCCCAAAATGCTGCGAACAAACCCCTCGCCCTCTACGAGATACCTTTCGTTAACTGGAGACGTTCAATATGAGAAGAAGGCCCCTATTTACACGTTTTTATACGTTGGCACAATCACTAATTCTGACAATTAACATTGCGAGCCGGTGAATTTGCGCACTTCTCTCAAGCAAATTATTTGCCAGTCTTTATCCACGACTGTAGCTCGCTCTGAACCGTTAAATTCCCAGACTTTTGCTATCAACAACACCGGCCACGTCAAAAATTTTGAAAGACAAACATCAGAATCCACAGAATGTATCTAAAAGGATTCAGTATCTAAAAGGATTCAGGCGAGAGACTTCTTTTCAGAGGAAATCGTTTTGATGAGCGTTGAGTCGATGACCGAAAAGAAACTGCTGAGACTGCGCGAGTCCTCTGCATCGCCGGACGCGCATGAAATCCTGGCGCCTATCTTAGCCAAATTCCGGGCACGTCGATCCCCGATTGCCGTCAGACCGTAACATGATTCATGACCGCTTCTCCGATACCATCCGATAGGCCACTGTGACGTTATTGGGCTCTCGCCCTTCCAGCATGAGTTTCACGTTAAGGTATGGAGAGACACAAAATTTGAAACCTGAAACCGTCAAAGGTGACATCTCGTAAGCTAGGCTGCTTTTGCCGATTACTCATGAGAAGTCCTCGCGCTCAATACGAACGACAGCACGGTGGGGAATCCAATACAACGGCCAGACAGAAATGAGAGGGATATCGGTGAACTGAACAAACTACATCCAGATCTGAAATTTCTTGTTGCGGTGAGGAAAGGAGCTCAGCCTGAGCGACGCTCAGGCTGAGCTCTTACATCGTTACTGAATCGGACTCAGGTGAGAGGGAGCCAACTGATCCTTCCAGGGCTGCGGAAGGTTTTGCACCCACCCGTTGTAGACCACTGGAATGGGCAGAAGCCCTTGACCACCCATGCCTCGATTACCAGTAATGGCATCGTCGGCTGCCGTGGTACCTACTGAGGTGAGCAAAATGCGCCCAACAATGTCCGCACTTGCTGCATCTCCATTGGCATTAAAGCCAACAACAATCAGCGCATTGGAGAACTTGCTGGAGACATACGCATAGTAGCCGCCTCCCTGCTTGGCACCATATTGCACTCCATGGCAGCCAGGATCACAGGGCAACGTTTTCACGACAGTATTCGTACTAGGATCTACAACCGTGATCGTGCCGCTAAGTGTATTGGCTGTCACCATGCTCTTTCCATCTGGACTGACCGGCGTCTGGATCGGCAACGCACCAACAAACGAACAATCCTTACCAGAAAGTCCTTGATAGAAAGCTGAGCCAGGACAACCTCCCACTGGATCATACCGTTCCAGTAAATTAATGGTTGTCACGACGGACTTCGACTGGGTATTGATCACCGTGATGGTGCTGTTCAGCAAACTTGCCACATAGGTAAACTTTGAATCAGGAGTCATGCCGGTTGCAATCGGAAGAGCTCCGGCCGGAAGAATGGCCTCGACAACATCACCGGCGAAGTTGTATTGCGTGCTGTCTGCCGAGAAGGCATTAGGCGTCACCATCAACTTCCCGTCATGACCCATCCAATGGGCATGAGGAGCGCCACGGCCGATATTGATGCGCCGCTGCACTCCGTTGGCCAGCGGAGCAAGTTCCACCACTGAATCATTGTTCGGTGAGCCATTCAAGGCGACGTGAAGTTGATCCGTATCGACCCGCGTCATGACGTGAGAAGGGGACTCGCCAACCGAGATGTTATTGAGGAGCGCGCCCGTCAGTCGATTAAAGACGGTCAGCTTACTATCAAACCACTGAGTCTGATAGATTAGATTCTGGTTCCGATCGGTCCACATGTTGTGGGGATTATTCATATTGATCTGCGGAAGCGCGACCTTGCGTCTTGCTTCCCAGCTCGTCCCATCAATTGCGGTGGCCGTTCCGGGTTTGCTCTTCCCACCGGTCTTCTCAAACTGAGTGTCCACCCAGACTTCACCAACGGCAGCGGCTGGCTTTAACAGCGGCTCCTTCGGAGTATCGTTTGTTAAGCCAAATGCCGCCATTGCCTGATCAATCGTGAGTGTGAGTCCTCCGGTGACTCGTACGGTGACTGCCGGATAAGAAACGTGCCAGTTCCCACCCACACTGTAATCTTTCCAATTAGCTGGGTTCGTCGCGATGAAAAAAGTACGCAATAGACGCACGGCAAGATCGCTCGCCGTCGGCACCTGAATGCCATTGACCAGTGAAATATTCTCACCCAGATCAAGGCCAGCCGTTTTTGGATCATCCACGATTACTGCTCCAAACATATATGGATGGATTTTGCACGTAAAGACATAGAGCCCTGGCGTACGCAGCACCACTTCGTCTGATCCTTTGCGAGGCGCTGTATCGAAAGGCATGTTGATCGCGCCGGTCGGAAAAATCAGACTGGTGCGTGTGTGTACCGTGTTAGACTTGCCGCTAAACCGCACTTCCGTCCCCGGCGTCGCGACCGCCAGCGCCCCTCCGCCAGCTTTGTTTCTGAACCACGCACCCGGCTCATCAGTCAATTCAAATTCAATACGTGGATCGCTTGCTTGAGCCTGGTCCACAAGTGAACCAGCCATCACGACCATAGCGATGGCCAAACATGAACGCACAAATACCGTAACCCTCTTGCTCATTCTCTGCCTCCTTATGATTGAGTGAGCTCGTCGATATTAAGCCGGCGGAGTCTACCGAGTTCAGACCGTGAGCACAACGCTATACCGTATAAGAATGAGTTAAAATTTTACATCATCACCCATCCCTAAATTCCAAGTAATTGACCCATGCCACCCACAAGCAATTTGTCGCTAATTACACACAATCTAATGAAATTCCATGCATTAACACCGCATGGCAATTGCGTCGTACCGATCGAGACTCAGGTGTATCCAATTGGATGCTGTATCTAAATGGATTCATTCCGGTGCGACCACGGTCCGTGGGCCGTCTCACGGGCGCGCAAGTGTTCAACCATACGGGGACTTGAACAAGTTCGCTACGGAGATAGGGTATAGGGTTAACGCACGTCTTGAAAAAATGTTCGCGGAAGGATCGGCAAGCGGTATTCAACATGGAGGATGATAAGGAGCACTCGAACGAAGCTCCGCCAGATGCCCATCTTGATGAACTTTCTGGCATCGGTAACAACCGGAGGAGACAATAACAGCGGTGTCGTCACCATGACGAGCCGTTCGCAGAAGGCCACATCTTCCAGGATCGGCTGATTGGGAAACCCACCGAGCTGTTCAAACAGCGTTCGCCTGACGAAGAGAGCCTGGTCTCCATAAATGATCCGGCTGCGGGTGCAGCGGAAATTGTCCAAAAACGAAATGAACTTCAGCCGCCAATCATCACCCGAGAACTGGTGCATAAACCCGCCGGCCTGAATCGATTGATCCGTCTCCATGTCATTCAATCGTTGAATCGCGCCGTCCGGCAGGATCGTATCCGCATGCAGAAAGAGCAGCCATTCACCATTCGCCTCCTTGGCCCCGGCGTTCATTTGAGAAGCGCGCCCCTTGGGGGCAGTGATGAGTTGAATAGTGCTGAGGACTGAGTGCTGAGTAAGGGAAATATGATTCGCGACTACAGCAGGGGTTCGGTCGGTGCTGCCGCCGTCGACCAGGATGGACTCAAATATGCCTGCCTGTGCGAACAACGCCTTCAACGTCTTCGGCAACGCTCTTTCTTCATTGTAGGTTGGGATGACAACAGAGACCATCGATCAGCTCACCAAACATCCGTCGCTAACCGGCTGGTGACTGACTGCTGACAGTTGGTTGCTCATCCCACACCAGTCCGGCAAGAAGGTCCGGACATCCTGCGCCCAGGCCGTGGCATCCTCGTCGATGCTCTCAAACAGGTCACGGAGCGTGAAGACCATGGCATCGGTTAAGGCAAGGTATCGTTGCGCCCGTCGATTGAGATCCGTCACATCGGTCTCGCCACGTTCAATGGCTCGCTCAAGCTGACGGCGGCCGAATCCATGGTGCGCTTCCTCCTGGTGCAACAGAACCAAACGGAGCCGTCTGAACGGAGCCGCCCGCTTTACTAACCCTTCTTCAATACGCGCGAGGACGGCTTCGCCCAAGCCTTCAAGCACCACTTGCTCACCCAGAAACGTCTCCGTAAGATCTCGGCGCGCCAACGCCTCGTCCAGCATCGCTCGATACTCTTCCAATGCAGGAAGAAACGGCGTATCACACAGGTGTTTCGGAGCCAGCCAGGCAATCGCACCCTGGAACACCATGGCATGCATCGCTTCTTGCTTGGCCTGATTCAGCAAAAATCGTCTTGTCGCGGAATCAGCGGACAATCCGGCTTGCGCCTTGGCACAGTCATGGGCCATCCGCTCGCCATGCTCGAGAAACGTCAAAAGTCTCGCGATGGGGGCCTTCTCATCATGACTGACCAACATCGGTTGTCTCCCTTGGTGGAATGCCGTTCAAGCTCCAATCGTACTCGAGATACTCGATACGATAGTCCGACTGCATCAAATCCTGAACCAGTTCAGGGTCGTTCACATAGCGAGTGATGTAGGATACAACCGAACCAGCCGCCTTGGTGAAATCATCCTCGAACCATTTAAAGATCATCGAAAGCGACGCAACTTTTTTCTTGCGGTCGAACCGATTGCGGGTGGGATCATTGATAAACTCCCTGGCCACACGATCCAGCTGTATATTGAGCTGATCCGGCTCATAGGTCCAGGGCTGGAGCTTGGGACAGGAGGTGGAGGCGCACACGATGGCAAAATGGATCAACGGTTCCTGAAACTGTTTAATCAAGACCTGCCGCTCGAGATCGTAGAGATTGATGATGGTTCCCCCGACCCGATACTCGCGCCCGATGAAGTATCGATAGCGTCCGACAAGGTTCGCCGGGGAATAGTGGTCCACGATGCCTTTAACGGCGAAGGCATTGTAGGCATTAATCCAGAAGGCCAGCCGCTCATGGCGCGTCTCCAGCGCATTGGGATCCATTCGGTCAAGCTGCGCCAGATAGGGAGGAAACCGACCGTCGGTTTTAATACCAGTATAATCGACCACACCATCCTTGACGTATGACGCGAAGACGTGACCAAGCAGTCGATGCGAGAATTCATCAGGACGAAGCGGGTCCTTGGGAGTAAATGACGTCGGAACAGTGGAACAGGCCGTGAGCATGCCCGCCAACCAGATGACGAGACAGATAAGAAACTGTTCCCTCTGTTTCACCATGACACCGGTGTGTGCCAGGCTGCGATGGGGTGCCGGAGTACGGAACCGATGACCCGCCCATCCAGCCTGTTACAGGATGAGTGGTCTGAGCAACGTTGAATCCTCGATCGATCAAACCGCGCAACTATTTCACTGAGAGACGACTCACGAAGATTGCCGACAGGAGGAAGCGAGAGGCAGGGCGAGAGATTCCCCGAAGCATCAATCGCGATGCTGTACCCCCCCGCATCGCAGGGCTTGAGTTGCTCTCCACCCAGCCATGTGACATTGTCCTTTGCATATTGCCGAAGATAGCCCCTGGGCAGAGCCTCCACTCTCAGCAATCGCTCGAAGACCAACCGGGCCTGCTCTCGGTCGTACATCAATGTTGCATCCTGCTTACCATACAGTCCGACATCCCAATGGTACGCCCCAACCACCGGCAAAAACCCTCGCTGCTGAGCGAACGCCACCACCTGGCTGACCTCATCGCGATTGACCTCGCTGACGATGCAGGTCAGAAACTTGGGAGACCGATAGTGCTGGAGCAAATCAAGGCCGGTGAGGACGGCATCGAGCTGATCCGCTCCCCGAATACGTTCATACTTGCTGCGATCCAGCGTATCGAGACTGATCGAGAGGGAAATTCCGAGATCGTCGAATTGGCTTACGAGAGGCATGGTCAGTTTGGTCCCATTGGTAATCACCGTCAGATGAAACCCGATTTCATACAAATCTTCAAGAATCGCTGTAAGGTCTCGACGGAGTAGGGGCTCCCCGCCTTGCACAAATACCACCCGCAGTCCGTCGTGATAGAGCTTGGCGAAGACCTCTCGGATTTCCTCACGCGACATTTCATAGCGACCGACATTCAACGGTAGGTTGCAATACCCGCAAGAAGAATTACAGCGAAGATTGACTTGAAACACGGCCAACAGCGGACGGCGCAAGGCGAGATTCCGCAACCCGCCCCAGAGCGATCGAGCGAAGCTCGGTCGTCTCGGTTGCTCCGACACCGGTCCCGCGTCTCGCTCCACCGTGCTCGATTGTAATCGTTCAATCTGTATCAACATGAGGAAGTGATCCTACACAGCGATTTTAATTTTCTCTCGACATGTATTTCCGTTGTTGCACAATGGTCCTATCCATACACGCTGTCGACGAGGAGGCATCTGATGCGCACATCTCACAAAAGGATCCTTTCTGCTCTTCTATGGACTCTGACCCTGTTCTTGCTGATTTTGCCATCCGTCACCTCTGCAGCCTCACAAGACAAGAAGAACCAGGTCGTTTCATCATCCGGATCGGCTTCCACAGACCCGAATGACTCCCTGACAAATACCTATACCCTCTCACGTCCCAGTCAGTCGACACCTCGGCCTGGTCCAGCGTGGAAGACCATCGGCGGTACGGTCACACGGATCAAGGGCGACACCTACACCGTTGAAGACTACGAAGGAAATCAGGTTCACCTCTATGTCAGTCGGGAAACCAAACACCTACGAGGCCACAAGAAAGTCGGCGACCGGGTGCGCGCTGAAATCACCAGGGACGGCTTCGCCAACTCCATCCAATAATCACCGCGTCAAGCCCGTCTCGATCAAGGGGGGCTCGATCATCCACCTCTCTCTGTCATTCATCGGCTCATTTCCTTACAGATAGCAGTCCCATCGACAGTGAGCCCACGGCCCTTCCCCTCACACCATGCCCCAAATTGATAGGTTATGCAAACATCTGCATCACGGTGCGTAGCCCCCTTGTCCATCGGCGCGACACTTCATCGATATCCTCCCCGCCGCTTTCACTCCGCAGGACTTCCCCCACGCGCTTCACGGATTGATCGCCGATGAAAGATCTTGCGATGCTCTCGTCGAAAGCAGTGTACCTCCCGGCTCATCCCAATACGGCCGTGACCGCCGTTTTCACTTGTTCACGAGCGCGGTGTAAGCGCACGTAGAGATTTGTTTTGGAAATCTTCAGTTGCTCACAGACCTCTTGAGCATGTACGCCGTCCACATCGCGTAGCATCAGAACGTCCTTCTGTGGTGTAGGCAAGGTCTCGATCGCATGCCACAGACAGGCGGTGGCTTGTCTTGATGCCAGCAATGTCTCCGGCGTCCGTTCATCCCACAGCTGCCGGGAGCATGTTGCCGGCCATGCCCCCTCCCGCCGTGGCCTGAATCGAGAGAGAACTGGTTCCCCGTTCCAGTGAACGGTCTCCAATTCGAAAGCTGAAAAGACCTTCTGCCGTTTGTCTCGAATACCTCGGTCTTTCGCTTTGTGGATCACAATCGCACCAATCCACGCACGGAGGGACGACCGACCTTCGAACCAATTCAGCCCATTCATCACCGCAATCCACGTCTCCTGCACAATGTCCTCAGCCGTTGCCCGATTGGCGACATAGCGCATCGCCATTCGAATGAAGGTTTCCTGATAGTGGATCACGACGGTTTCAAATGCCTCTTCCTTTCTTGCCCGCAGTTGGGACAGAAGTCGATTCTCCTCACTCATCCCATCGGGGCCGTTGCCCACAGCTAGAGGAAAAAGACCTGTGCTTGTACGCCTCGCCACGCTTGTCTTCATGCTCATTCTCCAGTCAACGGTCGTTTTCAATACTTGGGAGCAAACACCGGGTATTCTTGAGCATCCCAACCGATTCACAGCCCAGTGCCCCGTGACTCTTCCGAGGTCCGGGATCTTCGCAGAAAATGAACGACAAACCTTCACGAAGGTATGACATTTTCATCACAACGTGATCGCATTTCGATGACAGGACCCAACGATCACACCATGACCCGGCAACACACAGGGTTCCGCTGCGTGAAGGACACGGGCTGGAGTTGGCTGAGGACTTGGGGCACGCAACCGAGGGTTTATCTGTGGGGCAGGTATTCCATTGCTGAAGCAGTCAGCGGCATGCGACAGGGATGAGCCACGGCCAGGTGAAAAGAGAAGGTTGTCCCTTGGCCGACAACACTCTGCGCGTCAATGACGCTTCCATGCAGTTCCAAAATTCGTTTCGTAATCGCAAGGCCGAGCCCTGCTCCGGTATCACCTGCTTGATGCTGGTTCCTGCCTTGATAGTACCGGTCAAAGATATGCGGAAGGTCATTCGGTGCAATTCCGCAGCCGGTATCCGAAACTTGTATCTGAATAGTCTCACCCGTGGGGGTCAGGATCACCGTGACACAACCTTGTGGAGGCGTGTGCTTGAGTCCGTTCTCAATCAAATTGTCAAGAACCCGTTCGATCAGACCAATATCGGCCGATACCAGGGGGAGATCTTCTCCCCATTTTGCCTGAACCGTCACCTGCTTAGCCTCGACCATGACCCGAAACTTTTGGACCACGTCCTGCACCAGTTCGCCAAGAGAAAATGATTCGCAACGAGGCTTCATCTCCTGTGAGTTCAGCTTGGCAAGTTCAAATAGTTCATCAATAAGTTCCCCTAATCGTTTACTTTGCGAGACGGCAATGCCAAGATATCGTTGACGCTCCTCAGGCGAGAGCATCCCCTCCTTCAGCACCAAGGTCTCAAGGTATCCCTGGAGACTGGTGACAGGGGTACGAAGATCGTGTGAAACATTGGCGACCAGTTCCCGCCGCAATTGATCGGTTGTCTTCAACTGACGGACTTGTTGACGGATGAGCCACGTCATGTGTAAAAAGGTCGCCTCAAGCTGATCGATGTCATCTCCTCGACTAGCGACGGAAGTCTTGGCATCGACCGAAGACACGATGCCCGGCTGTGCAACCAGTTCAGCGCGCCGAAAGGCCTCCATCGCGAACGTCAGGGAATGGAGTCTTCTCGTCAAGAGTTTCAAACAGAGCAGTCCGGCCAGGAGAGTCAGGATAAGAATGGCTCCGACGGTCCATACGCTTAATCGGAGGATATGACTCTGCTCCAGCATCTGCATGACTGAATCAAACTCCTCACCGCCCAGAATAATGTATAGATAGCCTTCGATGGCCCCTCCCAACGTTTCAATCGGATAGACCGAAAACACTTTTTTACGCGTGAGATCACGCGGGTCATCTCCTAGGATCGGGAAGTCCTCGCCGCCGGACAAGAAGCGATTGAGTGGGTCAAGCGAGATACGCTGCCGCTTGACCTTCCCTGGGGGAGCCGAAAAGGTCAGGATGGTGCCCTGAGGATCAAGCAGGTACAGTTCAATGCTGGGATTGATCACCATGAGCTGGTGAAAGATGTCCTTCAGCGCAGCGTCATTGACCTGCCCCTCCTGCATGAGTGCCTGTTCTGACACCATCCGTTCGGCGAGCGTGCGATTCAGCTTTTGGCTCACCTCTTGAAAGTACACGCGCGTGCTATACAGCGTGAGCGCAACAGCCACGGCGCCGATCACACAAAAAAGCCCGAAGAGCACGGCCGCCAACTTTCCGTACAGCGTGTGGAACATGACGCTACCGTTCCGACCATTCCTCAGAAAAGCTATAGCCGACCCCCCACACGGTCAAAATATACCGGGGCCTGCTGCTGTCATCTTCGATTTTGGCCCGCAACCGATTGATATGAGAGTTCACGGTATGTTCATACCCCTCATGCGAGTATCCCCACACATCATCCAAAAGCTTCGCACGGGTATAGACCTGGCCAGGATGCTGGGCGAATTGGAGCAAGAGGTCAAACTCTTTAGCCGTCAACTCGATCGGTCGACCGCGCAGCTGGACCTTTCGTTTATCGACCTCGATGACGAGATCGCCCGCGCGAATGATCAGAGACTTCCCGGGAGGAGCCTGTGCGCGAAGAGCCTCCATACGTCGAAACAAGGCTTTCACTCGTGCCAGGAGCTCCAAAATGCTGAACGGCTTGGTGAGGTAGTCGTCCGCCCCGACTTCCAAACCCAACACCCGATCCAGTTCCGTCGACTTGGCCGTCACCATCAGGACCAGGCTATACTTCGACGAAGCGCGCAGTTTCCGGCACACCTCCAATCCATCCATTCCAGGCAGCATCAGATCGAGAATGATCAAGTCATAGGACTTTGCAAGGGCCTGCTGAAGACCTGCCGGACCATCCTGCGCTACATCTACGTCATATCCCGTATCGCGCAGATGGAGATGCACGAGCTGGGCGATGTCAGGATCATCTTCAACGACAAGAATCGTGCGAGGTGCCATCTGCTCTCCGTCCTGTCCACCGCCCATCAACCGACAATGACCCGACCAACGCCACTGCCAGCTATTCAGTACTCGCCGAGGCTTAGCCGTTCTCACACACTCAGAAGCCACGCCGAAGCGAGGCTTCTGAGTAGTCCTGAGACCAGGGATCGGACACAGCAGACGATTACCGAGCCAGAAGGCCATTCGCGCTATTGGGGAGACCGGAGACACCGGTCCCTGCAGTCAAGCGCCCATTGGCCCGATTGACCTGGAAAACCTCGATTGAGCGGGCCCCTCCATTGAGCACATACAGAAACCGACTGTTCCGATTCAAGGCCATATCAATAGGACCGGCACCGGTGGGGGTTGCCACGGATTCCTGCAACACTAACCGTCCGCTCCGGCCGACTCGATAACTCGAGATATTATTACTACCGGTATTGCTGGCATAGGCAAATTTGTCGTTCTTCGTGATGACAATCCAGCAGGCAGCCGTTTGGGAGGTGGGCACCGACCCACTCCGCACATTCAAGGTCCCGTCACGAAGCGTATAGGAGGATACCGCTGAGGCATTCGGCGTGCCGCCAAACGCCTCACTGACCACTAGCACCCCACGCCGAGTAAAGGAAAAGCCAAACGGGGTGGCACCATTGGACGGCTGCGCCACAGGACCGGACGCTACACCATCCTCGTCGACCGCATAGGTATCGATGATCTGGGTCGCCTTTTCCGTGACGACCAGCGTATCGCCGGACGGATTGAAGGAGATTTGCGCCGGAGCGGTGTTCGCCCCGCTGAGCGGCCGAATGGAGCCGGCGATCGGCTTCAATTTGTCCTGATGCGTCAGTTCAAACCCCGCGATATTGCCAGCCCCTCCCGCGTTCAACACATAGACGTAATCATTATGCGTGGCAAGGCTGATGGGGCGAGTCCCCCCCGATGGCACGCGATCCGTCAGCCTGAGATGACGACCATGAATCTGAAACACCGAAATATCATTGCTGCCGGGATTCACCACCAAGAGCTCATCTCCATCATCGCTGAATGCCAGGGCCCCTTGATTGCCCAGACCGCCGCCTGACCCCTTGCCACCTGTTGGAAACGATCCGGCTGGAACCAGGGTGTCCCCATGCTGTCTGAAGACCAAGACGGCATTGGCATCCGGATCATTCGACATCGTATACACAACGGGCGATTGCCACTCATCATCGGCGAACGCCGAGCCGGTCACCCACCCGGAAAGAGTGATCGCCGTGACCAGCGCACCCATGATCAATCTGCGTATCATCCCATCCTCCTTGGTTTATGGATAAATTGCAACAAATCGACTCTCCCACAATAGCGCCGCCATCTCACGCCGCTCTCGCGAAAGCATCACATTTTTGTCACGGAACCGAGGATTGGGATGTCGGTCTCTACCCCAGGAGGAAGTCATTGGCCAGAAAATCGGAAGAACGGGGGGAATCTATGAGTAAACTGCCGTTGTGTTTCTGCGGAGTTCGCTGGACGAGCTGAGAATGGGAAGGAAATCGAGAGGTGTTGCGAAACAGGTCTTAACGCGATGTCATGAACACAATATCACCGTAATAAGCGATGGCTCGTTCCTTCGTATTGTCCGTATCGCTCATGATGGCGATACCATTGATCATCGGAGGCTCTTCTCCAAAGGCCCTTTTGTAGTCGTCATAGATGTTTCGTGATTCATCAACCCAGAGCCCGATCTGACTCGGACCACTTTCCACTACGACCATTTTCACAAAATCCGTATAGGCATTATCAAGGATCACACCAACTGGGGCCTTTGTTTCCCAGACATAATTGATGGCGCCAATCGGAATGTCTCCAAACAGTGCCTGACCAGCCTTGTACTTGAGTTTCTTCCCAAAACTCACCTTGTCCGGGTCGTATTCAAAGGTAATATAGAGTCTGGCCGGGTAGTCGTCGCCGTCCTTGCGTGTCGCGTCACTTTTCTGGACCAGATTGTCGACCTTCCACCGCCATCGGACGATGGGAAATTCCTTCGGATCGATCCTGACCTCTTTGGTCAATCCAGATGCCGAGGAATCACTCACAGCTTTAACGACGACTTGGGCTCCCTCTTCCACCAATTCGTACGTCGTCAGTCTCAGAATCTTCCTAAATGTGAGCGGCTTCCAACCATCCGGCAGACTCGTCCCCGGTTTACTTGCCGAAAAGCGCGCGACCTCCACAGTGGTTGGACCTTGCGCCTGTACTGATGCAGTCGACAACGCCGCAGCCAGCATCAGGGCACTGCAACTCATGACACGTCTCGTCATAACTCTCATCCATTCGTCCTTAGCGCCGCATCCAGACAAACAGCTTGGTCAACAGATTCCTTGTCCCTTCCGTGAAGTGTGCTTTCCGCCAGAGATTCACCACTTTTTTATTCACCTCAGCCTGAGTCGGGTACGGATGAATCGTGCCGGCAATGGTTTTGGCGCCGGCTCCCGCCTTCATCACCACGGCAAATTCATTGATCAAGTCGCCGGCATGCGCCGCAACGATCGTTGCCCCAACGATCTTGTCCGTTCCCTTTTGAATGTGTATGCGCGCAAACCCGTCTTCCTCTCCATCGAGGATTGCCCGATCCACTTCATCCAACTTGTACGTATAGGTTTCCACCTCAATACCCTTTTGTTTAGCATCGTGCTCATACATCCCGACATGGGCAATTTCCGGCTCAGTGAAGGTACACCAGGGCATGTTCAATGACTCCACATCAGCATAGCCTACACCCAGAGGATGTGGGAACAAGGCATTCTGAATGACGATCTGCGCCATGGCATCAGCCGCATGGGTAAACTTATAGCGCGAGCACACATCACCCGCTGCAAAAATCTTGGGATTCGTCGTTTGCAACCGACGATTCACCACGATTCCATTCCGATCATATTCGACTCCAGCCGCCTCCAAGCCGATCCGCTCCACATTCGGGGTCCGCCCGACGCCAAGCAGAATCTCGTCGACAATGACCGCATGCTGTTGAGCATGCGACTCAACGATCAGCCGCTTCCCCTCTTCCACCTTCTCGACTTGCACATCTTTCCCACAGCAGAGGAGCGTGACTCCATCGCGACGCATCTGTTGTTCAACAATCTCCGCGGCATCTCGGTCCTCGTTGGGCATGATACCGTGCGCCGTTTCGATCACATAGACCTGGCTTCCAAACCGCGCGAAGGCCTGCGCCAGCTCGCATCCGATCGGCCCTGCCCCAATGACTCCCAGGCGCTGCGGGAGCTGCGTGAGAGCAAAGACACTCTCATTCGTCAGATAGTCGACTCCTTGCAAGCCTGGCGTGGCCGGAATCGCCGCCCTGGCCCCCGTACAGACCGCAGCTCTTGCAAAAGTGAGCACCCGGTCACCGGCTGAACCCTCCACTTGGATCGTATCAAAACCGAGGAAACGTCCGTTCCCGATGTACACATCGACCCCAAGGTTTGTGTAGCGGCGAGCAGAATCGTTCTGACTGATGCGAGCCCGCAGTTTCCGCATGCGCGCCATGACGGTCCCGAAGTCGTACGTCACTCCCGTGGGAATATGGAGGCCGAACTCCGTCGAATTTTTCAGATCCGCCCAAACCCTGGCAGCGCGAATGATGGCTTTTGATGGCACACACCCAACATTGAGACAATCGCCACCCATCAGATGTTTTTCGATCAACGCCACTTTGGCGCCAAGACTTGCCGCCACAACGGCGGTGATCAGCCCAGCAGTTCCTGCCCCAACCACCACAATGTTGTACCGTCCCGTCGGTTCGGGGTTGACCCAATCAGCCGGATGCACATTGCTGACGAGCTGTCGATTGGACTCGTCGTCTGGAAGAATCAACGGCTGGCTGTGCTCATTCATATCCATGATTCCTGATAGAGGGGATGACATCATAGCGTGGTATCCTTGGTAACGTAAGATTCATCAAGAAGGTAGTCATCACACCGACTTTTGGTAAAACCGTTTATACACAACCGGGACCAGTGCCAGCAGCCCTAACAGCACAAAGGCGCCGATGACATTAGGAGATGCGATTTCCTTCAATGAATTGATCGTCCCAAGTTGACGACCCGCGTACGCGTAGACGAACGACCCAGGAATGATGCCGATCGTTGTTGCAAGCATGTACGTTCCGACATTGACACGTGTGAGACCCGATACCAGATTTACCATGAAGAACGGGAAGAGCGGAATCAGGCGCAGCGTCAGTAGGTAGTTAAATGCGTTCTTCGCAAACCCTTCCTGGAACGGGCCGAGTCGAGCTCCAAACCTCTGTTCGACCGCATCACGCAATACATATCGTGCGGTGAGAAACGCCAGGGTTGCCCCGGTTGTTGCCCCTATATTGATAAACAGGGTCGCCAACCCAGCACCAAACACAAACCCACCGGCTAAGGTAAGAATGACCGCACCCGGAAGTGACAAGCCTGCCACCAGGATATAGGTTCCGATAAAGATCGCCACGGCTGCAATAAAGTTGGCATCCGTGAATGCCAGCAAGCTATCCCGATTTTCTTTCAATGCCGTCAGCGATAGGAATCTCCCCAGATCAAAATAGAAAAATGCCCCGACGGCGAGAGCAACAACGATTGCGATAGAGATCTTTCCTAGATTGGGATTGCCAGACTTACGCTGATTCAAGACTGGGGTTGTCATCGCGGCCTCGTGGCGTATCATGGGACCTCCTCCGCTGACTGTCAATGAAATAGGCGGCATGGGGTGTTTGTCTCACCACGCTGAGAAATCTTACAGACTCAACTTCTCGCACGTTACGGGACAGCTCATTGTGACTTCTGTCGCGGGACTGGTGTTGACGCATAAGACGACATTGACCAGCCATGCAAAATGGGCAAGGAGCCCCTTCAACAACTTCGCAACGAGCACAGAAGTGGTTTTGGCCCCACCCACCCCTGCATGAAGAGATATCTATTATCCTGGCCGTCCGTTGGGCGGCACGCCATGAGAGAACACTGCTAGCGGCTATTATCCGTATCCTGCCAGAAGTCAGTTGCCAGGCCAGATAGAATTCCCGTAGTCTAGTAGGAGGAGGCCAGCATGGATGAATCACACCGTCTGACAAAAACCAAAGAACAATGGGCTCGAGCGAGGCGAGGCGGAGAAGAACGTGAAGTGTTTTATGAGGGAGATGAGCGCTTGCCACCAGGCCAGCGCCTCGTCGAGAACTTCCCTGTTCTGGACCTCGGCGTTAAACCAGAAATTCCTTTGAGTGAATGGCGTCTCAGCATCGGAGGATTTGTCACAACCCCCGTCACGTGGACATGGGAGCAATTCACGGCTCAACCCCAACTCACACATCGGTCGGACTTCCACTGTGTCACGTCATGGAGCCGATATGACAATGACTGGGAAGGCGTGACGTTTCAACACATCATGGCCGTCGTGAAACCTCTGTCGCTGGCTCGATTCGTTCTTTTCAAATCCTACGATGATTACACAACCAATCTCCCGCTCGAAGCCTGTGACGATGATGATGTCCTCCTCGCCCGTCATTGGAACGGCAACCCTCTTTCCCGGGACCACGGTGGGCCGGTGCGGGTCATCGTCCCGAAACGGTATGCCTGGAAGGGAGCGAAGTGGGTGAAAGAGATTACGTTTTCCGATAAAGACGAGAAGGGGTTCTGGGAGGTTCGTGGCTATTCGAACACCGCACTCCCATGGAATAATGATCGGTATGCCTGATCGTTATTTCTTGACCCATCCGCCTGGACCCTCAACAAAGTTTCCAGGTGTGGTGTTCTGAATCGCTTTTTCTCCTGCCAGGGTCTCAACTGAACGAAGATCCGTGCGGTTCCGTTTGGCGATATCCTCATACGCCTGTCGCCGCTTCTGATTCACGTCCGCTATGACGGCTTGGGCTTCAGTATTGGAAGGATTCACGGCCCCTAGATAGCCGTTAGGCCTTTCACCAACCAGCCCTTTTGCCTTCGCCTCATCCAACGACAGGGCAAACGCTGAAAAAGCGACCGCAGTTCCTAGGACCGTCGTGCACACTGCAATTGTGAGCCGTAGTACCATAGTCATTATCCCCTCCGATATCTAGAACAGTCCGCTGTCCTTCGACAACACCTGATCCAGGTCCTTGTCGACTTTCAGTCGTATCTCGTGATCGATCTTCACATTGAGATTGATCGTAATCGGTTTCTCCGGCGCCGCAACCTCTACCCGCGGGGTGCACGCGATCATCGTGAGCGCCACAGATCCCAACAAGAGTATCTCCGCACATTTCAGCATCGGTCTCATTAACATGATCAGCCTCATACCGGTCAGGGGCGTCTATATTTATGTTCTATCATCCCATGAATATCTTCGATCAACCGCAGACTCTTGAGGAGTGTCGGAATGTGTTCCTGCACCGTGAGATTAAAGTGAATGGGCGGAGTCTGGGTGAGATCTGGATTCCGGCCCTCTAATCTGGCACTTAAATCCAACATGCCAGTTTCTCCATACTTGACCCCCACGCGCAAAATCTTGTAGTGAAAGTTATTCAGTGCCTGCGCAACAAGCTGGAGATGTTGATCGGAGTCTGAAAGCGTGTTTGACGACTCCACGCCTGAGAGGTGTCGTATGACCCCTCCTGGAGGCTGCGCTTCAACGACTCCCCCATCCACCATGATGCCCCTGGAGGCAATCGTGACCGGGAGGGTTCCATTGAGCGTACCAATTCCCTGCAATCCCCGTTGTTGTTCCACGCTAAGAATCTTTGCGAGATCAAGACCCCGCAAAGAAAAGGTTGTTGCGGATGAGGGCGATGCCAAGTCTACCACAAGGCCAGGACTGGTAATCGTCCCTCCAAACATTTCACACTGAAAGTCTTTCACCTCAACGACCGGAAATGGATCCGCCAATTTCCACCGTGCCTGATAGGAAGTCCTGATGTTGTTCACATCCACACCACTCTGGATCGCCGCCACAAAAAGAGAGGCCGGCTGAACCATCATGATGGAATCCGTTCCCTCTGCACGAAGGACCATCGACGTACTCACCCCCCTCAGCCCGTAGTCATGATAGTACCCAGAAACGTTCTCGGCCACCAGTCGCGCCGCCGCTGCGGTCACCCTTGTTCCGCCGCTCGATGGCCTCCCAACCGTCTCATCCCAGGTGACATCAACTGTGGCGCTGATGGTCCCATCAAGAAGATCGCTTGATGGACCGACAGCCTTTGTGAATCTGCTGAGTCGCCGCTCGGCCCCATCAAACCTCACTGGACCGATCGTGCCATGCAACATACCGTAGGGTGTCTTGAGTGATTGCTCAACCCTGGCGGTCACCACTCCTTCATAACCCGGAAGATCGATCTGTAGATCCGCCCCAATGCGCGTGTGATCAGCCGAGAATTTTGACACCCAATGGCTTGGTGCAGGAATCATCCCTCCAACGCCCACCGTGACTCCATCAAATACCAACATCCCACTGGCTGTCCAATTCATCCCTTTCGTGTCCAGCTCCTGGACGCTGAGCAGCCCCTGGGTACTGGTAACAGTTTGATCACCGATTTTGACGGTCGGAGCCCGAATCGTGGCGGCCAGCGGTCCCGTGGAGCAGTGCCTCGAAATCAGATCACATTCCACCGTCAAGGGTTCGGAGAGATTCAGCGTAACTCCCGGGACGAAGACCGCACCTTGTCCGATCTGTTTTATCGTGACCGAGGACGGCGGCAATAACATCCCTTCGATATGTGTTTGTTCTAGCCGTACGGTCCCTCGAACTTTTCCAGCCGCCTCTTTTGCAGCAAGCCGTTCGGTCAACATTCTGGGAAGCACTCCCTCCAATTGATACCCCCCTTCAAGCAAGACTAATTCATTCCCACGTCCTTCAGCCTTGGTAGTTTCAAATGTGGCAACCACTGGTCCTGAAGACCTGCCGTAGGTCACCTGCAGCGGACCTTGAGCCACGGTGCGGATGGGAGAATCTTTCCAATAGAGCGTCCCCTGTACGACGCTCTTGTTCTCGATCCGTACCAGCTGATCCCCATGAGGGAGTATCACCCGAACAACGTCCGGAATAAGACGAGGTTGGGCATTCACCGTAGCCGTAAGGAGAACTCCAGGGCTCATTGCCCACTCCGCCTGAGTGGCATTGCCTGCAAACTTTCCCACATAGGCCAGCGCAATATCCTTCGCCACCCCTTTCAATGCAGGGAGGGTGACATTGATGCGTACTTGCCCGTCTAGACGGGTATGCTCATCCTCCCAGAGAGAACCGAGCGCAGCCTCTGTCGCAGCAACCCCCGCCCAGTCAAGTGCAACCTGTCCCGTCACCTTCCCCAGTTCCGGTCCGATCGGCACAAGAAGAGCAATGAACGGAGCCAGCTCCTGGACATCAATTCGAAGTTGCCCATCGACTTGAATGTCTGAACGATCGGTCGGACGCGATCGGGACTGCCAGGAGACAATCGGTGCCGCATGTGGTCGATTTGAAGACAGCGTGGCCGACCACGTACTGGCCGACTTCCCAACCACCACGAGGCGATAGGAGCCTGTATCTTGCCCTCGAAATGAGAAATGCCCTCCGACCTCATTGCCGGTAGCAGTCAGCTCCCCATCAATCGTAACTTTACGGAGCGGCCCCGTGGCTTGCTCGCGGGACACGGTCAGATGCTCAAGCTGCAACTCGCCAAAGGGAAGAATGGGAAGCGTCCGCAGAAGATCACCGGCCGTCAGCAACCTCCACGGTGACGATTCTTCATCGTTGGTCTCTTCTTCCTGTTTCTCTCCGGTCGTGGCTTCGGTCGAGTGCACGGTCAGCACATGGATGGCCACATCTCTGAGCAGAATACGATTCGCACGACCTTGAAACAGCAACCCCACGTCATACTCAATCTCCGCATCGGTCAGGGAGATCATGAGTCGTTCTTCTCCCAAATCTTGCTGGAATGAAACAACGGGTATGGTCAGCTGCGTCCAGCCGGGATACCCGAGCTGAAGGATGACCTGACTATACCCATACGTCCGGAGTTGATTGGCCAGGACATATGAAGCCCCCAAGGGCAACAAGAGATAGCATCCGCACAGCACAACAACAACTAATAGCACGGCCACTTGATAGCGTTGCGTCAACATGAATAGCGAGTGATCCGCGTGATATGCGTACGGTCAGGGTTGTCAAACAAACTGGTCTGCTCTGTCAAGATGGCTGAACGGCTCTACGTCCTTCTAGCGGTTGATGAGCCACAGGCCGGCACTGTCCGGATTTGCGCTCACAGCGCTACCCCATCTCTCTTCAAGATTGGCAGGAAATCCCAGAACAATCTACCGCGAACTCAGTCTACAAAGGCAAACCAGAAGTACCCAGCGGCAGTATCCTAACAGAATCATTTCAGGCAGAAATTCATATCGAGCAATCCATCCGCAGCTACTGTTGCTTCACCACCTTTCCGACAGTCCTCCTGTTGAGCTTTCCTCTGTGTTCCCGTGCCTATCTCCATTGGTCCCTCAGCCCTCGAGGACATCCCCACCGGCAGAGAGCTCCCGCCGCTTTGTCGAGCCAGTGTTCCTACCTCTTTTTTCTGGAGCGTTATCCCATCCCTGGTATGCGTCAAGACGAGAGCCGGCTGTGTCCGCTGTCCAAAGAGAGGTAT
Organism: uncultured Nitrospira sp.; assembly: GCA_902500805.1. GTDB lineage: Bacteria > Nitrospirota > Nitrospiria > Nitrospirales > Nitrospiraceae > Nitrospira_D. The sequence goes on along the minus strand of CABVSA010000017.1, from coordinate 10,689 downwards.
GGCAGCCGCTTGAAATGATGTGCCGCCGTCATCCAGCCACACCTCAACCTTGTAAAACTTGAGCGTGGGCGCAAGAGTCAGACCAATGGCGGCAACATCACCGGAATAGGTCCCATGATTGGCATGATAGAGCATTTCCAACCGATTAATCTCCGCGAGGACCACCTCGGCCTCCACCGCTTTGGCGTGGTTGACAAAATGACTGTGTGAGACCATCGCCGCTGCGGCCAAGATACTCAGCATAGCCAGAACCACCAGCACTTCGAGTAAGGTGAATCCACCGTTTTCCCTTCCTCCGCCCACCATTAGATTCTTCCCAACTTATTGACCGCTGTTCGAAAATCAAATTGCTGTAACGTCCCGGAAATCTCATCCAGCGCTTCTCGGGCTTCTTTCACGCCCACAGGCTCGACCTTCTCAATCTTCTGCAGTGCGGCCTGCAGGGCTCGTGTCTGGTGCTGAATCTGGTCGAACGACCGCGCGATATTCTCCACGGCGCAGTTCGCATGATCCGCCAACTCATCCAGCCGGTCGCTGGGACGAAAGCGCATACGCCAACGAAGGTTTCCCTTTGCCCACTGCTGAAGGCTTTCGTCCAGGCGAGAGAGCGGCCCTGCCACACGCCTGGTCACGACAAGACTGAAAATCACAGAACCGAAAAAGAGTACCGGAACCGCAACCCATACCGTCTGACTCAGGGCCAACATCTCCTCGGCTGCAGCCTGTCGCTCCTCCAATGAATCACTCGTGTAGAGCGCAACGACGGGCTTCAGGTGAGCCCCATAGAAGGCCATCGTGAAAAACAGTGCCGAATACAAAAACAGCAACAGTCCGATCCACGCGGCGTATCCCTTTTGGATTCGATGCACGAAAAAGCTTGATCGAGGATCGCCCGTCGACATCGACGCGCGTGTAGCAGTAACCATACTCATGTCCTCCATTCCTCTCGACATCAGATCGAGGAGACCGCCCATGTCTACAGTACCACCAAGGCCGCCATCCACCAAGAAAATGAATGGTTGCATAGATGAGATGTGGTCAGAATGAGGTTAGCCTCGACGCCGGGAGGAGCGTGGGCTTTGCGTGGCTTATGCTGGCGCTGACGCAGCAGCGACCGGGGGCTCTTCGCATTTCTTACAGTTCAACAGCGTGCCGAGATGGCGCTCACGCCCGTCATCGGTCAGGACCCATGGACGATTAAAGAACGGTGGGTGATGTCGAACATGCTGTCCATGACCACAGGCCAGATCGGCAACCCAGTCGCCATGCTCGTCTTGATGATAACCGATGATCGATTGCTGCATGTAGTACGATCGCTGACAGTTAGATCATGATCCTAGGGTGATGGATACTGAACAGCATCATGGTGAACATTGGCAGACGCCGTTCAAGGACACCTGCCGTCCTTATCGTTTTTCAAACGGCAATTCCGGTCGTTCAAGTGCGGGCACATATCTCCAGTGTTTCTCCTGGTCCTGATCGAAGCTCCCCAAAAAGATCACGTCTCGATCAAGATGGCGAAATTCTGACAAGCTGGTCTGACAGTTTTGGGTATCAATGACTCGAGCATCGTACTGTCCAACAACATATACCCTTCCCTTCGCCGCCAGGTACACATTCCGCCGACCGGCATAGCCCGTATCGGGGAATAATTCTGTTGAAGACCGACAGTCTCCTCGTCCCTGGACATTCATGGTGAGGGTGAATCGCTGAAGAAATGGATCCGTGGCTGTTCTCACGATAACCACTCGAAACTGGAACCCAGTGAGTTCGAGTGCCGCAGTTTCAGGGATATTGCTATTGCATCCTACCGCGATGGGCAACAGGGCGATACAGATCACGAACCAGCCTCGGAATCTCACTTGACCGGCGAAACCTTGGGAGCCGCACCGATCGCATCCAGGCCTCCCTGCGCGCAGGCGTCATCCAGATGGGTGCCTGGCGCTCCACCGACACCGATGCCACCAACCACCTCTCCTCCAATTTCAACAGGAAGCCCGCCGCCCAGCACCAGAACCTCCCCATTGATGTCACGAAGAGCCTGAAGCGTGGGAACTTTGGCAACGAGATCGGCAAGCTCACTCGTGGATCGCCGTAAGCTGGCAGCGGTATAGGCCTTTTTCCGGCTACTGTCTACCGTATGAGGGCCAGCGCCGTCGGCACGCCCCATGGCACGAAGAACACCCTCACGATCTACCACTGAAACACTCACCCGGTAGCCATCTTTTTTACAGGCATCTAACGCGGCTTGTATCGCCTTGTTCGCCATTCCCAACGGTAATATCGACTCTTTCGGCAAGTCGTCCGCCAACGTGCCGGAGGGAACCGCACAACTGATGAGAAGACAGAGCGACACAGCAGCCACGACAACTCGATACCTTCGACCGGGTAAAGTTTTCAGCATCATAGAAGAACCTCCGAACGATACTCTGCATGCAGCCTACGGGTGCGTAGAGGGTCTGTCAAGGGAGGGGACGGCTAGCGTGGCTGGGGAGCGGGCCGTGTACATTGAACTGAGTTGGTTGGATCAGGTGTGATCGGCATTGCAAGATCTTCGACCATGGCGCGCAGAGGTTCAGCAAGTGACCAGGCCTGCGCCGGACAGCCGCGTGGGGCATGTGGCTCGTCTCCATCGAAAATCTCTGAGACGTGACCAAGGCAGCCTTCTCGCAAGTGTGCTTCTATTCCATTCAGAAATGACCGCGCTTCACGTTTGGTCTTGGAGGTGCGCCCAAATGTGCTCACCCAGGCGGTCACAAAACATCCCAACAGAAACGGCCACACGGTCCCTTGATGGTATGCGCCATCACGTTCTCGCGGCCCTCCTTCATAGCGTGGCCGATACCGCCTGTCCTGTGGGGACAGTGTGCGAAGGCCTACCGGGGTCAGGAGCTGTTCTTTGACGAGTTGAAGAACCTGTGTGGCCTGCTCATGCGTCAGCAGATCATCGCACAGAGAAATTGCATAGACCTGGTTGGGGCGGATCGACGAGTCGTCCCCCCCAGGTCCATCGATGGTATCGTACAGATGTTGTCCCCCCTGGTACCAAAATCGCGTACGGAACGAGGTGAGCGCTCGTCGTCTATCTCTCCGACAACCGGCTGCATAGTCTCGTTCACCAAACTGTGCGGCCAAGCGAGCGCCTACTTGCAACGCTCGAAGCCACAAGGCTTGAATCTCTACCGGCTTTCCATGCCGTGGAGTGACGACCCAATCCCCGATTTTGGCATCCATCCATGTCAGTTGTACCCCGGACATCCCTCCCGAAATCAGCCCATCGATATCCATTTTGATGTTGTATCTCGTGCCTTGACGATAGCCATCGAGTATCTGCCTGATGGCGGGCCACGCGACGAGTCGAACTCGCTTCGTATCTTTGCTGTACGTCAGATAGCGATCGACAGCATGGATAAACCACAGTGACGCATCAATCGCATTATAGTCAGGATCGTTGCCGAGATCAGAGAAACGATTCGGCACCATGCCTTCGGACACAAAGGGAATGAAGGATTGAATGATGTCCCAGGCGGCCTCGTACTGTCCGGTCACAAGAAAGAGGCCCGGCAAGGAGATGAAGGTGTCTCGCCCCCAATCGGCGAACCACGGATATCCAGCGATCACCGTCTGCTTCGAACCTTGGTGGACCAAGAATGTATCGACTCCTTGTCGAAGTGCTTCAGCAAAGCGGTCTGGATCCTTCGCGGCCTTGTGACGCTTCACCCGCCTGACACGTTCCTTGCGAATGAGGTCGCCGATCTCAATATCGTCAACCACCTCGCTGGTCAGAGCGAGGGTCTGTTCCCTGCCGGACTCCAAGTGAAACAACAGTTCTCCTGGAGACCACCAGTCTTCCTGAAAATCAAGTCCACGTTGCCGTTCCATGGGGAACTGCACATGCCGATACCACTCGGGTAGATGGTGATAGCGTCCGGTGTGGCTGCACTGCACGGCCGGGAGATCATGGTACGGCTGCCAGGTCACCCGCTGCGCCGTGACCGTCGCTTCAGGAGAAAGCGCTCCGTTTTCATGATGGAGAGCATGATACTCTCGGCTCGTGAGCTTCGGACGTACCCGCAGTTCGATTGAATCCCTCGCCGGTGTGAGCAGTCTCCATCGCACCACAACCGTGCTCTGGCCCCGCACACAGAGGATTTCCCGGCTGACTGTTCGATCGTCAACCGTAAACGTCCAGGTTGGCCAGGGAGTCGATGAAAAGGAAACGCAATGGCGGTACCCTTGAGGATGGATCACGCCGGGATACAAATTCGTCGAGATGGAAATGTCTTGGCCATCCAGCCGAAGCCATTCCTCCACGTGATTGACTAGCACGCAGCGATGGCCCTCGGAAGATGTCGCCACAACCAGCAATCCATGATAGCGACGCGTGTTGGCCCCAGCCACGGTGCCTGACGCGAATCCCCCACACCCGTTCGTCTCCAACCATTCCAGGCTCAACGCACGATCGAGATCTTGGCATTCTTCTTTGCCAATCCGCATCAGCTGTCCCTCGTCGTTCGTATCTCGTGCTCGCGAGAGGCGCTTCACCGTTCGACAAGCTCCCGTTCCTACGCGATGTCGAAGGAAACATGACGCATCTTTCCGCTATTCCCCGCTCTGCTGGATGAGCTTCGCAACAAGTCCGGTCCATCCCGTCTGATGGCTGGCCCCAATCCCTGCCCCATTGTCGCCATGGAAATACTCATAAAAGGGGATGGCATCTCGCCAGCACGGATCATCCTGAAATTTTCTGACCCCGCCATGCACGGGGCGCTGTCCCGTCTTATCACGGAGGAAAATATGCGTGAGTCGTCGGGACAGTTCGGAGGCGACCTCGTTCAACGAGAGGAATCGCCCTGACCGAACCGGATACTCGACCTTGAAGTCCTCACCAAGGAAGTAATGGAACTTTTGGAGCGATTCAATGAGGAGATAGTTGACGGGAAACCAAACGGGCCCCCTCCAGTTTGAATTACCTCCGAAGAGCCCCGTGCTCGATTCAGCCGGTTCATAATCCACCCGATACTCTTGGCCCATGAGAGAGAGCACATAGGGGTGGTCTTTATGATAGCGCGAGAGGGCACGAATGCCGTACGGGGAAAGAAATTCCTCTTCGTCCAGCATGTATCGCAGTACTGATTTCAACCGTGAACGATTCACGAGCGATAAAAATCGCCGCACTTCACCATCGCGTGATTGGGTGTCTACATGCGTGCTGAAATCAGATCGATTTTCAATAAACCACTGCATACGGTGCTTGAATCGCGGAAGCTGATCGATCAACTCCGAATCCAGGGTTTCCACGGCAAACAGAGGGATCAAGCCGACCAGAGATCGGACCTTGAGCGGACAGGTCTGTCCGTCCGGAAGGTGCAGGACGTCATAAAAAAACCCATCGTCTCTATTCCAGAGCTCAATTTTCTCCCCGCCGATATTATTCATGGCTCGGCAGATATAGACGAAATGCTCAAAAAACTTACTCGCGACATCTTCATACGCTCGATTGTGACGTGCCAATTCCAGCGCGATCGACAGCATGTTGAGGCAGTACATCCCCATCCAACTGGTGGCATCCGACTGTTCAATGTGGCCGCCGGTCGGCAGGGGGGCGCTCCGATCAAAGACACCGATGTTGTCGAGCCCTAAAAATCCTCCCTGAAAGATATTCTTCCCCTCGGCATCCTTTCGATTGACCCACCAGGTAAAGTTCAGCAAGAGCTTGTGGAACACGCGTTCAAGAAAGACCCGGTCACCCACTCCCCTTCGCTTCTTCTCGATCTTATAGACACGCCAGGCAGCCCAGGCATGCACAGGAGGATTCACGTCTCCAAACGCCCATTCATAGGCAGGCATCTGCCCGTTGGGATGCATGTACCACTCACGGAGCATGAGGATCAGCTGCTCTTTGGCAAAAGTCGAGTCGACGAGGGCCAGCGGAATGCAATGGAATGCTAAATCCCACGCGGCGTACCAGGGATACTCCCACTTGTCCGGCATGGAAATCACATCGGCATTGTAGAGGTGTGTCCAGTCGGAGTTTCGCCCACGCAGTCGCTCTTGTGGCGGATCCGGCATCCCTGGATCACCCACGAGCCAGCGTTTCAGATCATAGTGGTAGAATTGTTTGCTCCACAGCAATCCAGCAAAGGCTTGTCGCTGAACGAGCTTTGCGTCCTCGGACAGATGTGCCGGAGCCAGGTCTTCATAGAACGCATCGGCCTCCTGAACCCGTTGTTCAAAGAGTCCATCGATGTGCTTCTTATTAAATCTTCTTGGATCAGATTCATTGGTTAGACAAAGACGAACGACTTCCGATTCCCCAGGCGACAATGTCAGCGCATACTGCGCAGCCGCCTTCGAGCCGATCTTCTCAGGATTGACCGCATCGGCCTTCCTGTGAATGATGTAATCATGAAAACTGTCCTTGACGTACGTTGAGCCGTCCTGATCTCCATACAATCGCCGAGAGTTGGTCTCATTTTCCGTGAACAGCAACGGAGGCTTGCCCTCGCACCAGAGAAACCGCTTGCCGTAGTACTCGTGCCCCAGTTCAACAATACTGAGGTCCTTCGCTGTGGTTCCTTCACGCATTCGTGGCCGACGAGCGTCGAGTCCCCACGACCATGTATTCCTGAACCAGAGGGTTGGCAATAGCGTCAACTCGGCACGTTCAGGCCCCCGGTTCGTGATATGGATCCTAATAAGGAGTTCCTCTGGTGTCGTCTTGGCGTACTCCACCACCACATCGAAATAGCGATCCTCATCAAACACACCCGTATCAATGAGCTCGTACTCTCCATCTCGTCGTCCACGACGGCGATTCTCCTCGGCCAACTTGGCATACGGAAATTCAGCTTGTGGATACTTATATAAATACTTCATGTATGAATGAGTTGGCGTTGAATCTAAATAGAAATAGTACTCCTTAACATCCTCACCGTGATTCCCTTCATTGCCTGTGACTCCAAACACCCGCTCTTTTAAAATAGGATCGCGCCCATTCCAAAGCGCAATCGCAAAACAGATGTACTGGTGACGATCCGAGACTCCGGCGAGCCCGTCTTCATTCCAGCGGTAGGCACGAGAACGAGCATGATCGTGAGGAAAAGATTCCCACGCAGTGCCGTAAGGACTGTAGTCTTCCCGAACCGTCCCCCAGGCTCGCTCACTTAAGTACGGCCCCCAGCGCTTCCAATGCTGCTTACGGAGAGCATCCTCTTCCAGCCGTTGCCGTTCAGCTCCATGAAGAGCTTGGGAACTAGAAGACGTCTGAACTGTTTTAGCCATAAGAACCCCGTGCGTCTCACGCTTGCTAGCGGTACACGACGGCTACGATGCGCCCAATCAACCACAGAATCAAGCGCGTCCCTCGTCGAGGCACTTCAACTCAAGTCCCTCTTCGGTCTTTTGTTCTATTGTCTGAATTGCTCAGGATGAGCCACGAGCAGCATGCATGACAACTCCGACAGGTACGGAGTCATCCTGGAAGAACGCTATCTGATTCGAGAATATGAAGAAAGAAAGTAGGTAGGGCCAATGCTCGAAGACTCAACTCCAGATCACTTGTTCCTGGTTCAGAAGGTACTCAATCACCTCAATACTGTTCCGCATCTGAATCTGGGCCTGTTCGGACATGGGCAGCACGGCACCGACTAATTTCCCAGACTCCATATCCATGAGTGAGGGAATAGCCTCTCCGGAGAGTTTTTCAAGATTGCTTCGGAAGCTAGCCAATGGACGACCTCCTGGTTGAATCTTTCTCGGCATGCATGAGCCGTTACTTGAGCCGGAAAGCGCACGGGAAGGCATCGCTCTCACCTCCAAAGGATAGCAGGCGCACCCGCGCGAGGAGTACGACCAGCTATCTCATTGCTTTCAATAGAATTTCTACTGATTTGACATGGGTCGACGAGGGGGAAGCGCCCCAAGATAGCGGAATCCTCCCACATTGAGGAAGGTCGTATCAGGCTGTAGATGAAAATCATCATGCTCTGCATCAACAAAACGAGGATCCGCAAAGATATCGGAGTTGAGTTTCAGCTCCGGGGCGGGACGATTCGGCGAGCCCGCTCTCAGATAGTCCGCCTCACCGTTGAAAAGAAGGTTGTACCCAAGCTTCGCCTGACTCGATAGCGCAATCAGAAAGCCGACCTTGTTGAAGCTCACAATGTTCCCCATCGCCTCAATCCGCGAGGCGCCGAGAAATGTCGCGCCACCGCCGTTCTTCACCAAGGTATTGTTCACTAACACCGCGGCAGACTGATCACCGATGATGACTGCCTCAAAGAGACTTCTCGTAATGACATTGTGCTCGAGTCGCACCGAGGACTTCCCGGTGACGTTGACCCCATGATCGTTATCATGGATAAAATTCCCAACCAGGACGGCGTGGGAGTCTGAAAAGTGCAGGCCGGTGGTCTCGCTACCACCGATAACACTGTCTTCTATTCGGACCTCTTGGACCTGTTGGCTGAAGACCATGCCCTTGACATGAAGCTGACGGAGTACGATGCGGTTCCCATTAAAAACCCCAAGCGCATGCCCCCCATGCTCATTGATCGTCAGACCGCTGATCTCAATATCCGTTGCGCCATACGGCCATTTCCCCACGTGGAGAACACCCACCATCTGTCCTTGGCCTTGTAGAACAACCTTGTCAACTCCAGCACCGACGATCTTGAGCCGCTCCTTACTATGAATGGTGAGGTCTTGCGGGTAGACTCCGGCCTTAATCAATACCGTGTCGCCCTTCCCCGCACTATCCACAGCCTCTTGTAGCGACGAGAAATCACCTGAGCCGTCCAATGCCACCGTAATGGTCCGTGGACCTGGTACAGAGCCCTCCGTCCCAGCCATAGCAACTCCGGCACTAAGGACAGAACCGATGACGATCAACAGCAATCGATACATGACAAAATTCATACAAGCGGAGAACTGGGGATGTCAATCTCAGTTTGTCGCCAACTCTCACGCATGATAAGCTCCGCCGCTATGATCCTGATCGGCCTCACCGGAGGTGTTGCTACCGGGAAAAGTACCGTCGCAAGAATGTTCCAACAATGCGGGGCCGTTGTCATCGATGCCGATGCATTGGCGAAAGCGGTGGTCCAGCCGGGCAAAGCGGCCTGGCAAGACATCGTTCGTCGGTTTGGGAAATCCATCCTGAACCCTGACCGAACGATCAACCGACAGGCCCTGGGAGCAATTATCTTCCGTCATCCGGCGAAACGGCGGATGCTTGAACGGCTCGTCCATCCTCGCGTGGCCCGAGAGCAGCGTCGGCTGACCAGAGAGGCGGCTCGAAAGGATCGCGATGCCGTCGTCATCTACGATGTTCCTCTGCTCTTCGAAGCCGGTATCGCCAAACGTGTGGAGAAAATCATCGTCGTCACTACCGATCAGAAGACTCAAATCGCCCGTCTCAAGAAACGCAATGGTCTCAGCCGAGCTGAGGCACTCCGGCGTATTCGCAGCCAAATGCCGCTGACACAAAAGATCCGTAGAGCCGATCTGGTCATCGACGGAACGTTGTCTCGGGCAACAGGCAGAAAGCGGGTTCAAGACGCTTTCAAGATGCTCGCTACATTGGCATCACCCAGGGCTTCGCCGCTGATGCGGTAGACCCGCGTCATTGCGCTCCTGATGATTACATGCCAAAACACGGGCCATTGCCTATCCATTGCTGATCATCCCAAACCACGAGCCTCATGATACGGCTTCGTGCTCTCAACCGATCCCTGTTACCTCCTACCGTCTCATTCCCACACTGTGTTAAAGTCCCCGGATGCGCAACGTCGTCATCATTGGATCGGGACCGGCTGGGTTGACCGCTGCGATCTATACCGCACGGGCAAATCTGTCCCCTCTCCTCATTGAAGGCTGGCAATCTGGGGGACAACTCACGACCACGACGGAAGTGGAAAACTACCCTGGATTCGCAAATGGCATCATGGGACCAGAGCTCATGAAGGACATGCGCGCGCAAGCAGAACGCTTCGGTACGGAATTTCTCACCGGCGATGTATCAGCCGTGAACTTCAAGAACCACCCGTTGACGCTTACGATCGACGGTGAGAAAACCGTGAAAACACAAACTGCCATCATCGCCACAGGCGCGTCCGCTATTCCTATCGGAGTACCGAACGAGAAGCGACTGACCGGCCACGGGGTTTCCACCTGCGCCACCTGCGATGGATTCTTCTTCAGAGGAAAAGAACTCGTCGTAGTTGGTGGAGGCGATAGCGCGATGGAGGAAGCCACCTTTCTCACCAAGTTCGCCACCAAAGTTTCGATTGTGCATCGACGCGACAAGCTCCGCGCATCAAAAATCATGCAAGAACGGGCTATGAAGAACGAGAAGATTGCCTTTGTGTGGAATTCCGTGGTCGAAGACATCCTCGGCAGTGACCTGGTCACCGGCGTGCAGCTCAAGAATGTCGTGACCGGCAAGACGACAGACCTCGCGTGCGCCGGCGTCTTCGTCGCCGTCGGCCATCGACCGAACACGGCACTCTTCACCGGCCAACTCGACATGGACGAAAAGGGCTATATCCGAACCCACAAGGGCACGACCACGAGTGTGCCAGGTATTTTTGCCGCCGGAGACGTCCAGGATTCAACGTATCGTCAAGCCATTACCGCGGCTGGCACCGGCTGCATGGCCGCGATTGACGCTGAACGCTTCCTCGAAGC
>CABVSA010000016.1 GCA_902500805.1 uncultured Nitrospira sp. | reverse complement strand
TCTGTTTTGGAAACCCATAGATGGGACTGTTGACAATGCGAAGAAGTCTCGCTGAAATGGCCGGATCCAGCTTCAAAACCTCGGCAAGATCCCCCATGGTCGAGTTGGAGTCTTCGACCACTTCCCGTACGCGGAAATAGATCTCCGGCAAGGTAAAAATGGAGGTACACGACTGCACCAGTTCTTGGGCCGTTGGCATGGTCGCCACTCCTCACCGTTGCACACCTCTCTCCGGTTATTCGGAGAGACTCTCACTGGCTCTATCGGTGCAGAATGGACGGAACTGTAGGGGAACAGTGAAGGAAAAGAGAACTGCTTTGTGGCGGCACCAGGGGAAAAGACGAGAAGCCAACTTGAATTATGGGCCAGCGAAGACCTAGTGACTGAGCCTATACCCGATACTGCACACGTACACTTTCAAGTGCTAATACAGAGTGATCCCAAATATGCGACCAAGAACCGTGACAACCAGGAATTCTCTTAGCCCATAGTCTCGGAGAAATATATCTTACGATGCACCGGTTATGAGGCCCGATATCGACGTGCAGCGAAGGTAGTTATTCCTAGTCCGGTCAACAGTAGGAGAGCAGTAGACGGTTCTGGCACCGCACTTACACTCACATTCGCCACGACCGTTCCACTATTGTCTCCGTTATTGCTATCCCAGTAAAAAAGCCTTAACGTCCCGCCAGTCGGAGCCACCCCCGAAAAATTGGTCCCTAACGCAAAGAAGGTGCTGCCCAGTTGACCGACCAGCGTCCCAAATGGTGCGCTCAGGCCACCCTGGTTGTGAAGGCCAAAATTTTGTCCAATAAGCGTACCGCCCGGCTGTCCAGATTCATCTGAGCCGGTCGCAAACAAGTTGCCAACCAGTCCATCAGCATTCGACCAGCGTGGGAGGGGTCCTGCACTCCAGAGATCGTTGACGCCTGCTGTGACCGTGAACACATCTCCAGGTGCCAATACGATACCAGTATTCAGCCCCGTTCCTCCCGACGAACTATTCGCTCGAGCATCGACTGTAAAAGGGATAGCATAGGCATTCGCTGCACTTAGTATCAAAAAAGCTGTAACCATTACCCCTCTGACTATGTTCATCGTACACCCCCATCCTGACTAGCGGAATGGCCAACAATGAAAAGTCTCTAACATTCTCTGTTTTAAGAAAGCACGAAACGGGCCATCGAGCGAATTCACACAAGATATTGATTCGATTGAGTGACGTTTGAGACCGCTACATAAGAATGTAAAACTATTTTACACCAATTAGAATGGACGGAATTCAGACCGAGCAATAGCATTCTACATATCAATGACTTAGCTGAATCTCAGGAGTGTAAAAATTTTTTCCAGTGTAAAGACTCAGTAAGATAGTTACCCGATAAGACCGACCGCAGGGCACCTCAATCTTCTTCCTCCATTAGCACGACAGCGCAGTTCGGTCGGACTCCTGAACCAATGGACGGTCGTCCTTACCCCAACACAATGAATTGCAATTTCTCAAATCGGTCGACTCTTACACGCAGCGAAGGTTCCCATTTCTTTCATCACCATTTATGATGGCATACCACTGATCGCCTGAGCTCGCTTTTCATCCAGCTCAGCCCATCTCGCATAGAGCCGTTCGACATCCTGCCGAGCCGCATGGAGTGCAATATGTCGCTCTTGTAACTCAACAGCTGATGACGCGATGGACGGATCATCGGCGGCGGCTTGGCAGATGGCAACCCGTTCTTCGGCTTTCAGGATCCTTGCTTCGATCTGATCCCATTCTTTCTGCTCTTTGTACGACAAACCTTTCCGTTTTGATGGTTTGCCCAAGGCGGCGCGTTCCTCTGAAATCCGAATGCTTCTTTCCTCGGTCGTTTTCCTTTCCTGCCCCGCTTCCCATTGGGCATAGTCGGCAAACCATTCGGCACGGCCTGCTCCATCCAGTGCCAGCAGCCTGGTGGAAACACGGTCCAGCAGCCATCGGTCGTGAGTCACCAGAACAAGTGCTCCGGTAAATTCCAGCAGGCTGTCTTCCAACACATCGAGCGTGGGAATATCCAAGTCATTGGTCGGTTCATCGAGGATCAAGAGATCCGCAGGCTGAAGCATAAGCCTGGCAATCAATAATCTGGCCTGTTCCCCACCGGACAAGCGAGAAACCGGAAGATCCAACTGTTCTGGGCGGAACAGAAAACGCTTGGCCCATGAAACCAGATGGACGGACCGGTCCTGATACACGACGGCATCGCCGCCGGCCGGCGCAAGGGCTCGCCGCAATGAGGCCTGCTGATCCAGTGACTCTCGATGTTGCTCGAAGGTGACAATGCGTAACCGATCGGCACGCGTAATCGTGCCGACGTCGGGCGTCAAGGTGCCGGCCAGCAGTTTGAGCAGCGTGGACTTGCCGCTCCCATTCGGCCCGAGCAGCCCAATCCGCTCACCAGGCCCTACCTGCAGATCGAGATCACGCACAATCAGTTGCGCACCCAGCGTCTTCCCCAGACCAAGCACCTCGATCAGCTTCTTGGATCGTCGCCCTGAGGCGGTGAAATCGATCCCGGCCGACCCCTTGGATTGCCGTGACTCGATATCCGTTAGTTCATTGATCATCCGACCGGCCTGGTCGATCCGAGCCTTGGCTTTGGTCGTCCTGGCTTTGGGACCTCTCCGCAGCCATTCCACCTCCCGCCGCACTCTATTGGCCAACGAGGCCTGATAGTCAGCCTGCGCCTGGAGTGCCGCATCACGTTGCTCTAAGAACTCACTGTATCGCCCCCTCGCCTCAAACAGGCCATCGGGGTATTGCCGGTTCAGTTCCCAGATCCGCGTGGTCACCGCTTCCAAGAATCGTCGGTCGTGACTGATGACGATGAAGGCACGGGGCTCGGCTTTCAGGAGGCCTTCAAGCCAGAGAATGCCTTCGAGGTCCAGATGGTTGGTCGGCTCGTCCAGAAGCAGCACATCCGGTTCTAACATCAGCGACCGTGCGATCGCCAATCGCTTCTTCCATCCTCCGGACAAAGTCGAGACGGTTTGATCGGCGCGGACAAACCCACCGAGACTCAGGGCTCTGGCGATGCGTCCACCCTGTTCATGGGGGTCCAGCCCCTCGTCGAAAAGTACTTGAGCCAGCGCATCTTCAACTGAATGCTGTTCGGAAAACGACGGTTCCTGCGGCACATAGCCGATCCTGATCTGTCGACGTACGGAACGAGTACCGCTGTCTGGTTCCTCCAATCCAGCGAGAATTTTAAGCAACGTCGATTTTCCAGACCCGTTCGGGCCGATGAGGCCGACATGATCCTCCTCGCTCAATCCGAGCGACAGATCGGTGAACAACGGTTTCACGCCATAACTTTTCCCAAGAGACTCACAACTGAGAAGGATGGCAGGCGGCATAATTAGCGATGGCCCATTTCTATGGTGATCCTGTTAGTCCGGTGCTCGTGCCTTCCCGATGACATGGCCCACAACCTTCTTGAACAGGCTGAGGCACGGTAGGAGAGTCTTGCACCCAGACTGGATTGTTAGGACGGTTTCAACTCTTCAAAGGCTCGGAGGAGATCGGAAACGGAAAGTACACCGATAATGGTGGCATCAGCCGTCACGGGAAGATGTCGGATCCCCTGCTTCTTCATGAGCACCCTCGCTTCGGACAAGGACTCATCCTCTTCAATGGTGACGATGGAGCGGCTCATGCAGGTCGCCACTGTCGTCGTGTTCGGATCAAGCCCTTTGGCGACCGCCTTCCTCGTCAGATCTGAATCAGTCACAATGCCGATATACCGTGAGCCATCGTCCACAATCAGCGACCCCACCTTGTACTTCTGCAACAGCTGCCCTGCTTGTTTGATCGTGGCGTCTTTATGGATACTCCGTACCTCATGCGACATATAGTCTTCGACAAGCGCTTGATCGAGTCCCTTGCCTTTCCTCGTCGCCTGCAGGCGGCGACGCAACTCAAGATCCGCCAGGCAGCTTTCCAGCACTTGCCGACGCTGGTGGAGGCTTTCACGCTCCACATTGTGCGTCCCGTTCTCCTGCGCTTCTTCCGGCAAAAGTGCCGATTCACCGGACTTTGCAAAGAAGTAGGCTTCGGATTCATCCGATGCGGCGCCGAACACCTGCCCGATCAGCTCTTCAGCCGACTCATCAAACTCCTCCAGGGAAAGCGAGGTCCGCTTGCGTGAAAGAAAGGGCTGGAATTTTACGAGCTGCTGTTTAAACCGATCGACATACCGGTCGAGAATATCACTCCGGGTCAACCCTGTGCGGACTCGTTTCGGCATCGGCGCCCTCCTCTGTTGTGAAGGTGAGAATACCCTATGCGATGACGCCGCTCAAGCGATCCCTGACGCAGGAAGGAGCCCACTGACTGATCCCATACATTCATGCTTGATTTTTCTGCCTAAGAACCCGTATGTCCATCTCGTCTACCATTCACTTAACCAGGCGTTCGATGTCAAACCGGTTCGTTCCCAGTCTATTGTGCCTTCTGACTGTTGTGCTGACTGTCTGGGCTAGCCCAGGTTTTGCTGGGTGGGTTGCGATCGAGAAACAGCACCAACCAGCTGGGCTTGAGACAATCTACATTGACCCCGAGCAGATTCAGCGAACAGGCACTCGTGCGACCCTTTGGCAGCTCACGGATCTCAAGTGGAACAACACCACACGCTTCCTGTCGTTGAAAACGCACAAGGAATTCGACTGCGCGAACTCACGAGTTCGAACGCTCCAAGTGATCGAGTTTTCCCGCCAGATGGGCACGGGCCGGTCACGCTCTGGCTACATTGAAAATGGCAACTGGCAGACGATCGGCACCCACGGTGTTGATCACGCACTTTTCAAGACGGCCTGCGGGAAGTCTTGACGCGTGACCGCTCCAAGTTTCCCGCCCATGCCGATGAGTGACGCGCACTAGACGTCGTAGTACATGAAAAACTCGTACGGATGCGGGCGCAGGCGCATCGGATCAATCTCCTTGCTCCGCTTATAGCCGATCCAGGCTTCGATCAGATCTTCCGTAAACACCTCTCCCTTGAGAAGGAACTGATAGTCTTTCTCTAAACTGTTCATGGCCTCATCCAAACTCCCAGGCATGGTGGGGATGCTGGCCGCTTCCTTCGGATCGAGATCGTACAGGTCCTTTTCAGCCGGCTCACCTGGGTTGATCTTGTTCTGAATCCCATCAAGCCCCGCCATAAGCATCGCTGAAAATGCCAAATAGGGATTGCAGGATGGATCTGGAAATCGCACTTCGATTCGCTTCGCCTTGGGGCTCGGCGAATACATGGGAATACGGACACCCGCAGATCGGTTCCGACTGGAGTAGGCCAACAGCACCGGCGCTTCAAATCCAGGGGTAATGCGCTTGTAGGAGTTTGTCGTCGGATTCGTAAAGGCCGCCAAGGCCGGCGCGTGCTTGAGTATCCCACCGATATAATACAGGCAGAGCTGCGAAATTCCTGCGTAGTCTTTCCCGGCAAAGAGAGGCTTCCCCTCCTTCCAAATGCTCTGGTGCGTGTGCATCCCAGATCCTGCATCGCCGAAGAGCGGCTTGGGCATGAAGGTCACCGTCTTTCCATGACGACGAGCCACATTCTTGACGATGTACTTGTACATCATCATCTTGTCCGCCGTACGCAGGAGCGTATCAAATCGAATATCGATCTCGGCTTGGCCGGCGGTGGCAGTCTCATGGTGGTGCTTTTCCACCTCAATGCCAATCTTTTCCATTTCCAGGACCATTTCACTCCGGATATCTTGCTGGGTGTCGGCCGGCGCGACCGGGAAATACCCCTGCTTATGCCGAAGCTTTCCCCCGAGGTTGATTCCCTCTTGCCCCATGTTCCAAGCGCCTTCTTCCGAATCGAGATAATAGAAGCCGCTGTGGCTCGTCTGATCATAGCGCGCATGATCGAAAATAAAGAACTCTGCTTCAGGTCCCCAGAACGAGTTGTCGCCAATCTTGGTGCTTTGGAGATAGCGTTCCGCCTTTTGTGCGATAAACCGTGGATCCCGCTCATAATTTTCACGGGAAATCGGATCCACGACATTGCCGGTTAGGCTGAGCGTGGGTACCGCCGTAAACGGATCCAAGAAGGCCGTCGCCGGATCAGGGGCCACCAGCAAATCGCTGTTGTTAATTGCCTTCCAGCCACGAATCGACGATCCGTCAAGGCCGGAGCCGTCCTTGAACAAGGTTTCCGTCAGTTCGCTCACAGGGATGGTCATATGCTGCCACACACCCGGCAGATCGATGAATTTCAAGTCCACCATCTGCACTCTGTGCTTCTTCGCGAACTCCAAGACCTCACGCACGTTCATTGCCATCCTCCTTTGGAGATCCTCAGCGATGACTGTTCACCACTCAAGTCTCATTCCCCTCACAGGGCCATTTCACCTGTTTCTCCAGTCCGAATCCGCACGACATCGCTCAGTTCTCGCACAAAAATCTTGCCGTCCCCAATACTACCGGTCTTGGCCGCCGTCATGATAGCCTCAATGACTCGAGGAACCTGAGCATCCTTGACAGCAACCTCGATCTTGACCTTTGGGACAAACTCAATCGTATATTCTTGCCCACGATAGGTTTCCTTGTGCCCCTTCTGACGCCCAAACCCCTTGACTTCTGAAACGGTCATGCCTTGAATACCGATCTCCAAAAGCGCATCCTTGATCTCGTCCAACTTGAACGGCTTGACGATCGCCTCAACCAGCTTCATATCAGCGCCCTCCTTCACCCGGCCAGTTCACAACCCGTCAAGGCACTGAAGGGAGCACCCTAGGAACACCCTCCGGCGAGCTGGGAGACCTGGGCTCTTGGCAGACCACCGCCCACCCACTCATTATGCCGTCCTTACTTTGGGGCAGGTATCATAGCCTATCCTTTGCTGTCGCTCAATGTAGAAATCATGAAGAGGCCGTCCAAGCGCTGGAACTCGCACTGCTTAGTTCCGGATCGCTTCGCGAGAGAGAGCGACTTCATATCGAGCACAAAACACTCGCCGCCATGAGCGGTACCCACGCATAAGCCATCGAAAACAGGGAGAGAACCTCTACAACCTTCGATATCCGTTGGTAATGGGCATCCGTCGGTCCTTCCCGAGCGCGCGAGGCGTAATCTTCACGCCGATGGGTGCCTGATGGCGCTTGAACTCGCTGCGATCGACCATCGTCACGACGCGAGCGACCGTGGCGCGATCAAATCCGGCTTTGATGATTTCGTCAGGAGAGCGATCCTCTTCAACATATGCCTGAAGGATGAGATCGAGGACAGAGTAGGGGGGTAACGAATCTTCATCTTTTTGATCTGGCCGTAACTCGGCACTTGGAGGCCGATCCAGCGTCCGCTTTGGGATCACGGGTGAGGAGCCGAAGCCATTCCGAAACGTTGCCAGCGCGTAGACCATCGTTTTCGGCACATCCTTGATGACGGCAAAACCGCCGGCCATATCACCATAGAGCGTGGCATACCCGACGCTTAACTCACTCTTATTTCCAGTGGTCAACACCAGGTCTCCAAATTTGTTCGACACCGCCATGAGCAGAGTCCCGCGAATACGCGCCTGGAGGTTTTCCTCTGTCGTATCGACCGGTCGATCGCCAAACGTCGGAGCCAACGAGCGACCGTAGGATTCAAACGTAGGGGTAATCGAGATTACGCTCAGGTCAATACCCAGACGTCGTACAAGCTCCAACACATCCGCCTCACTTTCCTGTGAGGTGTACGGAGACGGCAGAAAGACCCCTCGCACTCGGTCGGCTCCGAGCGCATCCACCGCGACCACCGCCGTTAACGCTGAATCAACCCCACCACTCAGGCCAATCGCCACCTGCGCAAAACCATTCTTCTTCACATAATCCTTGACCGCTAGCACCAAGGCCCGATAGATCTCTTCAAGGTCCTCAATCGGTTCAGTCACGGTCGACCTGATCGGAGGCCTCATCTTCTCTATGGCCGGCATTTTCACCAAATAGCGATCAAGATCCGCACCTATGCTCTCGGCTATCCGAGTCTTCCTCCTCTGAGTCCGACGTCCAGACGGAACCGCATCCACGCCTACATCAGCCACCACCAACTCTTCTTGAAACGCACCACCGCGAGCCAGCACTCCACCGGCTCTATCGAGGATCACGCTGTTCCCATCGAACACCAGCTCATCCTGACCACCGACCATGTTGACATACGTAACGATCACCCCATTTTCGCGCGCGCGAGCGGCCAGCAATTGCTCTCTCGTGCGACTTTTCCCACGATGAAAGGGTGATGCGCTGATATTGACGATGATCTCAGCCCCAACTGCAGCCTGCCTACGGATCAGGCCTTTCGAACACTCAAGATCTTCACAGAGCGTCACCCCGATCACGACTCCACGAACTCGAAGCAACGAGAGTCGTTGACCTGGTTGAAAATATCGACTCTCGTCGAATACCCCATGGTTCACCAGCGACCGTTTGTGATAGTTTCCGAGCAACCTATGATCAGCAATCAACGCCGCCGCGTTATAGAGCACGGAGCCACCTGCCCCGCTGTTCGAGGACCTTGGGTTGCGCTTCAGATCTTGCCCCACATAGCCCACGATGGCCACCAGCCCACGACAGGCCGGAATGATCTCTTGCAAAGCCCGTCTATTTTCACTCACAAACCAGGGCTTCAACAAAAGGTCTTCCGGGGGACATCCCGTAATCGCCAGTTCGGGAAACGCCACAAGGTCGACCTTGGCTTTTCTTGCTTCACGAACCCAACTCAGGATCTGACGAACATTCCCGTTCAGATCTCCAACCGTCGGATTCATCTGTGCCATAGCAATTCGTAGGATCTTCATCACACTCCAAGTCAGCCGACACTGGTGAGAGAACACTTCGCTGACGGGTAAACGGAAAAATCCCGCCATGGTCAGGGATTCACTCGATCAGGCCGTCATGACAGAGCTGATACGTTGGTCGAGACGGATCGTGACTCAGCAACCCACCGATCAAATACCTTTTTGCCGAGCGGAGCCATGCAAACCTCTCCAATACGTATCGGCCACACGCCAATCACCTGTCCGGCCGACACCTTTTTGTCGTGAAGCATGGCCTTCCAAATCTTCGTCGGCGTCGCCTGTGGCATACGGTCGCTGAGCCCTGCCTCAGTGACCATCCGTCGAATGGCTTCGACGACCTTGTGGGTACAGAAACCTTGAAAACATGCAAGATCAGCCTCCTGTACCAACCCGATACCGACGGCCTCCCCATGCACAAGTGATGTGTACCCTCCCAACGCCTCCAGCGCATGTCCGATCGTATGGCCGTAGTTGAGAATTCTCCTCCGATCGGATTCCCTCTCATCCGCCGCCACAACCTCGGCTTTGATTTCGCAAGACCGTTTCACCACACTGGCCACGACCTGGGGGATCTGTTTTTGCAG
The DNA here is from genome assembly GCA_902500805.1 of uncultured Nitrospira sp. Taxonomy (GTDB): domain Bacteria; phylum Nitrospirota; class Nitrospiria; order Nitrospirales; family Nitrospiraceae; genus Nitrospira_D. The sequence goes on along the minus strand of CABVSA010000016.1, from coordinate 43,715 downwards.
CGCAGGCATCTTTCGTCCCAGATACCCAAAAAATGCTTCATCTGCAATGATCCCATACTTAATTACCTCGGCAAGACCGGCGACCCACTCGCGCCTGGGCAACGTACGCAGAGTCAGAGGATCGATCCACACTGCACGCGGCTGATAGAAGGACCCGATCAGGTTCTTCCCTAGTTGGTGATCGACACCGGTCTTTCCTCCGACGCTGGAATCCACTTGTGCCACAAGCGTCGTTGGTACTTGGATATAGGGAATCCCACGTTGGTAGATCGAGGCTGCAAACCCGGCCAGATCCCCGACCACTCCACCTCCCAAAGCCAAAAGATGCGACGACCGTTCAAACCGGTGTCGGGCCAACACATTAAGAATGCGTTCCACCGTGTGTAACGTCTTGGACCGTTCCCCAGGCGCAAGGATGATCGAGACTGGTTCAAGCCCAGCCCACTTCGCCAACTCGACAATCTTCTTCAGATAATGCTGCGCAACATGCCTGTCCGTGACAATTCCGATCTTCCCCTTCATTCCGCAGCGCTTCATTTCTCTTCCGAGTTTCTCCAACAACCCAGCTCGGATGGTAATCTCGTAGCTCCTGTCAGCCAGAGAAACGGTAACGGTTGACCCGGAAGTCATATAGCAACCCCACTGATCGTAACACCGAAGAAAATCATAGCGTTTTTCACCTCAACACACTGCGTGGTATGGCGACTAGCAAGGCATGGTAGCACAGCATCGTAGAACTAAAAAGACAGGCGCATTCCGTCGCGAGTACCAATTCATACATGGAACGCCCTGACATCGTTCTACCAAAGCAAAGGCCTGCCGATGCGCTCTCGCATCGGCAGGCCTTTGAAGGTCACGGATATAGGGTCCGAACTACGTCTTGATAATGCTCGGCGTGAGGAAAATGAGCAGCTCTTGCTTAGACACTGTCTCAGACTTATTCTTGAACAACCAGCCCAACACCGGCATCCGGGACAGATAGGGAACCCCCTGCACGTTGTTCCCTTGTGTATCAACGAAGACGCCACCGATCACCATGGTTTCCCCATCTCTGACGATCACCTGCGTCGTCGCTTCTCGTCGGTCAATGCTTGGACCGGCTGGATTACTCCTCGCACCAACGGCATTGCGAGTCGCTCGTACACGCATAAGAATTCGCTTCGATTCTTCCTTCGGATCTCGCGAGGTGATTTGTGGGGTGACATTCAATTCCAAATTTGCATCGACAAACGTCGTTTGAGTCCCCTGCAACGACGTGGTTTGGAAAGGAATCGATTCACCCTGAGAGATCTTGGCTTCCCGCTTATCCAATGTGGTGATTTTGGGCGCCGCGATCACCTTGCTCAACCCCAACAACTCCCCAGCCGATAGCCGCATATCCAGAGCAAAGTCTCCACCCAGTTTTCCAAAAGTCCATCCAATCGATGGAACGGCCGGCAACCCACCGACCTGAGCCGGCAAGTTGACCAAGAAGTTTCGATCAATCGTACTGCTTCCCGTTCCGGCAATCTGGCTAAACGGGCCAGTCAGATTCGAGAGGGCAAAGAAATCCGTGGGTGTCCGGTTCCCAGCCTGGAACCCCCACTGGATCCCCAACCCGCGAGCATACACCGTATCAGCCTGAACGATGCGCGCTTCAATCTGAACTTGCGGCACCTCAAGATCAAGCCCTTCAACAAGCTGTCGAATGACTCCCAGCTTGGTTTCTGTGTCACGCACAACCAATGCATTGCTCCCAGCATTGAACTGCATGAGGCCGCGTGGACTCAAGTTCTGCCGCAACGAGACCATCAGCTCTTGCGCCTGAAGGTTTCTGATATAAAAGACCCGGTCGACTAACTCCTCAGCCTTGGTTTTCGAGTCCTTTGCCCGTGCCTCTTCATCCTGTTGCTTGGCTATGCTCGCCAATGAATCGACCCACACGATACTCCCCTGCCGAACCATGCCGAGTCCATTCATCTTTAAGAGCATTTCCAGCGCTTGATCCCAGGGCACACTCACCAACTTCATGGTGACTTTCGACTTGACCCCTTCACCAACTACGATATTGAACCCACTGACCTCCGCGATCAATCGGAGGATATTGGTGATATCGGCTTGTTGAAAATCGAGAGAAATGCGACGCCCCACATACCTGGTTTGCCCGACCACGAGGTCCTCTGGCCGCTCGTCCTTTTCAGGGGAAACCGCCTCGCCACCCATTTGTACTCGTTGTATTTTAAATTGAGTGTGCGTTGGACTTATGATGCGCGCCGTCCGCTTCACTAAACGATCTGCCGGCTCATACATACCCTTACGATTTTTGAGAACAACGACCGACGATCCTTTCTTCTCGAACGATCCCGCGACCATCGCATTGGTTCGCCGCTCACTCGGCTTCAGCGTAATGAATACCTTGTTCTCATCACGAGTCACAGAATAAATCGGACGTTCCGGCACATCAAACACCAGTCTCACCTTGTCGGCATGATGCCCCACCCGGATCTTTTTGAGTAGATAATGATCGGCCTGCACCACGGACCGCCGAAGAGTAGAGGACACAGCCGGAATATCGATAATCAACCTCGATTCATCCAAGAAGTTGGTTTCCGGGAACAATTGGCCATCCCCGGCAAGTACAATCGTAACCAGATCCGACTCAGGGCGAACCTCGATTGAAGTCAGGGTCTGCGCCACATATCGCATAGAGGGACTTTCCGCCGGCGTCACATCCTTCGGCTTGACCCCGTTCATCTCGTCTGCCAGAGCTGGTAACTCCCCGGCCGCAATCCAGCCAGCAACGGCCAGCCCGCAGAGCATAAGCAAAGGTCTCGCCGTTACGATACTCTTCATACCGGAGAATAATGGTTTCATTCTGCACCCTCTTTGGGATGTAGGAGCTTCACATGCTCCCGTTCCTGCTTCTTACCGTACACATCAGTAAATCGCTCTTGAACGATGATGCCGCGCTCAGTCACCGCACTGACCACCCCGTTGTTCTGACCGATTCTCGTACCCCTCCGGACGGTATACCCATGTCCCTCAGGCGTCTGCACCATCGCCGTGTAGCCATAGGCCCCCCACACGATGGCAATCAGATTGAGCTCCGTCAGTGTCACACGTTGTAACGGAGGCAGCGTACTATCTATTTTCCCTATTTGAAGTTCCTGGATAATAGGAGCGAAGGGATCTCGACGCCCAGAAGGGTCGTACCCCAACCCAGCCATTCCTTCGACGATCGGCAATTGGGATGGGTCCTGACTATTTCCAGTCGGCAAGGCTATGTCCATCGCAGGAGGAGCCGGAGGTGGAATTTCCGGCACGGGAGACACCTTGATAGAGTCATGTCGCATTGGAGCGATCTGTCCAGGAATGGGAGAGGATTCGGCTTGGACATATTCACTCCCTAGGGGAGCGCTCCACCAACAAACCGCACAGACAGCGGCACACTGCGCATACCACCACGCTCTCCTCTGACCTGGCTCAATCTCTAAACAATACATCGGTTCAGCATCCTCTATTTGCCAGCTTTCGCTACTTTTGAAGCAGGCACCGGTTGCGCCGTTCCGGAAACTGGTTTCTCCTGTGGTGCTGCATAGGCGATGAGATCGAAGGTGGTTTGCGAAATAAATCGTCCCTGCTCCATTCGAGGAGACCCCATCTTGAGCCCCGACACCGTGATGATTCTGGGCAGTCGATTGATCCGGTCAAAAAACAACGCCGCAGTGTGATACACTCCCGCCACCTCCACGCTCACCGGCATTTTGACAAACAGCTTTGACGGATCTTCAGCCTGTGCCCCAGGGCGCCATAACTTGATGTCTAATCCGAGTCGTACCCCAAGATCCGAAACCTGCTTGAGCAACATGATGGCCTCTTCTTCCGGAGGAAGGCGTTCTTTTTTCTTGGCCAATTCGATTTCGAGCTGCTTATTCGCCGCGACTAACTCATCGAGATGTTTCACCTTGATCGTTAACGTTTGAATTTCGCTTTCCAGTTTAGTGTTCTCTGCCTCGAGAGCCGCAATGCTTTCGGACTTGGGTTCTGCAATGTAGAAATAGAAACCGGCAATCATGCCGCCGACCAGGAGCAGTAAGAGGGCCACTTTTTGAGAAGCCGGCACACTGCGGAGTGCGTCAAGGTTAAGTTGAGGCAACGCCATGTTCATCCCTTTAGGCGAAACGCCAACCGAAATTGATAGAGATTGATCTTATTCTCCACCGCGGCCTTACTTTCTTGCAGATTAATACCGGTAAAATAGTCCGTTCGACGCAAGTTGTTCACGAATTCCACCACGTCGTCGTTGGTTAATGCCTTTCCTTCCAACTCGACTGTTTCTGAAGCAACACCCAGCTTGGTCAGCCACACTTTGAGCGGTTCGAGGCTCTGGCTGACATGATCGAGTGCCTTCACAGGCCCCATCCTTGATTGTTCAAGCTGATCAATGATCCGATTCTTGTCCTCCAGCAGCTTCTTCTTTTGCTCAAAGTCCTGAACTTGTTTAACCTGCTCTTTCAGCTGAGCCACTTGCTTTTCCTTCGTCTGCTTCTCCTCCTGCCTCGCTTCCAGCTCGCTGTCCAACGCGGCGGAATACCACCAACAACCCGCCAGCGTCACCACGACGACCCCCACACCAAGGATTGCTTGGGCCCGCACATCATGCTGCGGCTTTGCCTGTCGCCCTTTTGAACCGCCCGGAAGAAGGTTAATCCGTATCATCGGTCACCCACTGCCCGTAAGGCCAACCCAATCCCGACGGCCGCTGAGGGTGCGAGCTCCGCAAGGAGATCTGGGTCCATCTCACACCCCGCAGTATCGATCTCGGCGAAGGGATCAGCCATTTCCACGGGGACTTGCATTCGATCACTCAGCTGCTGAATCAGCCCTTTCACCCTGGCAACACCCCCGCAGACTAGTACGCGGTTAAGATCAACGTTGGCACCAGAGGTTTTGAAATAATCCACCGTTCGGGCAATCTCGGAAGCCACTTCGGCATTCACACTGTCGAGAACGTTCCCGACCGACATCCCTGTGGGTTCCCCGTTTCCCTCCTTCTTTTTACTTTCTTCCGCTTCCTCGAAGGAGAGCCCCATTTCCCGCTGGATCGCCTCCGTGTATCTGTTCCCACCCAGCGGAATATCTCGCGTAAAGAGAGATGAACCGGCACGTATGATGTTCACATTCATGACACTGGCACCTAGATTGACCAGGGCGGTTGTTTCTTCTTGTGCCAATGGATAGTTGATTCCATGCATATTTTCGATCGCGAACGCATCGACGTCCATCACCATCGGAATAAGCTTGGCGGTTTTCACAAGCTCCGTCAGCTCATTGATTTTGTCCTTTTTAGCTGCGACAAGTATCACCGCCATGTCCCCCTGGCTGTCGCTTGATGGGTCCGGCGGTAACACATGGAAATCGATATTGACTTCGTTGATATCGAAAGGGATATATTGCTCGGCTGCTAGCTTGACTTGCCCTTCAAGTTCTTCATCTGGCATAGGAGGAAGACTTATCTTTTTTACGATGACGGCATGCCCCGAGATGGACACGGCGACGTGCTTATTCTTGATGTTCGTTTCCTCAAATAGTTCCTGTATGGCTGAGACCACACGCCCCTCATCCATCACGGTCCCATCGACAATCACTTCTGGTTCAAGCGGCTTCACCCCAAACTTTTGAAGAAAGTACCGGCCCTTACTTTCCTTGAGTTGTGCCACCTTAATTGCGCTTGATCCAATATCAAGCCCCACAAGCTGCCGACGGGGGGTCAACATTGAGATTACGTCCGTCTCAACAAGCTTTTTTAATGAACTCAGCATGTGTCACCTGAACTCTACACGACGCGTTTCCTGGCACAAATGACTTTCTCAATTTCATCCACATTCTTCGGTGTATAGAGTCGCCAGTTCCTCCAATCGCGTGCGGGCCGTGCAATAACCCCTTCTCGTTCCCATCGAAAGAGTGTTGCCTTGGAAATGTCGAATAATTGGCATACCTGATTGGCCTTAATTCCTGTATCTCCATTATCAACTGTACGCTTTTTCACTGTAGTATTTACACCCAACACACGACCCTTACTACTCATAAAGGCAAGTATAGTCAATATGCTCGACCTGTCAAGGAAACCGCTGGAAGTGACGTACGGAGGAAAGAAGCCGGTCGGGATAAGGCCAATCAGGAGCTAGGATTTATCAATATCTCTATATTTGATGCCTACTTGGTAGCCCAGCTCCGCAAATCGCTCACAAAGATGTCCGGCAATCACCACTGAGCGGTGCCGCCCACCGGTACATCCGATTGCAATGGTGAGATAGCTACGCCGTTCCCGCTGATACAGCGGCAGGAGAAACTTGAGAAGCCCTTCGACATGTTCAATGAACGCAATCGCCTCCGAATCCGCCAGCACGAACTTACGAACCTGGTCATCCTTGCCAGACAGCGGCTTGAGATCCGGCACAAAGAAAGGGTTTTTCAGAAAGCGCACATCGAACAAGAGATCAATATCGTACGGCACTCCGAACTTATACCCGAATGCTAAAAACGAGATAGTAAGTCGCCGATCGGATGAGTTCCGCAAAAACTCCTTCCCCAGCAGATCACCAAGTTCATGCACGGTAAGATCCGATGTATCGATGATCCGATCCGCCTGTCGCCGCAACTCAGCGATCCGTTCCTTTTCAAATCGGATCCCCTCCCCAACGGGTCGATGGGGCAAAAGAGGATGAGGTCGCCGAGATTCAGAAAACCGCCGGATGAGCACCTCCTCCCTAGCCTCGAGGAATAGCACCTGCACGGCATGGCCAAGAGCTTTGATCCGCTCAAGAATCCCCACAAAATCCGCAAAAAATCCTCGTTCTCGCACGTCAACGCCGAGCGCAACGTTTGCGATTTCACTATGTTGCTGGTGGCAGAGATCGACAAAGGTCGGGAGGAGAGCAGGAGGAAGATTATCAATACAGAAATACCCGGCATCCTCGAATGCCTTCAACGCATAGGACTTCCCAGATCCTGACAGTCCACTGATGATGACCAGATTAAGTTGCGCCATGAGACTCCGTTCGTCCTCCTGAATCCCCGGACGGCAATCCACGAACGATGACACCCCTGGTCATAGGCTCTCTCGAGGAGAAACGCCCTACAAGTCCTTCCCTACACAGAGCTTACGCCACGCGGCAGACCCTACGAACCAATGAGGCCAGATTCCTCACTGCGCGTTTCCCAAGCAGTCCCTTTCAGGAAACCAATGCTCGTTTTTTTGGCTTGTCTGGTTTGTGGCTAACAAGACGTTCCTTTAATTTCCGAAACTGCGCATCGACACGGTCGACAAGCGCATCGATGGTGGCATACATCTCTGGCGTTGTGATCTTTGCTTGTACGCGCTTTCCGCTCACAATGCCGGTAACTTCTGCCTTGTGTTGAAGTTTTTCAACTCCCAATATGACCTGTAACGACTCAACCTTTAACCCATACCGATCCAGTCGGCTCAATCGAGCTTCGACATAACTTCTCAGCGCTGGCGTTACGTCCATGTGGCGGCCTGTGATTTTTAATGTCATGCCTACCTCCCATTTGTTCCAGCCTGATACGGTACCACCCTCATCAAAAAAACTGTTTTCGCTGACTTGCTGAAGCAATATTCAACTCCGCCCGATACTTCGCTACCGTCCGCCTCGCAATGCGCACACCCTGAGTAAAAAGCCTGGCCGCAATCTCTTCGTCTTTCAATGGTCGCTTGGCATCCTCCTCACCCACCATAATCTTGATCATATCTCGAACCGATACCGAAGAGTGCATGCCGGACGGTTCGTCAGCTCGCTGGAGTCCGGCATTGAAGAAGAACTTCAGCTCTAACATACCTTGCGGACAATACATGTACTTATTGGCTGTGACTCGACTGATCGTGGACTCGTGCATTCCAATATCTTCTGCTACCTGCTTCAAGACTAAGGGCTTCAGATACTGCACTCCATGCTCAAAAAACTCCTCTTGAAATTTAACGATGCTCGAGACCACCTTCACGATCGTTCTATTACGCTGCTCGATGCTTCGAATCACCCACTGGGCAGCCCTCATCTTTTCATCCATATAAGCCTTCGTTTCAGGCGCACCACCCTGCCCGGACGAAATAAGCTGTTTATAATACGGACTGATTCTCATACGGGGCAGCCCGTCATCATTTAACAACACAACCCACTCGCCTTCGTTCTTGACCACAAACACATCCGGCACGATCACGTAGTTCTGAGTATTGATAAACGGTCGCCCTGGTTTTGGTTCTAGCTCCCCAATCACCTTAGTTGCTTGAAACACATCCTCGACCGTGACATTCAGCGCCTTCGCCACCTTTGCATATTGTCTCCGCTCCAGATCTTTCAAATGATGGAGCACAATGGCTTCAATGACCGCTCCCTTGAGCGCCCCAGGAGGGGCCCCAAGCGACCCGAACGGATTACGGCCTAAATGCCGCAACTGCAAGAGAAGACATTCCGGAAGATCCCTGGCAGCCACTCCCGTTGGGTCAAAGGTTTGAATGTCCTTGAGGACGGACTCCGCCTCCGACTCCGCAAAGGTCGTTCCAGCAATGACCTCAGCTAACGAAATGCGAAGATAGCCGTCGTCATCTAAATTCCCAATAATCAAACGGCCGACTGTTTTCTCATGATCCGTGAGTGTCGAAAGAGATAACTGCCAGAGCAGATGTTCCTCCAGAGAGGTAGGCTTGGCCACCGTCTGCTCATAGGACGGCAGCTCATCCGGCGCGGATGCATATTCGGAATCCCCACCCCGCCGATCTCTGCCGATGTACTCTTCCCAACCTGATGCGGAGAACTCTTCCGGTGCCCCCCGCTCCTCCCTCGATTCATCCTGAATGCTTTGTTCCTGCCCAGCCGCCACCGCAACTTCTTCAGCCTTCCCCTCATGGGCTGATAATTCGCCATCTTCGACGTCGGACTGGACTTCGTCAAGCAGCGGATTTTCCAAGAGGTGCTGCGTCAGGCTCTGTTGCAATTCAAGTCGCGACAACTGCAACAACTTAATCGCCTGCTGCAGTTGTGGCGTCATGATGAGTTTTTGGCTAAGCTTGAGATCAAGACGCAGTTTCATGGTCAACCGGTTACTTTCCTACAATTTAAACTGTTCTCCAAGATAGACCGCCCTGGCTGTTTCGCTCTGGACAATCACGGCCGGAGGGCCCGACTCTAAGATCTCGCCTTCATTAATAATGTACGCTCGATCAACGATGGAGAGCGTTTCCTGAACATTATGATCGGTAATTAAGATACCGATCCCTTTCACTTTCAGCCGAATAATGATCTGTTGAATATCTGCCACCGCAATCGGATCAATGCCGGCGAATGGCTCATCCAGCAGCATAAAGGATGGAGCGGCAGCCAACGCACGCGTAATCTCTAATCGCCGGCGTTCGCCGCCGGAAAGGGCATACGCCATACTTTTTCGAATGTGCCCAAGGTCCAATTCTTTGAGCAGGGCATCGACCCGTTCATTCCGATCCTGACGAGCATATCCCAGCATTTCAAGAATGGCCAGAACATTGTCTTCCACCGAGAGACGGCGAAACACGGACGACTCCTGTGGCAGATACCCGATACCCTTACGCGCTCGTTTGTACATTGGAAGGTTCGTCACGGATTCACCTTTGAAGGTGATCTCTCCAGCATCCGGCTGGCATAACCCGACCATCATGTCAAAAATCGTCGTCTTCCCAGCTCCATTAGGTCCAAGAAGACCCACCACTTCACCCGCAAAGACTTCGATTGCCACGCCTTTCACGACCTTTCGGCCACGAAAGCTTTTCACTAATCCGTTCGCCCACAGTGATGTACCACTCGCTAGTGCTACGCTCGCCGCCAGCATCTTCGGTTCTTCCTCAACCCTTGGAGTCATTGTCCATACTGTCCTTCACTTTCAATCCGGATATGGGATCCTCCTTCGACTACGCTACGTTCTTCTGCCAGATAGAGAGTAATCTGCTTACCACTGACACGCGTCCCCTTTTCCCAAGCCACTGGTTCGCCGGTCAACACGACTTTCTCAGCGTCTGCAAAGTACACAGCCTTTTGGCAGGTCGCATTGCCATTTTCATATTTGATTTTGACCTGATGCGCCTCTCCAATTGCTTCCACACGATTCACCGAGCGGCTCGACATTGTTGATCCTGGATGCCCAGGCGGAGAGATGGATGAGGCTTGAGCGGACTCACGTGGCTCGTCTCCCTTCCGTGCCGGAGCCCCACCATGAGAGTTCTTTGGCAGGAACGATACCACCATCTTATCTGAGTGCACGATCAAGGAGCCTCGAGTGAGCACGACTGTCCCCTCGAAAACAGCCTGGCTATCCTGATTCCGTACCGTCATCCGATTGGAAGTGATGGTCGTTGGAACACCAGGGGCCTCTACACTCCGCTTCAGACTCCCAGAGTCAGATGTGGGAGCGGCTGCCGAAGATCCTGACAATACAACACTAAGAAGCAGACACCAGATCCACATGGACATCTTGGAGTATCTCAAACTCTTCCGATGGTATTCGCCCCATCAGGCCTTGCCCACGAATCTCCAGGCCATGGCCCACGATTCGAACTGGAGCGGCTGTCCGAATTTCTTGCACGGCCTCAATCCATTCCAGTCGGTTCGTGTAAATCGTGTACCCGCTCCTTGTTTGCACAACGATAGGGGCTTTTTGATTGGCCAATACAAAATCTTTGGTTGCCGTATTGAAGGTGCCCTCTTCACCTTGAACTGTCACTTCATCTCCGGCCCCCCCATAAAACGTCAAGACAACCTCACGCAGAACGGCCCGCTTTTCTTGCTCAAAGAGGCGCGCCTGCTTGGCACGGATCTGCCATTCAACAGTCTCTCCTTTCGACTGGGTAAACGTAAACTCCCCGAGCTTCGCATCTGCCTCTTCAATTGAAACTGACGAAAGAGGCCCGCTGCTAGGAGCAGACGCTGCATTTCTGAAGAGGAGATAGCCAAGAAATATCGTAAGGAGCACACTGAGGGAGAGAAGAGTTCGGCGCGCGAAAATTTCCCACATATCCGAATAATTCTCCACACATATGGATCATGAATTTCTACCAATATCTGGCACGATCTTAGCAGGTGAGGTAGATCAAGTAAACGTCTCCATTGAAAAGAAAAAAGACTCCCATGCACAGAGGCATGGGAGTCTTTGGATATCGAAGCCCTATTCGCCTGATAAAGAACTAGGTGGACGTGCTCGACCCCGCTGGTGAAGACTGTGCCTGGCTCACGACAGCTTTCTTTTGTGCCGTGGTATCTTGACGAGCAACTAATTCAATGGCTACCATTTCTGCAGCATCGCCAATCCGACGACGAGTTTTAATGATCCTAGTGTACCCGCCAGGACGATCCTTAAACCTTGCGGCAACATCGTCAAAAAGCTTCGAAACAACGGCCTTACTTCGAAGAAATCCCAAAGCTCTCCGTCGAGCAGGAAGCGTTCCTTCCTTCCCAAGCGTGATCATACGATCGGTAAAGCCTCTGATTTCCTTGGCTTTCGCTTCCGTCGTTTCGATACGCTCTTGATCCAACAACGAGGTGACTAAGTTTCTAAAAAGAGCCCCCCGGTGTTTGGTCTGTCGCCCAAGTTGTCGTCCTTTTTTTCTATGTCGCACGGTGTTCCCCTTGGCTAAGAATCATCATTCCGATTTAGGACTTCCGTTGTGTGGAGACGACGCCGCCTCAACCTTCGTTCCTAATGAAAGACCCATTTCAGTGAGAATTTCTTTTATTTCATTGAGAGATTTCTTGCCGAAGTTCTTCGTCCGTAGCATCTCCCCTTCAGACTTTTGGACAAGGTCGGCGATTGTCTTGATATTCGCATTCTTCAAACAATTGGCGGCCCGAACAGATAACTCCAATTCATTCACGCTACGCGATAGATTCTTATTCACTTCTCGATGGGATTCCTCGTACCCTGCCTCACTCTTCCCTTCGCTGCGCTCCTCTGGATTGATGAAGATATCCAAGTGCTCTCGTAAGATCCCGGCGGCATTGGAAAGAGCATCTCTTGGACTGATCGTGCCATCGGTCCATATCTCCATCGCGAGCTTGTCATAGTCGGTCATACGACCCACACGGGCATTTTCCACATGAAAGTTTACCCGCTTGATCGGAGAAAACACGGAGTCGATGGCAATCACACCAATCGGCAATCCTTCTTCCTTGTTACGTTCCGCCGGAACATACCCACGCCCATGCTTGATTGTCATCTCAATATCCAGAGTAGCATCCTTGTCGAGGGTCGCGATATGCAAATCAGGGGTGAGGATGGTCACCTCAGCGTCGTGAAGAATATCTGCCCCCTTCGCTTCGCCAGGCCCTTTCTTTTTCAGCCGAATGGTCTTGGGTTTATCCGTATGGAGTGCCAAGCGCAGACTCTTAATATTCAGAATGATTGCCGTGACATCTTCTGTGACGCCGGAAATAGTTGAAAACTCATGAACAACCCCCTCGATCTTTACAGTGGTCACCGCAGCACCTGTAAGCGACGACAACAAAATGCGGCGAAGGGCGTTACCAATCGTGGTACCGAACCCCCGTTCAAACGCTTCAGTTGTGAAGCGGCCGAATGTGGGGGACTGTGTATCCTTGTCGACTTCCACCCGCATTGGGATCTGAAAGTCCTTCATCGCTTTGATCATGACCCACCCTCCATACCATCGAGTGACAAACACATTGACGGCTTACACCTGACCGAATAACAACCAGACCCGTGGGCTATCGAGAGTATAATTCCACCACCATCTGTTCGTTCACTGGCAACGTAATTTGGTCCTTAGCGGGAAGCGCCCGGACAATCCCTTTGAATGCCCCACGATCAAGCTCCAGCCAGTCTGGGATTCCACGACTATCAACTGACTCTAAGGCCGCCAGAATCGCTACGAGATCTCGACTCCTCTCCCGAATTTCGATAATATCGCCCGGCTTCACTAAGGCACCGGCCACTGTAATCTTCTTGCCATTCAACTTGAAATGACCGTGACTGACGAGCTGGCGAGCCTGCTTGCGCGAAGCCCCAAATCCCAGGCGATAGGTGACATTGTCCAAACGACATTCAAGGAGACGCAATAGCGCATCTCCCGTGACTCCAGTCTGCCGTTCGGCACGTTCGAATACCCCTCGAAATTGACACTCCTGAAGGCCATAAATCCGACGGAGTTTTTGCTTCTCACGAAGCTGTAGGCTATAGTCGGATGTCCTTTGGCGCCCCTGTCCATGTTGCCCAGGGGGATAGCTTCGGCGTTCGATCGCACATTTTTCCGTCATGCAGCGCGTGCCTTTCAAAAAGAGCTTTTCACCTTCGCGCCGACATAACCGACAGACAGGACCACGATACTTTGCCACTGATGCCTCCTCGGAAAAGAGCTGCCCGAGTCGTTGACTATCCCACCACCTGAAACCCTAAACCTCTACGACTCATTCGCTCGCATGAATTAGACTCGACGTCGCTTGGGTGGACGGCACCCATTATGTGGAATTGGCGTGACATCGCGAATCATGTTGATCCGCAACCCTGCTCCCTGCAGAGACCGAATCGCCGACTCTCGCCCCGATCCAGGCCCATTCACATACACGTCAATCTGACGCATTCCACTTTCCATTGCCTTTCTCGCTGCTGCCTCTCCAGCGCGCTGAGCAGCAAAGGGAGTGCTCTTGCGTGAACCTTTAAACCCCTGATTCCCGGCACTTGCCCAGACCACCGTATTACCGCTCATATCGGTGATGGTCACAATGGTATTATTGAAAGACGCCTGAACATGAGCCACTCCACTCTGAACGATTCGGCGCTCTTTTTTCTTGCCTTTTTTCACACTCATACTCGCTCCTCTCGATGGTGGAGTAGACTACGGACGGGCCACTGGTTTGCCTGCGGTCGGTCTTGGCTTACTACTCACACCGGCACGACGTCCTTTCCGAGTTCTCGCATTTGTTTTGGTCCGCTGACCTCGAACAGGCAAGCCTTTTCGATGTCGGAGACCTCGGTAAGTCCCGGAATCTACCAGCCGCTTGATGTTTAATGACACCTCTTTCCGAAGATCGCCCTCGACTCGGTAATCACGCTCAATGATTTCACGTAATTTTACAATCTTGTCTTCGCTCAAATCTTTGATACGAACGGCCCCATCAATACCGGCTTCAGCGAGAATCTGCCGAGCTGAGGTCCGCCCAATTCCGTAGACATACGTCAACCCGATGTCCGTTCGTTTATTCCTTGGTAAATCGACACCAGCAATACGTGCCATTCTTCCTCCAGATACGAGCAGTCAGGTACGAGCGAGCTGCACCGCTCTCCTGACTCTACATGTTCAGAACTCGGCATCACCCATGCCGCCACTCCACGGCTATCCTTGTCGCTGCTTATGTCGCGGATTTTTACAGAGGATTCGCACGACACCACGACGGCGAACGACCTTGCACTTCGCGCAAATAGGCTTCACTGACGACTTGACCTTCATGGCAATTCTCAACTCCCGTTACTTAAATCGATAGGTGATTCGACCTCTGGTCAAATCGTACGGAGACATCTCCACCGTGACTTTATCACCCGGCAAAATACGGATGAAATGCATACGCATTTTCCCAGAGATATGAGCCAATATGATATGGCCGTTTTCAAGTTTGACGCGGAACATGGCATTGGGAAGCGTCTCAGCGACTGAACCTTGAACCTCAATGATATCTTCTTTTGCCATATCTGTGGCTGTACCCTCTTGATAACGGTAGTCTAACGCTTCTCCAACTCACTCAAGATACGAGGTGCGCCCGTTGGCTGTATGGCAATGGTATGTTCAAAGTGCGCTGATAGGCTCCCATCCACAGTGACTGCCGTCCATCGATCATCAAGGACACGAACGGCACTCCGCCCCATATTCACCATTGGTTCAATCGCCAAAACCATCCCAGACTGTAATCGAGGCCCTTGTCCGGACTTCCCGTAGTTAGGGACTTGAGGCTCTTCGTGTAACTGCCGCCCAATGCCATGGCCCACAAACTCCGTGACGACTGAAAACCCAGCTGCCTCTACATAAACCTGCACGGCGTGCGAGATATCCGTCAACCGATTCCCAACAACCGCTTGCCTGATCCCAAGGTAAAGCGCTTCCCTTGTCACCTCTACCAACTTCTCCGCTTCTGGAGCGATTCGACCAACTGCAACCGTCACGGCAGAATCGCCGTAAAATCCCCCCACAATCGCTCCAAGATCCAACCCGATGATATCTCCATCCTTCAATTTCCGTTTGGATGGAATCCCATGAACGACCTGCTCATTAATAGAGGCACAAAGCGTTTTCGGGTAATTCCTATACCCTTTAAATGCTGGAATTGCCCCGCGCGACTTAATTTCCCTTTCAGCGATTAGATCGAGTTCGTCTGTACTAATACCAGACCGAACTGCCTCTTTCACAATCTCCAATGCCTCTGCAACCACCCGGGAAGCCGCCGCCATAACTTCGATTTCGGCTGGCGTTTTCAGAATGATCATGCCGTTTGGTATGCCGACAGAATGCGTACAAGCTCTTGATAGACAACCTCGACCGGTTCAGCGCCATTCAGATGGGACAATAATTGCCGCTGTTCATAAAAATTGATCAATGGGGCCGTCTGCTCTTCATACACCTGGAGGCGTGTCTCAACTGCCTCTCGCTGATCGTCACTTCGTTGAACTAAGAGTTCACTACAGCGATCACAAGCCGTGCCATTCTTTGATGGGGCAAAATCCACATGATACGTGGCTTGACACTTTTGACAACTCCGCCGTCCACTCAATCGCTTAATGATCTCATCCCTCGAAACTCTAAAATTAATGACCCGATCCAGCTTGATTTCATGGCCATCCAAAACAGCTGCTAGAGCTTCTGCCTGAGAAACGTTTCTCGGAAACCCATCAAGGATGAACTCTTTCGAGTGTGTTAATTCGGTCAGCTTTTCCTTTACCAATCCGATGACCACTGAATCGGGAACGAGACGGCCCTGATCCATGTGTCCTTTAGCTTCCAATCCAAGCGAGGTTTTATTGCGAACAGCTGCCCTGAGCAAATCCCCTGTTGAAATCTTGGCGATGTGATACTGGGCTACAATTTTATCGGCCTGTGTGCCCTTCCCAACGCCGGGAGCCCCAAGAAAGACTACCCGCATAACTAACTACTTCTCCCTCTCAGTGGAGCCATGCCCTTTCCGAGAAACCCCTCGTAATTGCGCATAAGCATATGAGACTCAATTTGTTGAGCTGTATCCAAACCAACGCCAATAACAATCAGCAGCGACGTACCACCAAAATAAAACGGCACGTTCAGCTTGTAGATCAAAAGCTCAGGGATCACGCACACAATGGCGAGATACATGGCACCGGCAAAGGTAATTTTCGTCAATACGCTATAGATATAGTCAGAGGTTCGCTGACCCGGCCGAATGCCTGGAATGAATCCACCATACTTTTTCATATTGTCGGCCATGTCGACAGGATTGAGAACAACTGCGGTATAGAAAAAACAAAAGAAGACAATCAAGCCAACATACATCAGTGTGTATAGAAGTGATCCCGGCGCCAGCTGTGCGCCAATGGCTTGAACCCAAGGAGTCTCAAAAAAACCTGCGATCGTGGCAGGAAAGGCTATGATTGATGAGGCAAAGATTGGAGGAATAACACCAGCAGTATTGATCTTCAGGGGGATATGTGTGCTTTGCCCACCGTACACACGCCGTCCAATCACACGTTTTGCGTATTGGACCGGTATTTTCCTGCGACCACTTTCCAGGAATACAATCGCAGCAACCACCGCAACCATCAAGAGCGCCAACCCAACCAGCAAAAATGCATTGAGCTGCCCGATTTCGTATAGATTGTAGGTCTGAGCCACTGCCGCAGGTAAACGAGCCACGATCCCGGCAAAAATGATCAGGGATATCCCGTTGCCAATCCCTCGTTCAGTGATTTGCTCACCCAACCACATCAAGAATCCGGTGCCTGCAGTAAGGGTGATCACCGTCATCAGACGGAATCCCCAGCCTGCGTTCAGGACGAAGGCCCCTTGATTCATTTGCTCGAGTCCGATGGCAATCCCAAACCCCTGAATCAATGCAATGCCGATAGTCCCGAATCGGGTATATTGAATAATTTTCTTACGACCCCGTTCACCTTCCTTAGCGAGTTTCGTCAAATGCGGGATGACGACCGTGAGCAGCTGGAGAATAATCGATGCACTGATATACGGCATGATGCCGAGCGCAAAGATCGTCAACCGAGACAGAGAACCGCCAGAAAAAATATCCAGGAACCCGAGTAACGATCCACCTTGTTTTTGCAGGAAATCGGAGAGGGCTTCACCGTTGATCCCAGGCGTTGGAATATGAGATCCGATTCGATACACTACCAGCATACCGAGCGTGAACAAGACTCGAGTACGCAGCTCAGGGATCTTAAAGATATTCTGAAAACTAGTCAGAAGACGTTCAAGCACCGCCGATAACCTCAACTCTCCCGCCAGCCGCTTGAATCTTCGCTTCCGCCGATTTACTGAACTTGTGCGCCTGAACGACCAATGATTTCTTCAATTCACCAACGCCGAGGATTTTGATCGGCAGCCGCTTCCGCTTGATCAGCCCAGCATCAACCATCGCCTGAGGTGTAACCGTCCCTTCCCCTGCCCACTGCTCAAAACTCTTCAGATTGACAATGGAATACTCAATCCGCGATGGATTTGTGAAGCCAAACTTTGGCAGCCTTCTGACCAATGGCATTTGGCCACCCTCAAACCCGGGACGCTTCCCTCCACCAGACCGTGCTAATATTCCCTTATGTCCTTTGGTTGCGGTCTTTCCATGGCCAGAGCCTGGTCCTCGCCCGATCCGTTTTCGACGCTTTTTTGATCCTGGTGCTGGAGCCAAATTATGAAGATTCATGGACGTCCAACCTCGAGCAGATAGCCAACCTTTCGAATCATCCCTTGCACTTGGGGCGTGTCCGGACGTATCACCGTCTGACGAATATGCCGTAGGCCTAATCCACGCAGAACAAGCCGATGGCTTTGCGGTGTACCAATTGGACTTCGCCGTAACGTCACCTGCACACACTGCCCCTCAGGGGCTGCCTTTTTTTTTGCCGCTGTCGTTCCCATCAGACCGTAGCCCTTTCATGCCCTTCCACCGTCGGCTGCCGACGGTGGCGAAGCACATCCTCGACATTTCTCAATTGCGTGAGACCATCGAGGGTAGCACGAACCGTATTGAACGGATTCCCACGCCCCAAGGTCTTCGCGATAACATTGTGAGCACCAACCAATTCCACAACCGCACGAACCGCGCCTCCCGCGATAATCCCCGTCCCATCGACAGCAGGCTTTAACATGACATGCTCTGCCCCAAAGAGACCATGAACTTCATGCGGAATCGTCCCACCTTTCAGAGGAACGTGGACAAGATGCTTCTTTGCCTGCTCCACGGCTTTTGAAATCGCAACGGGCACCTCTGCAGCCTTGCCCTTACCAATCCCAACCCATCCATGACCATCACCAACCACCACGAGCGCGCAAAAATTAAAGCGCTTCCCACCTTTAACAACTTTTGCCACTCGATTGATAAACACTACTTTATCCTTTAGGCTTAGCTCATCGGGATTGACTCGCACGCTCTCACCCCTCAGTCCAACGTTCAGTTAATTTCCGATATTAAGGAATCGTCACCGACCCTACACGCTCATGCAGCTTAGGGTGTTCCGTTAAAATCGCAGGCCACCCTCACGAGATGCGTCAGCCAATGCTTTGATGCGGCCGTGGTACATTCGGCCACCCCGATCAAAGACCACCGCCGTCACCTTCACGGCTTTAGCCCGATCGGCGATCAACTTCCCTACAGCTTTGGCCGCCTCAATTCCACCTGTTGACTTGATGGTTGTACGAATCGACTTATCCAGAGAGGACGCCGCAGCAAGAGTGGTTCCTCGAATATCATCAATCACCTGGGCATAGATATGAGCTGTGCTCCTAAAAACATTCAGACGAGGACGCTCAGATGTGCCAAGAATCGTCTGGCGTACGCGCTTGCGCCGCCGTTCTAGTTGTCGAAATTTATCTGCAGCATTCATTGTCAGTTCCTACTTCCCAGTTTTGCCTTCTTTTTTACGCAAGGTTTCGCCGGCATAACGAACACCTTTTTGCTTATACACGTCTGGGGGTTTAATCGCTCGTAAATCCGCCGCAACTTGGCCAACCAATCGCTTGTCAACCCCTTTGACATTGATGAGGGTTTGCTTATCAACCTTCACATCAATCCCGGCTGGGACTTGATAAAGAACCGGATTGATATACCCGACATTAAAGCTCAAAGTCCGACCTTGAAGCTGCGTCTTGTAGCCAACCCCGGTGATCTCTAGCGAACGTTCGTACCCCTTCGTGACACCCTGGACCATGTTGCTCAGCTCAGCACGAGTGAGTCCATGTAAAGCTCTTATCTTACGATCATCACTGGATCTACCGATAAGAACCTGACCATCCTTAATGGCCACATCAAGCCCCTGGACCATTGGCCATTCCAATTTCCCTAAGGGACCCTTCACAGTCACAGTTGCCCCAACAGTCTTCACTTCCACTCCGGCTGGAATGGTGATCGGCATTTTCCCAATACGTGACATGATCTCTTACACCCTTCACCCCGAGGTTCGAACAACCGATATCCTTACCACACTGAGCAGAGAACCTCGCCCCCGAGATGACTTTTGCGAGATTCTTGATCCGTCATGATTCCCTTAGACGTCGAAAGGATCGATACACCAATTCCATTTCGAACTTTTCGAATATCCTGACTGCCAACATAGACCCGCCGGCCTGGCTTACTGACTCGCTCGAGCCCCGTGATCATGGGTTGCCCTTCCCCGATATAGCGAAGGCGCACATGCAGAACAGGATGTCCATCCTCAGTGCTATCTTCAACTCCCTCAACGTATCCCTCTCGCCTCAAAATCTCGAGAATCGCTCGTTTGAGCTTTGAGGTTGGAACCGTCACTGTTTCAAAACGCCGCTGGGCGCCATTTTTCAATCTAACCAGAAGATCGCCGATTGGATCGGTAACCATGCTATGTCCTTCTACCCCTCAGTGCTATTCATTTGTTGACTGCCATCTGCCCATAAACGCCGACCTACCAGCTTGACTTTCTTACTCCCGGGATCTCACCCTTGAGCGTCAATAGGCGAAAACAAATTCGACACATTCGAAACCGACGCAAATACCCCCGCACCCGCCCACACACACCGCAGCGATGATACTGGCGGGTAGAAAACTTTGGTTTCGTCGCAGCCTTATTTCGTAGTGCTAAACGTGACACAGAAACTCCTTCCGTCCAACTGACATCCGATACGCGCGCTGCTGCTATGTTCTGAACGGCATCCCAAGATGCTTCAACAAAGACTTTCCTTCATCGTTCGTTTTGGCCGTGGTGACAACCGTGATGTCCATACCGTGAATCGAAGCCACCTCGTCATACTTAATCTCTGGGAAAATCAGTTGTTCCTTCAGCCCAAGGGTATAATTACCTCGACCATCGAACGCCTTTGGTGAAATGCCACGAAAATCTCGTATTCGAGGAAGCGCTAGCGTTACCAATCGGTCAAAAAATTCATACATTCGCCGGCTACGAAGCGTAACCTTTGCCCCGATAGGAAGACCCTGCCTGAGCTTGAATCCGGCAATAGCCTTTTTTGCGCGGGTCACAACCGGCTTCTGGCCCGTAATCATCCCTAATTCAGTCACAGCACTTTCCAGAAGCTTTACATTTTGGATTGCCTCACCCATACCGACGTTCAATACAACCCGCTCAAGCTTGGGAACCTGCATGACATTCTTATAGCCAAATTCCTTCATTAAAGCTGGCACGACCTGCTGCTCGTAGATATCTCGAAGTCTTGGCCGAAACTTGGACTCGGCACTTCCCTGATCAAGCTGGGGTGCCTCTTTCTTTACTGATTTTCGCTCAGTGGGTTTACCTGTCGCTTTACTTTTTGGTTCCTTAGCCATTGCCAACCCTATTCCAGAATCTCGTTAGATTTCTTACTAAAGCGCACTCGTCGCCCATCGGCTTGAGTTCGTATTCCTACCCGCGTCGGCTTCTGCGTGACCGGACAGAAAAACATCACATTAGAAATTTGAAGCGGCGCCTCTCTCTCCAAGATACCGCCCTGCTTTGCCTTCTGATTAGGTTTAGTGTGTCGTTTCATAATGTTCAGTTTTTCCACGACCACTTTTCCCGCTCGAAGGTCTACCGACATGACCTTCCCCGTCTTACCGCGCTCCCGACCGGAAATAACAACCACCGTGTCGCCTTTTCTAATTCTGCTTTTTGAGAGTACTTGCACAACGCCCCTCGCTCGTTCGACCCTATAAAACTTCTGGTGCCAATGAGATGATCTTCATGAATTTCTTCCAACGCAGTTCTCGTGCGACGGGGCCAAAGATACGTGTGCCAATTGGCTCGCCGTCCTTATTAATGAGAACGCATGCGTTGCGATCAAACTTGATGTAAGAGCCGTCCTCCCGACGAACTTCCTTCGTGGTTCTCACAATAACTGCACGGCTCACATCTCCCTTCTTCACACTCGCCTGAGGGATAGCCTCCTTGACAGCCACGACAACGACATCGCCTAAGGATGCATAGCGACGACGTGTCCCCCCGAAGACATGAAAGCACATGGCTTGCTTGGCCCCGGAGTTATCCGCTACGTCCATGTATGTATAGTTCTGAATCATTGATATATTCCTACGAATCTCAAATATCGAACGGCACCAAAAGAACGTTTCTATTTTTCAGGCTGCCCCTTCTCCATAACCTGAACGACGCGCCAGTTCTTTTCTTTGCTCAACGGGCGGGTTTGAACCAGCTTCACGCGATCCCCAATCTTACACATGCCACCTTCATCGTGAGCCTTTAACCTCGTCACCCTTCTAAGTACTTTCTTGTAGATAGGATGAACAACTGATCGAGACACCACGACGACCACCGTCTTCTGCATCTTGTTACTGACGACATCACCGTACCAATGACGCCGTTTTACCACCTCAGTCATAGCACTCCTTACCTTTTCGACTCGTCCGTTTGGCTCCGAACCTGATTAAGGATGGTTTTCACTCGCGCGATATCACGCTTGGTCTTCCGAATTTGCATTGGATTTTCAAGGCGACCCGTCCCGAACTGAAAACGGAGCGTAAACAGTTCCTGTACGAGCTGCTGCTCCTTCTCGTAGAGCTCACCCGCAGCCATCCCTCTTAGCTCTTTTACATCTAGCGCCATATCAGCTCCCCAACTTCAATCCCAAGTTGACGTTTTGCCTTTACCCGAACTCACCGCGGACGACTAACTTCGTGGCGACCGGCAACTTGTGAGAGGCGAGTCTGAACGCCTCCTTGGCCGTTTCTGGAGTGACTCCATCCATTTCGTACAAGATCCGACCTGGCTTCACGACTGCCACCCAGTACTCTGGGTTGCCTTTCCCTTTTCCCATTCGAGTTTCAGCCGGCTTTTTTGTAATGGGCTTATCGGGGAAAATTCTGGTCCAAACCTGTCCGCCTCGCTTCACATATCGCGTAATAGCAATACGTGCAGCTTCTATTTGACGGCTCGTCACCCATCCTGGCTCTAACGCCTTTAGCCCAAATTCACCCAGAGTAATCTGACCGCCACGATAGGCCTTCCCATTCATGCGGCCTTTTTGCATCTTTCTAAATTTGACTTTCTTAGGGGCTAACACAGCTCAATCTCCTCAACCAAATCGTCTGTCTAAAGTTGATTCCGCCTTCATGGGTTGCACCGGAAGAAGCTCGCCTTTATAGATCCAGGTCTTCACCCCGATCTGTCCCATGGTTGTATGAGCTTCCGCAAAGCCATAATCGATTTCAGCACGAAGCGTATGTAGAGGCACACGCCCTTCCCGATACCACTCGGTCCTGGCGATTTCAGCACCACCCAAGCGTCCGGCTACCATGATCTTAATCCCTTGCGCTCCAAGTCGCAGCGCTGACTGCACGCTGCGCTTCATCGCCCTCCGAAATGCGACTCGCTTTTCGAGCTGCGTCGCGACATTTTCACTGACTAGCTGCGCATCAAGTTCGGGCTTCTTGATTTCTTTTACCGTAACGTAAACCTGCCCTCCATACTGCTTCTCAAGATCGGCCTTCAGCTTATCAACCTCCGCACCTTTTCGACCAATGATGATACCGGGACGGGCGGTATGTATAATCACTCTGGTTTGATCGCCTGAACGTTCAATTTCTACCTTCGCAACCCCCGCATGATAAAGCCGAGCCTTCACGACCTTCCTAATTTTCACGTCCTGATGAAGCAACTTGGCATAATCTTTCCCCGCATACCAACGAGAGCTCCAGGTATAGTTGTAACCCAGCCGATAACCAATTGGATGTGTTTTCTGACCCATGCTCGCTATGCCTCAATAAATTAAAATCAGCCTACTTCCTTTGCCCCCGACCATCAGATGCTGTGACCGCGACCGTAATATGACTAGTGCGCTTCTGAATCGCATTGGCTCTGCCCATGGACCTAGCCCTCACACGCTTGTACGTAGGCCCACCGTTAACAAAAGCCCTCGAGACCACCATCGATTCACTATCTCCCAACTCCTTCAATTCCGCATTAGCCACAGCAGAGCGTAGAAGCTTCTCAACCACGCGCGCCGCGTGGCGAGGAGTATGCTTCAGCATGGCCAGCGCCATTGGAACTTGCTGACCGCGAATCATATCTATCACCGGCCTTGCCTTTCGTGGCGCAACACGGACGAACCTGAGAATGGCATGTGCTTCAGTCATCGTACAATCCCGTCACCCTTCAGTGCTCCAAATTCAAATTGGCATCTTCAGCAGCTCAAAAAACCGATCGCCCGACCAACGATACTACTTCAGCGCAACGGCTTTTTCAGTCTTCGCCTGACCGTGCCCCTTAAAAAAACGCGTTGGCGCAAATTCACCGAGTTTATGTCCTACCATATTTTCGGTGACAAAGACCGGGATGAATTTCTTCCCATTATGCACCGCAAACGTATGGCCAATCATATCAGGCACTACAGTTGATCGTCTCGACCATGTCTTGATCAGCTTTCGATCCTTGGTCTGATTCATCCGCTCGACTTTTTCGAGAAGATGGCCGTCAACAAACGCCCCCTTACTTACCGATCTAGGCATTGCGCACTCCTGACTTACGTCGGGCAATTATGAACTTATCGGTCTTCTTATTCTGTCTCGTCTTATAGCCCTTAGTGGGAAGTCCCCATGGAGAAACCGGATGCGGATTACCCTGCCCAGATTTCCCCTCTCCACCGCCATGCGGATGGTCAACGGGATTCATGACCACACCTCGAACATGCGGCCTCTTTCCCTTCCACCGGTTTCTGCCCGCCTTCCCTACGCTGATATTTTCATGATCCACATTTCCCACTTGGCCAACAGTTGCCATACAGTGACCCAAAACTCTCCTCATCTCTCCAGACTTGAGCCGAACCTGTACATATTCGCCATCACGACCCATAACCTGCGCGAATCCTCCGGCACTCCGTATGAGTTGCCCACCCTTACCTGCCTTGAGCTCAATGTTATGAATCGTGGTACCGAGCGGCATATTCACCAACGGCAATGCATTTCCAGGCCTAATTTCAGCCTGCGGACCCGATTGCACCTCATCATTAATGGCAAGCCCGACTGGGGCTAAAATATAACGCTTCTCTCCATCTCGGTACTTCAAGAGAGCGATCCTTGCAGAGCGATTAGGATCATACTCTATTGCAGTGACTTTCGCCGGCACACCAACTTTATCTCGACGAAAATCAATAATTCGATAGAGTCGCTTGTGGCCAGCTCCACGAAACCGAACTGTAGTCCGACCATCATTATTGCGCCCGCCGGTCCGCAGATGAAAAGAGGTCAGCGATTTCTCAGGCCTCTTGCTGGTCAATTCTTCGGTTCCCACTGCAGTCATCCCCCGACGACCAGGTGAGGTGGGGCGATACACTTTTATTCCCATGAAGACGACTCCTAGATTTCCGCGCTTAAATAACTACGAGTGATACAGACACCGACTAAGCACTTTCGTACATCTCAAGCTTTTCGCCTTCCTTGAGTGTGACAAATGCTTTCTTCCAGTCCGACCGCCTACCCGCAAATCGGCCAAGACGCTTCATTTTCCCGCGCACGTTCATCAAATTCACCTTCTCAACCTTGACCTTCAACAAGGACTCGACTGCTTGTTTCACCTGGACACGATTTGCCTCAGGATGAACCACAAAACCAACCGTGTTGTTTTTTTCGCGAAGGCCTGTAATCTTTTCCGTCAACAGCGGTTGGACCAGTATCCAGTGCATACCGACCTTCATGACCAGACCTCGTTTATCGCAGCCAATTCATGTTCAGAAACCACAACAACTTGAGCACGAACAACATCATAGACATTCAGTTGATCAGCACCGAGCACCTTCACGGATACCAAATTACCAGCGGCCTGCATGATGCCAGACTGACTCTTCCCTGCAATCAACAGCACCTCTGCGCCCCCACCAAAGCCACTCAATGCCTGCGCCAGAAACTTGGTCTTAGGCTGTTCCAGAGACAGATTGGCAACGACAAACAAGTTTCCACCTGCCACCTTTGCAGACAATGCGCTTTGAAGTGCAGCACGATACTTCTTCTTTGGCATTGAGTAGGCATAGCTTCTCGGCTTTGGCCCAAACACACTACCACCGTGACGCCACACCGGAGATCGAAGCGAACCAGCCCTCGCACGGCCTGTATGCTTTTGCTTCCAAGGCTTCTTCCCTGATCCACTCACCTCACCACGGCGCAAAGTCGAAGCAGTCCCACGACGCTCACACGCACGTTGCATGACAACGGCCTCGTGGACGAGCGCAGCTCGAGGCTCACAACCAAATACCTGAGCTGACAACTCAACCGTACCAACCTTCTTCTTTTTCAAATCAACCAAATCGATCGTAGGCATACTAGCTCTTCTTCGATTTCCGAACGACAACGATTCCATTCGCAGCACCAGGAACCGCCCCTCGGATGAATAAAAGATTTTCCTCAGACCGTGACTCAACCACTTTTAGTCGCTGAACAGTCACGCGCTCCGCCCCCATGTGCCCCGGCAACGTCTTCCCCTTCCACACTCTAGATGGGAACGAACTCGCTCCAATAGAACCAGGAGCCCGATGAAACATGGACCCGTGCGATTCAGGACCCCCCGCATAGTGATGTCGCTTGACGACTCCCTGAAACCCTTTCCCCTTTGACACACCGATCACATCAACCCAGTCACCCTTCTTAAACATCCCAACGGTAATTAACTGCCCGACTGCTGACTCACCATCCTTCTTAAACTCACGCAAGATACGGCTCGCAGGAGCCTGACTCTTCTTCAAATGCCCGAGCTCTGCTTTGGAAAGACGGCGCTCCTTCACCTCTCCAAAAGAAAGCTGGACCGCCTCATAATGATCTTGCGCTTTCGTACGAACCGCCACTACTCGACAAGGCCCCGCCTCAATCACCGTTACAGGAGTAAGGCGAGTTTCATCAAAGACTTGTGTCATGCCGAGCTTTTTACCAATTAGTCCGTTTGTCATATTGTCCCAATATACCGTGCCCTTAAATCAGTCCAATCACCCACTCACCGCGAAACAAAAAAATCCATCACTCACAACTTAATCTCAACGTCCACTCCCGCCGCAAGATTAAGTTTCATCAATGAATCCATGGTCTCGGGAGTTGCCTCCATGATATCGAGCAGTCTCTTATGAGTTCGCATTTCAAACTGCTCTCGAGATTTCTTATCGGCATGCGTCGACCGCTGGACTGTAATTTTCTCAATACGAGTAGGCAATGGAATAGGACCAACGACTTTCGCTCCACTGCGACGAACAGTCTCAACAATTTCTCCTACCGATTGATCCAATACACGGTAGTCAAAGCCTCTCAACCGAATTCTTATACGCTGGTCGACTTTCACTTCTTTACTCCTACGGTAACCATCAACCGTCTATTCTTCAGGCCAAGATTTCCGTGACCACGCCCGAACCGACCGTCTTGCCGCCTTCCCGCACGGCAAACCGCAACCCCTGATCCATCGCGATCGGACTGATCAACTCCGCCGACACACTCACATTGTCCCCCGGCATCACCATCTCCACCCCCGGATTCAACTGCACCACCCCCGTCACATCCGTCGTCCGGAAGTAAAACTGCGGCCGATACCCGTTAAAGAACGGCGTATGCCGCCCACCCTCTTCCTTCGTCAACACATAGATCTCCGCCTTAAACTTCGTATGCGGCGTGATGGTCTTCGCCTTGCACAACACCATCCCCCGCTCTACATCTTCCTTCTTCGTGCCCCTGAGGAGGACGCCAATGTTGTCCCCCGCCTGCCCCTCATCCAACACCTTGCGGAACATCTCGACGCCCGTCACCACTGTCGTCTGAGTGGGCCGCAACCCCACGATCTCGATTTCATCCCCCACCTTCACAATGCCCCGCTCACAACGCCCCGTCACCACCGTCCCCCGGCCACTGATCGTAAACACGTCTTCAATCGGCATCAGGAACGGCTTCTCAATCGGCCGCTGCGGCGTCGGAATGTACGTATCCACCGCTTCTAAGAGCTTCATAATGGAGGGCACACCCAACTCCCCCTGATCCGCCTCCATCGCCTTCAGCGCACTGCCATGGATGATCGGCGTCTTATCCCCCGGGAACCCATACTTCGTGAGCAACTCCCGTACTTCCAGCTCCACCAACTCCAAGAGCTCTTTGTCATCGACCTTGTCGGCCTTGTTCAGAAACACCACAATGTAGGGCACGCCCACCTGTCGAGCCAACAGAATGTGCTCGCGAGTTTGAGGCATGGGGCCATCGGCCGCACTCACGACCAAAATCGCGCCGTCCATCTGCGCCGCACCCGTGATCATGTTCTTCACATAGTCGGCGTGGCCCGGGCAATCGACGTGGGCGTAATGCCGGTTGTCGGTCTCATATTCCACGTGACTGATCGCGATGGTCATAATCTTCGTCGCATCCCGCCGTCCCTGACTCTCCGAGGCTTTCGCCACTTCGTCATAGGGCACATACTTCGCCATCCCGCGATCCGAACACACCTTCGTCAACGCCGCCGTCAACGTCGTCTTCCCATGGTCCACATGCCCGATCGTCCCAATGTTCACGTGCGGCTTCTTCCGCTCGTATTTCGCCTTCGCCATACCCTACTCCCTCCCTGATTCAGCAATCACTATTTTTTAATGATGGCTTCCGCAATATTCTTCGGAACCTGGTCGTAACGATCAAACTCCATACTATATGTCGCACGCCCTTGAGTCCGAGACCGAAGGTCCGTTGCATAACCAAACATTTCCATCAGCGGAACAACTGCATCAATTGCCTGAGCACCGGCTCGGACTTTCATGCCTTGAACCTTACCTCTTCGCCCATTCAGATTCCCAATAACGTCACCCATGAAGTCCTGAGGAACTAACACCTCAACCTTCATGATTGGTTCAAGCAGAACCGGGTCCGCCTTTTTGCACGCATCAGAAAAACCCATAGAGGCAGCAATTTTAAACGCCATTTCATTGGAATCGACATCATGATACGACCCGTCGATAACCGTGACTTTCACATCCCGGAGCGGATAGCCAGCAACAACCCCAGTCTCCATCCTCTCCCGAACGCCCTTTTCAATGGCAGGAATATACTCTCTAGGGATTGCCCCTCCCACGGTCTTATTGACGAATTCTAAACCTTTGCCAGGCTCGGACGGCTCAACCGTTAAAACAACATGTCCATACTGCCCACGCCCTCCGGTCTGCTTAATGTACTTCGATTCAGCTTCAGCCTTTCGCCTGATCGTCTCCCTGAACGCCACTTCAGGCTTTCCAACGTTGGCCTCGACCTTGAACTCGCGCAACATTCGATCGACAATAATTTCAAGATGCAACTCGCCCATCCCGGCAATGATCGTCTGAGCCGTTTCCTCATCTGTTCGAACGCGAAAAGACGGATCTTCCTGCGCCAGCTTCTGAAGCGCAAAACCCATTTTTTCCTGGTCTTGCTTGGTTTTTGGCTCGATCGCCATCGCAATGACCGGCTCAGGGAACTTCATAACCTCGAGCAGGACCGGCTGCTTTTCATCCGCCAGCGTGTCTCCGGTAGTGGCACCCTTAAGCCCCACGGCTGCAACAATATCTCCAGCATGAACCTCGTCGATTTCTTCTCGCTTATTGGCATGCATTTTCAGGAGCCGACCAATTCGGTCTTTCGCCCCTTTGGTCACGTTCAAGACCGGAGTTCCGGTCTTAAGGGTTCCCGAATAGACACGGAAGTAGGTCAACTGACCGGCAAATGGATCAGACATGATCTTGAACGCCAAGGCAGCAAAGGGCGCTGCATCATCAGACTTCCGCTCCACCTCTTTACCGCTATTAGGATCGACGCCCATAACAGGAGGGATATCCAACGGTGAGGGAAGATAATCAACAACACCATCCAGCAGTTGCTGCACGCCCTTATTTTTGAAGGCGGAGCCACAAAGGACCGGCGTGATCTTCATCGAGATCGTCGCCGCCCGAATGGCCCGCATAACTTCCTCTTCCGTCAACGGGTGACCGTTTAAATACTTCTCCATCACCTGATCATCAAACTCTGCGACGGCATCAAGCATTTTCTCTCGATACTCTTTTGCTTGAGCTAGAAGATCGGAAGGAATCTCATCAACCTTATATTTCGCACCAAGCGTCTCGTCGTCGTAAAAGTACCCCTTCATCCTAACCAGATCGATGGAGCCGCGAAACTCAGCCTCCCGACCAATTGGGATCTGAATCGGAACTGGCTTCGCCCCAAGCCGATCAATGATGGATTGAACGCTGCCATAAAAGTCAGCCCCAACCCGATCCATCTTATTCATAAAGGCGATTCGAGGAACATGATATTTGTCGGCCTGACGCCAAACCGTCTCGGACTGAGGCTCAACTCCTTGCACGGAATCAAAGGCTGCCACTGCTCCATCAAGCACACGGAGCGAACGTTCCACTTCAATCGTAAAGTCGACGTGCCCTGGCGTATCAATAATATTGATCCGATGGTCACGCCAGAAGCAGGTCGTCGCGGCAGCAGTAATAGTAATGCCCCGCTCCCGCTCCTGCTCCATCCAGTCCATCGTGGCCGCACCCTCATGAACCTCGCCCAGCTTATGAGTCATTCCTGTGTAATAGAGGATCCGCTCGGTAGTCGTAGTCTTCCCTGCATCAATGTGAGCCATGATGCCAATGTTTCTTGTGTGATCCAGCGACGTTTGACGAGCCACTTCTACTCCTCTAAAAACAAATATGCTGCAGATCAAGCCGCATCATACTGCTGCGATGCACGAGTACCCGGATCTGCGAATCGCAGCACGGCTCAACTGCAGCACAGAACGACGTTACCAGCGATAATGAGCGAATGCCTTATTCGCCTCGGCCATCCGATGCACATCTTCACGTTTTTTCACCGCAGCCCCAGTATTATTTGAAGCATCAATCAATTCGGCTGCGAGCTTTTCACGCATACTCTTACCGCCACGCGTACGAGCAAACTGCGACAACCAACGCAAAGCCAAAGAAACACGGCGAGCCGGCCTGATTTCAACCGGAACCTGATAAGAAGCCCCGCCAACTCGGCGAGACTTAACCTCAACAATTGGCTTCACATTGTCCACGGCCGCCTTAAATACCTTGAGCGGATCACCACCCGTCTTCTCCTGAATCACATCGAATGCGCCGTAGCATATGCGCTCAGTAGTACTCTTCTTCCCGCTACTCATCAGTGCATTAATAAACTTCCCCACCAACTTATCTCGATAGCGAACATCTGGAAGTACTTCCCGTTGACCCAAAAATCTACTGCGTGGCATAGTGACCTATTCTGATATCTAGATTAAACCCATCACAACAAGATGGTTACTTCGGACGTTTAGCTCCATACTTCGAACGACTCTGCTTTCGACCCGCCACCCCGACGGCATCCAGCGCACCACGAACCAAGTGGTAACGAACTCCAGGAAGGTCCTTCACGCGACCACCTCGCACGAGCACGATCGAGTGCTCTTGAAGATTGTGCCCTACTCCAGGAATATAGGTCGTCACTTCCATCCCGTTCGTCAAACGGACACGCGCAACCTTCCTCAGTGCTGAGTTTGGCTTTTTCGGGGTCGTTGTATAAACACGCAGACAGACCCCTCTTTTTTGAGGGCAAGACCTCAAGGCGGGGCTTTTTGTCTTGGACTTGACAAATGCCCTCCCTTTTCGAACCAACTGATTGATCGTAGGCATTACGTTCTGATCCTCTTCAAGCTATCAAGTACGCTTCATCACCAGCAAAGCCGCCGGATTATAGTGATGCGATCACCAACTGTCAAGGGGTGAATGACCACAACTTTGCTACGATCGAGTATTTTCCCCTGGCGCGGTTGACACCACTGGCTCTGATGTCAGCGCAGCTGCAGACGTTCCGGCAGCAACAGACAGGCCTTCTGGTTTTTCACTCATCACGAAGGTATCTCGATACTCCTCAAACCCTGATCCGGCAGGAATGAGGCGCCCGACAATGACGTTCTCCTTCAATCCCAAGAGATTATCCTCCCGACCATTGATGGCTGCCTCCGTCAAAACGCGCGTTGTTTCCTGGAAAGAGGCCGCCGAAATAAAGCTGTCAGTCGTCAATGCCGCCTTCGTAATACCCAGCAGCACAGGTTTTCCCAAGGCTGGGGTTCCATTTTTCGAAAGCACTCGCTCATTTTCCCTTTCAAAGACACTCTTGCTCACCTGACTACCAGGCAAAAACTGAGTATCCCCAGGGTCCTCAACGCGAACCTTGCGTAACATCTGCCTCACAATGATCTCAATGTGCTTGTCGTTGATCGACACACCCTGCAATCGATAGACGTCCTGAACCTCATCCACCAAATATTTCTGCAACTCATTAGGGCCAAGGACATCCAGAATGTCATGCGGATTCGCCGACCCGTCCATGAGGGGTTCACCGGCGCGAACCCAATCACCCTCGTGCACGTTCACGTGCTTCCCTTTGGGAATAAAATACTCCTTCACGTCACCCATTTTATTGTCGACCAGGACCTTGCGCTGTCCTTTCACAAACCCGCCGTAAGAGACCTCGCCATCAATTTCCGTGATGACGGCCTGCTCTTTCGGCTTTCGGGCTTCAAACAGCTCCACAACCCGAGGAAGACCCCCTGTAATATCCTTCGTTTTCGTAGTCTCTCGAGGGATCTTTGCCAAGACGTCGCCGGGAAATACCGTGGCCCCCTTCTCGACGAAGATATGGGCCCCGACCGGCAACAAATACCGCGCAACGGCATTCGAACCGCCAGGAACCTTCGCAGTCTTCCCCCCCTCATCTTTGATCGATACACGAGGACGGAGTGTCTGACCGGTATGTTCAATGATCACCTTACGTGACAAACCCGTCACTTCGTCGAATTCGTCCTTCATCGTGACGCCTTCGACGATGTCTCCGTAGGCTATTCTCCCCCCCACCTCCGTTAAGATCGTAAGAGAGTACGGATCCCACTCAACGAGCTTTTGCCCCACGACAACGGGATCGCCATCTTTGATCTTGATCTTAGCCCCATACACAACGGGGTACTTCTCTCGCTCTCGGCCACTATCGTCGACGATCGCAATTTTCGTATTGCGATTCATGACCACCCATTCACCATCTTTATTGCGAACAGCAATCCCGGCGTTGTGAATGTCGGCGTTCTTCTTCGCATCAAAACTCATGAACCTGATCCGCCCTGCATGCTTGGCCTCGAGCACCGTCTGCTCCACCACCTTACTGGCTGTACCACCGATATGGAACGTCCGCATGGTGAGCTGTGTTCCTGGCTCTCCGATTGACTGTGCCGCGATGACACCGACCGGCTCACCTTTCTCGACCAGACGCCCCCGCGCTAAGTCACGCCCATAACAGGCTCGACATACGCCGCGCGGCGCTTGACAGGTCAGGACCGATCGAATCTTGACACGGTCCACTCCGGCTTCAACGACCGACTTGGTCAGCTCCTCAGTAATCTCTTCGTTCCAGGAAACAATGATTTCCCCTGTCACTGGATCACGAATGTCCTCTGCCGCCAAACGGCCAAGAATTCGTTCCTCTAATGGCTGAATAACCTCTCCACCTTCCACGAGTGCACTGACGGTAATGCCGTCACGCGTCCCACAGTCAAGCTCATGAATAATAACGTCCTGAGCAATGTCGACAAGGCGACGAGTCAAGTACCCTGAATTGGCGGTCTTCAGCGCTGTATCCGCAAGACCCTTACGGGCACCGTGGGTCGAGATGAAATACTGCAACACCGTCAGCCCCTCACGGAAATTAGCCGTAATCGGTGTCTCAATAATCTCACCCGATGGTTTTGCCATCAGGCCGCGCATCCCACCCAGCTGACGGATTTGCTGTGAGCTGCCACGCGCACCGGAATCAGCCATCATAAAGATGGGGTTAAACGATTCGACCTTGCCAGGATCGCCCCCAGCCCCAAGCTCTTTCATCATCTCGTTTGAAACCTGCTCCGTGACATGAGCCCAGATATCGATGACCTTATTGTATCGCTCTCCGTTCGTGATCAAGCCCTCAGAATACTGCTTCTCGATCTCATTCACCTCTCGCTGCGCCTTCCCAATGAAGTCTTCTTTCTTACTGGGAATATGCATGTTATCGATACAGATCGACAATCCGGCTTTTGTCGCGTAGGTAAAGCCGATATCCTTGATCTTATCCAGAAATTCGACGGTGTCGCGATGGCCGGTTTGACGGTAGACCGCATCAATGAGCTTACTCATCTCCTTCTTCGTCATGAGCTTATTCGCATTGGCGAATGGAAGCCCTGACGGGAGAATTTCCGACAGCAGCACCCGCCCGACGGTCGTCTGCACCAGTGAGCCGGCCAAGCGCACCTTGATTCGAGCATGTTCTTCCACTTCACGGGCATCAAATGCGATTCGAACCTCTTCAGCCGACCCAAAGACTTTCCCCTCACCCTTGACTCCGAGTCGTTCCTTTGTCAGCCAGTAACATCCCAACACCATGTCCTGCGATGGCACGGCGATTGGTTTTCCGTTAGCCGGGGAGAGAATATTGTTAATGGACATCATCAGCACACGCGCTTCGACCTGTGCCTCCACGGACAACGGCACATGCACCGCCATCTGATCTCCATCGAAGTCTGCGTTGAATGCCGCGCAGACGAGCGGGTGCAAACGAATCGCCTTCCCTTCCACCAACACCGGATCAAAAGCTTGAATGCCCAATCGATGAAGTGTTGGCGCCCGATTCAGCAATACTGGATGTTCCCGGATGACCTCATCAAGCACATCCCAGACTTCCGGACGCTCCTTCTCTACCAAGCGCTTCGCACTTTTAATCGTTGTCGCCGCTCCACGCGCCTCCAGTTTATGAAAGATAAACGGCTTGAACAATTCCAACGCCATCTTCTTGGGCAATCCGCATTGATGCAGGCGCAACTCAGGCCCGACGACGATGACCGTACGACCTGAATAATCAACACGTTTCCCGAGCAGATTCTGTCGGAACCGCCCCTGCTTTCCCTTAAGCATATCGCTTAACGACTTCAGTGGCCGCTTGTTTGGTCCACGAATGGCGCGCCCTCGCCGCCCATTGTCAAAGAGGGCATCGACCGCTTCCTGCAACATTCGCATTTCATTCCGGATAATGACACCCGGCGCCTTCAGCTCCATGAGGCGCTTCAACCGATTGTTGCGATTAATCACACGCCGATAGAGATCGTTCAGGTCGGACGTGGCAAATCGCCCGCCATCCAACGGAACCAAGGGACGCAGTTCAGGAGGAAGAACCGGGATGACATCCATGATCATCCACTCTGGTTTATTGCCAGACTTCCTAAATGCTTCAAGCACCTTAAGCCGCTTCGCGTACTTCTTTTTCATCGCCGCAGAAGTGGACGCTTTGGCTTTGACCTGTAGTTCGTCCCACAAGGCATTGATATCAATCTTCCTCAGCAAGTCACGGATCGCCTCGGCCCCAATCCCGACCTTGAACCCGCTCGATCCATACTCCGAAATAAGCGTTCGCAACTTATCCTCAGGAACCAACTCTTTTTCTGATAGATCGGTTGACCCCGGGTCCACACACACGTAGCTTTCAAAATAGAGAATCTTCTCCAACTGCTTGAGACTCATATCGAGCAGCGTTCCGATCCGACTCGGCACACCCTTCAGAAACCAAATATGTGCGACGGGCGCAGCCAATTCGATATGCCCCATCCGCTCGCGACGGACCTTCGACTGAATGACTTCAACACCGCACTTATCGCAGACGATTCCGCGATGTTTCATCCGCTTATATTTTCCGCAGTTACATTCCCAATCCTTCGTCGGGCCAAAAATCTTGGCGCAGAAGAGCCCGTCTTTTTCCGGCTTGAATGACCGATAATTGATCGTCTCCGGCTTTTTGACCTCACCGTAGGACCAGGATCTGATTTTCTCAGGCGACGCGATGCGAATACGCATCGAATCAAACGAGACAGAATCCCGCTGCTTTTCAAATAATGTATATACGCCTTCCAAGGTAATGACCTCCTCCGATGCCGGCCACTCGCCGACACACAAGCGGTTAGTCTTGCGTCTTCAC
Organism: uncultured Nitrospira sp.; assembly: GCA_902500805.1. Lineage (GTDB taxonomy): Bacteria > Nitrospirota > Nitrospiria > Nitrospirales > Nitrospiraceae > Nitrospira_D. Next base: position 7,998 of record CABVSA010000016.1, on the reverse strand, counting down.
TAATTCGACATCAAGTCCCAAGCTCTGTAACTCCTTGACCAACACATTGAACGACTCGGGCAGCCCCGGCTCAAGGAAAGGCTCACCCTTGACGATCGCTTCATACATCCGAGACCGTCCAGGAACGTCGTCCGACTTGACCGTGAGGAATTCCTGCAATGTCGACGCCGCGCCGTACGCTTGCAGAGCCCACACTTCCATTTCCCCTAATCGCTGGCCTCCAAATTGGGCCTTCCCGCCCAACGGCTGCTGCGTCACAAGCGAATACGGCCCGATGGACCTGGCGTGAATCTTGTCGTCCACCAAGTGGTGTAGCTTGAGCACATACATATACCCGACGGTAACCGGGCTCCCGAACGGCTCTCCGGTTTTTCCATCAACGAGATGAGCTTGGCCACTTGTTGGCAGCTTCGCTTTTTTGAGCAATTCCTTAATTTCCTTCTCCGAGGCGCCGTCAAATACCGGGCTCGCCACCTTCACCCCTAATGCCTTCGCAGCCCATCCGAGGTGGGTTTCCAAGATCTGCCCGACATTCATACGAGAGGGCACACCAAGCGGATTCAAAACAATTTCAACAGGAGTCCCATCCGGAAGGTAGGGCATATCCTCTTCCGGCAACACTCGAGATACGACGCCCTTGTTGCCGTGACGACCGGCCATCTTATCGCCGACTTGAATCTTGCGCTTCATCGCAATGTAGACCTTGACGAGCTTGATGACGCCTGGAGGCAACTCGTCGCCACGTTTTAGGCGGCCGACCTTTTCGTCATACAGCGTTTGCAAGATTTCGATCTGCTCCTTCGCCCGCCTCTCGACATCCTCCAGCTCCTTTTGCTCGTCTGGATCGCTCAGGATAATATGCCGCACCGTGTCGTCGGGCAATCGCTTGAGAATTTCTGCGGTCAATTTCCCCTTCTTCTTCAGGATGACATCGCCGCTTTCAGGATCCATCAGATCGCGACCCACCACCTTGCCGAGCAAGAGCTTCCGAATCTTCTTCGTCTTCTCTTCGTCGATGATCCGCAGCTCTTCATGGTGATCGCGCTGCAATTTCATTTGGTCATCGGTTTCAATGCTCTTCGAGCGCTCATCCTTATCAAGCCCTTTGCGCGAAAAGATTTTCACGTCAACGACAATGCCTTCAACCCCAGGAGGCACCGTGAGCGACGTATCCTTCACATCGCCAGCCTTCTCGCCAAAGATTGCCCTGAGCAATTTCTCTTCCGGGGTCAATTGAGTCTCGCCTTTTGGCGTCACCTTGCCGACAAGAATATCGCCCGGCTTGACCTCGGCACCGATGCGGATGATGCCGCTCTCATCCAAATTTCTCAGCGCCTCTTCGCCAACGTTGGGAATATCTCGCGTCACATCTTCCTTGCCCAACTTGGTGTCACGAGCTTCTACCTCGAATTCTTCAATATGGATGGATGTGAAGGCATCCTCGCGCACCAACTTTTCACTGAGCAAAATAGCGTCTTCAAAGTTATATCCGCCCCAGGGCATGAACGCGACCAGCACGTTCTTCCCCAATGCCAACTCTCCATGATCAATCGCCGGCCCGTCTCCCAACACTTGCCCCTGCTTCACCGGCTGGCCGATTCGAACCACTGGGGTTTGCGTGATGCAGGTATTTTGATTTGATCGCTGAAACTTAATAAGATCGTAAACATCCAACCCCGAATCTTTCCCCTTCTTGCCGTCCTTTGATTCAGCCCGCACCACAATGCGGGTCGCATCGACACTCTCGACGACACCGGGACGCCGAGCTTGAATCACATATCCGGAGTCTCTAGCAACCACAGCCTCCATCCCCGTCCCGACCAGCGGAGATTCGGACGTGACCAACGGAACAGCCTGCCGCTGCATGTTGGATCCCATCAGCGCACGATTGGCATCGTCATGCTCTAAAAATGGCACAAGCGCCGTCGCGACACTCACGACCTGCTTCGGCGATACGTCCATATAATCGATTTTATCCGGGGTGGCCAAGACAAAGTCTCCGCCATGACGGCATGACACTGTTTCCGACATCAATTTACCGGTCCCGTCCAGCTTCGAGTTCGCCTGAGCGATGATGTATTTGTCGCCCTCGATCGCCGAGAGAAACTCAATTTCATCCGTCACACGCCCTTTGACAACCTTCCGGTAGGGCGCTTCGATGAATCCAAATTGGTTAATCCGTGCATACGTGGCCAGCGATGTAATCAACCCGATATTTGGACCTTCCGGTGTTTCAATCGGACAGATACGGCTATAGTGGGACGGATGGACGTCTCTCACCTCGAAGCCAGCGCGCTCTCTGGTCAACCCACCGGGACCAAGCGCGGATAGGCGACGTTTATGCGTAATTTCCGCCAGAGGGTTCGTTTGATCCATGAATTGGGACAATTGGCTGCTGCTGAAGAATTCCTTCACCGCCGCAACCACCGGCTTGGCGTTGATCAGGTCGTGCGGGAGAACCGTTTCCATATCAAGGAGATTCATCCGCTCCTTGATACTGCGCTCCATCCGAACGAGGCCCAGCCGAAACTGATTCTCGAGCAATTCACCGACGGATCGTACTCGCCGATTACCCAAGTGATCAATGTCGTCGATTTCTCCCTTCCCGATCTTCAGATTCACGAGATACCGAATGACTTCAACGATATCCTGGGCGGTGAGAGTTCGCTGTTCGAGCGGCAAATCCAATCCAAGTTTCTTATTGAGCTTGAGACGTCCTACCGGCGATAGATCGTATCTCTTGGAGTTCAGAAAAAGATTATCGAACAAGGCCCGCGCAGTATCGACCGACGGAGTCTCACCCGGTCGCAGGCGGCGGTAAATCTCGACCATCGCCTCCTCTTTCGACCCGATTTTCTCCATCTCTAAGGTATCGAGAATCACCGGCGTGGCTGTGGCCATATCGAGATAGATCACCTTAAACTCCTCGACATCGCTCTCAACGATTTGCTCGACGATCTCGGCCGTCAACCGCTGATTCTTCTCCGCCAGCTTGTTCTTCTTTGAGTCGACCACCTCGGTAAGAACAGCGCGGCCCACCAACTCGCCGGGAAGCATGGGGATCTCCTTCACTCCGGACGCCTTGAGCTTGGCGATCATCCCCTTTGTCAGTCGAGCCCCCTCGCGCACCAGCGGTTCCTTGCTATTCTTGTCAGTTACTTCAGCCGAACACCGCAGTCCATGATGAATCTCCGGATCTAACTTGCGAAACATCTTGCCGTTTGATACCCGAACTTCCTCTACCGGGTAGTACATTTTGAGCAAGTCGTCACTCGAAAATCCGAACGCCTTCAACAAGATCGTGGTGGGCATTTTCCGCCGACGATCGATCCGTACATAGAGAATATCCCTGGCATCAAACTCAAAATCGAGCCAGGAGCCTCGATAGGGGATAATGCGCGCTGAGTACAAGACTTTCCCGCTCGCATGCGTGCGCCCCTTATCATGAGTGAAGGAGGCGCCAGGCGATCGGTGGAGCTGACTGACGACGACTCGTTCGGTTCCATTGACGATAAAGGTTCCTCGTTCGGTCATCAGCGGTAATTCACCGACATAGACCTCCTGCTCCCGCACATCGAGCACCTTTTTGCGGGGCCCTTTATCCTCTTTATCGAACACTACCAAGCGGACACGCAATTTCAGCGGAACGGCAAACGTCATCCCTTGCTCAAGACACTCCCGCTCATCGTACTTGGGCGTACCCAATGTATAACTTGAAAATTCGAGTACAGCCGTGTTGTTATAGTCGGGAATCGGAAACACGCTGGCCAACGCCGCCTGCAATCCATAATCTTTCCGGCGATCCGGCTCGACCTCAAATTGCAGAAACTCCTCGTAGGAGCGCTTCTGAATTTCGATCAGATCTGGAATATCGATATTGGTTCGAATGCGTGAAAAATCTTTCCGCTCGACGAACTCCTGCAGAGTCGTTTCGGACATTCCTACTCCTCCACACTGGTTGGCGGTGAACAGCAGCCACCGGTCATGACATGCACGAGTAACCCACCGACGATCAACCTGCCGTCCATGCACAATGACCGGCGACTATGACGAATGATATTCCTACTTGACTTCGACCTTTGCACCGCTTTCTTCGAGCTTTTTCTTCATCGTATCCGCCTCGTCCTTGGTCACTCCGGTCTTGACCGGTTTCGGAGCGCCTTCAACCAGATCCTTGGCTTCCTTCAATCCGAGATTGGTAAGCTCACGAACCACCTTAATGACCTGGATCTTTTTGTCTGCCGGTGCGGATGCAAGAATAACATCGAATGCCGTCTTCTCTTCAGCCGGTGCAGCCGCCCCACCCCCTGCAGCCGGTGCCGCCACCATCGCAACCGGTGCGGCAGCCGTAACACCAAATCTCGTTTCCAATCCCTTGACAAGCTCAGCCAGATCGAGAACGCTCATACCCTCGATCGCCTTGATCAATTCCTCTTGTGACAATTTTCCTTCTGTAGCTGGCATTTCCCCTTCTCCTTTCCGTTTATCCTGAATGGCTGCAATGACTCTGACAAATTTTGACAGCACCGCACTTAATGTATACACAACCCCACGAATCGGCCCTTGCATGGCCGAGAGCAACATCGCGATGAGCACTTCCTTCTTAGGCAGTTTTGCAACGGCGACGAGATCAGCCGGCTGAAGAAGCTTGCCTTCCAGCATACCGGCCGTCATTTTAATTTTCTCTTCGCGCTTCTCCGCTCCGATAAAATCCTTCAACACCTTGGTCGGCAACACAGGATCATCATACCCAATGACAACACCGGTCGGTCCCTTGAGATGCTCCTTGAGCCCCATCAACGCCGTGCCCTCGGCAGCACGAGCCGCGAGCGTATTCTTCACAATTCGGTATTCGGCCTTGACCCCTCGGAGTTGCTTGCGCAACTCTGTGACGTCATTGACAGGAAGACCCACGCATTCCGTCAAGATAGCCAACCTGGCGCGACCAAACTTTTCGGCCAGTGCCGCCACTGTCGTAACCTTTTCTTCCTTCTTCATCGCTCTCCTTCTTCGAGGATTCGCCATCCACCGCTGATCAATCAGGACCTACCGGGTCTTCCCGACCGACCACTGATGACCGACGTCCTTCATCTAACTCCACTGCTTCATCAGTGCGATGGCATCCAACTTCACTCCCGGTCCCATCGTGCTCGTAATCGTGGCGCTCTTGAGGTAGCGCCCCTTGCAGGAAGCAGGCTTGGCCTTAATGACAGATTCAAGAATGGCCGACGCATTCTCGTAGAGCTTCGCCGGATCAAAGGACACTTTTCCGACCAGCACATGCACAATACCAGCCTTTTCAACCTTGAATTCAACTCGTCCCTTCCGGATATCGGCAACAGCCTTCCCGACCTCGAATGTCACGGTTCCCGTTTTAGGATTCGGCATCAGCCCCCGAGGTCCGAGCACTTTCCCGAGCTTTCCGACGGACGCCATGAGGTCAGGGGTAGAAATGGCACAATCAAAGTCCATCCACCCGCCCTTGATTTTTTCCATCAACTCGTCGGAACCCACATAGTCGGCTCCCGCCTGCCTCGCCTCCTGCTCCTTTTCGCCCTTGGCAAAGACCAGCACCCGAACCTTTTTCCCCGTCCCATGAGGAAGCGCCGCCGTTCCCCGAACAAGCTGATCCGAGCGCTTGGGATCGATCCCGAGCCGAAGCGCCAGGTCGACCGACTCATCGAACTTCGCAAACGCCGAGCGCTTCACGGTCTCAACCGCTTCGCGCAATCCGTAGACACGCGGCTCAACATTCTTGAGCGCCGCATTCATCTTCTTTCCCATAGCCTGCCGCTCCTTCGGTCTCGAAAATTAACCCTGAATCACAACACCCATGCTGCGCGCAGTCCCTTCGATAATTCTGGCTGCCCCCTCCACATCGGCCGCGTTCAGATCACCCATTTTCTTGCGCGCGATCTCGTTCAGCTGCTGCCTGGTAATTTTTCCCACTTTATCTTTCTGCGGGACACCAGAGCCCTTAATGACTCCGGCGGCCTTCTTCAGCAAATCCGAAGCCGGAGGCGTCTTCATGATGAAGCTGAATGTACGATCCTTATAGACCGTGATGACAACGGGGATGATGCTGTCCCCCTCCTTCTGAGTCTTGGCATTGAACTGCTTACAAAACTCCATGATATTGACGCCATGCTGGCCCAGCGACGGACCCACCGGAGGCGCCGGATTGGCCTTACCGGCCGGGATTTGCAATTTAATCTGCGCTGAAACTTCTTTTGCCATGTCTCCTCTCCCGAGCTTTCAGTCTTGAGCTTTCGGCCTTCAGTCTAAGCTGAGAGCCGACGGCTAACCGCTGACCGCTGCATTAAATCCGTTCAACCTGCAGAAATCCCAATTCAACCGGGGTCGACCGACCGAAGATGCTGACCATGACCTTCAATCGGCTATGATCCTGATCAACTTCCTCCACCACTCCATTGAACCCCAGAAACGGACCATCAATAATGCGGACATTATCACTCTTGATGAATTTGACCTGCTCACGCGGTTCCGCTTGACCCGCATCAACTTGCTTGAGCAAGGACTCGACTTCCTCATTGGTGAGCGGTGTCGGCACCACCCCTCCACCGACAAACCCCGTCACTTTGGGAGTCTCTTTAATCATCTGGAGCGTCTCGTCCGCGAGCGGAGACTCCAATTCCACCAGAACATATCCCGGGAAGAACTTCCGGCGAGAGGTCCGCCGCTTCCCATCCTTGATTTCAATCACGTCTTCCGTTGGAACAAGCACCTGTCCAACCTTCTCCACAAGCCCCATTTGACTCGCACGCTCCATGAGGCTGGTCTTCACACGCCCCTCAAACCCCGCGTACGTATGTATGACGTACCAGTTCTTTGTCATGCACCACCCTCAGGCCTTCGATGAAATACTGCAGTCCCTCTTCTTGGCTGATTCAAATGAGCTTCCCAACCAACCAGGAGAGGAATGAGTCAATGACGGACAGGTAGACCGACATCAGGATACAGAACACAATAACGACTGTTGTTGAGCCGATAGTTTCTGCACGACTCGGAAACGAGACCTTTTTCATCTCGGTCCGTACGTCCGTCACAAACAACCGAATTGACTCTGTCATACGCTTGAACATCAGATACTCCGCGCTTTACAGCCCCACAAACACCAAAATCTCCGCAGCCCCGCAAACCATCTTATCCAACCCATGAAGCTCTGTCGCAAGCGCCTCATGGTTGCAACATCACCCGCAAGGTCGACATCAGAAGCACTTTCAGCTTGGCAGGGGCACTAGGATTTGAACCTAGACTCTCGGTTTTGGAGACCGATGTGCTGCCATTGACACCATGCCCCTACTAGAACGTACGGCGTGAGGCATCAGCCAATCGGTGAGGCTCCCCACCCCAACACGATCCACCCTTCACACCTCGCCTTACTTCACCTCTTTATGAGGCACGTGCTTCCGGCAAAACTTGCAGAACTTGTTCCGTTCCAACCGATCCGGATCGTTCTTCTTATTCTTCATGGTCGAGTAATTCCGCTGCTTGCAGAGCGTACAAGCCATGTCGATAATCTCGCGCATCTCAACTCTCCTTAGCTGTCAGCTGACAGCTCCCAACTTCAGGCCAAGATTTCCGTGACCACGCCCGAACCGACCGTCTTGCCGCCTTCCCGCACGGCAAACCGCAACCCCTGATCCATCGCGATCGGACTGATCAACTCCGCCGACACACTCACATTGTCCCCCGGCATCACCATCTCCACCCCCGGATTCAACTGCACCACCCCCGTCACATCCGTCGTCCGGAAGTAAAACTGCGGCCGATACCCGTTAAAGAACGGCGTATGCCGCCCACCCTCTTCCTTCGTCAACACATAGATCTCCGCCTTAAACTTCGTATGCGGCGTGATGGTCTTCGCCTTGCACAACACCATCCCCCGCTCTACATCTTCCTTCTTCGTGCCCCTGAGGAGGACGCCAATGTTGTCCCCCGCCTGCCCCTCATCCAACACCTTGCGGAACATCTCGA
>CABVSA010000015.1 GCA_902500805.1 uncultured Nitrospira sp. | reverse complement strand
TCCCCGAATCGGAACGCGCGGCCAACGAGACCGTCGCGATTCCGATCTACCCGGAGCTGACACCCGCTCAGCAGGCAGAGGTCGTCGACGCTGTCACCACATTCTATCGATAGCTGGTGGTTGAGGCGTTTCTCGAAATTACAGGATACAGAGGGGACTCCGGAAATTTTGGCAGTGTGCCTAGAGCCCATACCAAAACCGACAAACGCAGGGGCCCCTCAACAGCCGCTGGCATGAGGTGGCAATCCATAGCGTCCACTATCTGACAACGGCAGTTATACAGAGGAACTGTTCGCCACCGCCGTGGATGACATTCTCGGTGTTATGGTCGAAGTCGCCAGATGCAACGAATTCCGCACCTTCAAGGTCGTTCTCTAAAGCCAATCTATCGCTGAATACGCTGCTCTAGTCCAAGGTCCTCTCCTCTGGTGTCGGCACAGGGCCAAACTTCATTGGGTTGACAGGGGGTTAGAGCCACACCGTAAGGTGCTACTCGTCGAACCCTGGATTATAGAGTTTTAATCTCAGTATTGTCTGTATAGCCTTGAGTTTCCCATTATAGTACAATATTGATGGTTAGGTGTTGTTAGAATGCGCCGCCTTTCAGGACAGCCGTGTTCCCATTGCCCCCACCAAAGAAGGATTGTGATTTTTTGAGCTTATGGGAAAGTGTGTCTTGTTTGGTGCGCGGTCTTTAACCAGAGAGGAGTTCAGCGAATGAAAGACTTTCTACCGTTTCATAGGTCTGATGTGGGTGAAGAGGAAGTCGCTGAGGTCGTTGAAGTTCTCCGGTCAGGCTGGCTGACGACGGGTCCTAAGGTTCGAGAATTCGAGAGAGAATTTGCTGCGATGGTGGGGGCCCAACATGCCATTGCCGTGAATTCTTGTACGGCTGCACTCCATCTTGCGCTTGAGGCGATTGGCATATGTGAAGGTGATGAGGTTCTGGTTCCGACCATGACCTTCGCGGCGACGGCCGAGGTGGTGACGTATTTTAGGGCCAAGCCGGTGTTACTGGATTGTACCGAAAGCACCTTGAACTTGAACACGGATTTGATTGAAAAGGCCATTACAAAGAAGACAAAAGCGATCATCCCTGTGCACTTTGCCGGACATCCGTGCGACCTCAAGCCCATTCATGCGATTGCAAAAGCGAACAACTTGCATGTGATCGAAGATGCGGCACACGCGTTGCCGGCGCGATATCACGGGAAAATGATTGGGAGCATCTCAGATATCACATGCTTTTCGTTCTATGCGACAAAGAATATTACTACCGGCGAAGGCGGAATGATTACTACGGATAACGCTGAGTGGGCTGCCCGTATGCGGATGATGAGTTTACATGGACTCAGCCGTGATGCATGGAACCGCTATTCCTCGCAGGGCTCCTGGTATTACGAAATTCTGTCACCTGGATTTAAGTATAATTTGACGGATATTGCTGCTGCCCTCGGTTTGGCTCAGTTGAAGAAGTGCGATCGGTTTTGGAAGGGGCGCGAGCAATATGCGGCTAGGTATCGGGAAGGGTTTAAAGATCTGGCTGAGATCGTCTGCCCTCAAACTGCCCCGCACGTGCAGCATGCATGGCATTTGTACGTGATCCAATTGGAGTTGGATCGCTTACGGATCAGCCGTGATGAGTTCATTCGTCAACTTCAGGAAGCCGGTGTTGGGTGCAGTGTGCATTTTATCCCGCTACATCTGCATCCCTATCACCGAGATAAGGGAAGGTACCGGCCTGAAGATTTCCCGGTTTCGAGCGGGGTGTTCCAGCGAATCGTTTCGCTGCCGCTGTATTCAAAAATGACGGAGGACGAGATTGATCGTGTCATCGGGATCGTTCGTGATCTTGTGAAGAGGAGCCGACGCTAATGAAACGCACCTGCGATATTTGTTTGGCAACTCTTGGATTGATCATCACGTTGCCGCTTCTGGCTATCATTGCCCTGTTGATCAAACTTGATTCGTCCGGGCCTGTCATTTTCAGGCAGATTCGGGTCGGGCAAGGATTCCGCCCATTCGCGATTCGGAAGTTTCGGACCATGGTCGCGAATGACTCGGTCGGTGGCTCACTTATCACCGTTGGCCAAGATTCTCGTATCACCAGAGTCGGGCATGTTTTGCGGGGGCTTAAGCTTGATGAATTGCCGCAGCTATGGAATGTCCTTCTGGGAGATATGAGCCTTGTGGGGCCAAGGCCGGAGGTGCCTCGTTATGTGGAGCGTGCACGTGAGGAATTTACCGAGATCCTTACGGTGCGACCGGGGATTACGGACTTGGCTTCATTGAAGTACATTGATGAAGCCGCGATTCTCGCCGCTTCGGCGAACCCTGAAGACGCGTATCAAAATACAGTTCTTCCGGAAAAGCTACGGCTGGCGAAGCTCTATGTCCGCCATATGTCTTTGCGGCTTGATTTCGCCATTATCTTACAAACCGTGCTTCGTATTGCCAAATTGCCATTTGTAGTTCTTACGCTTCCGGAACTCAGGGCTGCAGTGGATCTTTCAGTAGATTCTCCATGGGCAGGCCTGGCTTCTTTCATTACCAGATGGAGGCGACCCATTATTGTTGTCGTCGACGTGGGGCTTATTGTTCTGGCCAACTACCTGGCTTTTTTTCTGCGATACGATGGGAATATTCCTCAAGGCGAGCGCTATGTCTTCGAGCAAACGGCGCTCGGGTTGGTGGCCGTAAGGGGGGTTGCGTTTGCTTTGTATGGCCTGAATGAAGGTCTGTGGAGATACACTAGTCTGTGGGATCTTCAGAATATTCTGAAGGGCGTCTTGGTGAGTACAGTTGCGTTTATCGGCTGGGTGTATTGGGTGATGGGGATCGACACGTATCCTCGTTCCATATTTGCGATCGATGCCATACTCGTTGTGGGGTTTCTTGCCGGTGTGAGATTGTCGTCAAGAGTTTTGCGGGATAAAGTTGTCTTTCAGAAAAGGCGAAGGGTGCTGGTGATTGGTGCTGGAGATTCGGGCGAGCGGGTTGTGCGTGAGATGAAGACGCGCAGTGTATTTAATTGCCAACCAATTGGGCTTGTTGATGAGAATAGTGTACTCCTCAATCAGCGCATTCACGGAGTTCGCGTATTGGGGGGGATGCAGGATATTCCCAAACTGATGGAAGCGCTCAAGCCAGAAGTTGTTGTGGTGGCGGTGCCCAATCCGACACCTGAGTTCCTTCGAGACTTGGTTATTAAGCTAGAGCCATATGATGTGTCAATTAAGGCGTTGCCTGGCAAAGAGGAGCTGCTTACGGATCAAAGCGCCGTCAGTCAGATCCGTAATGTGTCCATCCCTGATCTTTTGTCACGCGCCCCGGTGAATCTCGACAATCGTGCCACGAGACAGTTAGTGAGAGATAAAACGGTCATGATTACTGGTGCGGGTGGGTCGATTGGGTCCGAAGTGGCTCGCCAAATTGCGTCGTTCGAGCCAAAGGAGCTGCTGTTGTATGAGCGTCACGAGAACAGCCTCTACAATATCCATAAGGAACTCGATGATAAGAAATATCCCTTCCCAATTATTCCGCTGATCGGGGATATTACAGATGCGCAAAGGCTCTCGTCTGTGCTTGAGCGATACCGTCCTCAGATTTTGTTCCATGCGGCGGCGCATAAGCATGTGCCACTAGTTGAAGCGAACCCTGTTGAAGCAGTGAAGAATAACTGCATGGGTACGCGTATTACGGCTGAAGCGGCCAGTCTCTACGGCGTAGAGCAATTCGTCCATATTTCGACAGACAAAGCTGTCAATCCATCGAGTGTGATGGGTGCGACCAAACGAGTGGCTGAGCTTGTTATCCAGGATATTGCCAGAAACAGCCGGACGCGATTCTTACTTGTTCGGTTCGGTAATGTTCTCGGCAGTAGTGGGAGTGTCTTGCTCCGCTTCCAGGAACAGATCAGATCTGGTGGACCGGTGACGGTGACGCATCCGGAGATCCGGCGCTACTTCATGCTGATTCCGGAGGCGGTTCAGCTGGTTCTTCAGGCGGCGACTATCGGGGAACAAGGTCAGACCTACATTCTCGATATGGGGGAACAAATCAAAGTGCTCGATATTGCTCGGAGTCTTATTCGCTTGTCGGGACTTGTCCCTGGTAAAGATGTTCCAATTCGATTCGTAGGGCTTCGTCCTGGGGAAAAGCTGTATGAGGAATTAGTCGGGGAGGGAGAGGTCGCGGTTAGTTCTCCGCTGGACAAGATTTTGCAAATCCGGACGGTGAACCCTCTCGACTTCGATGTGTTTCGAGAGAAACTATCAGCGCTGGAAGTGGCCAGTTCTCATGATGAGCCGAGTGTGGTGCTTGAGCAGCTGAAGGAAATTGTCCCGATGTTCCAAACGTCCGTATCGGATACAGAGGTTGCGGGGGTGATGACAGGATCGGCACGAACCTAAGCAGATAGAGAAGGTGATGCGAAAGGCGAACAAGCCATCACGGCGCCTTTTCCCCTCAATTTACGCTGTTGGACTTTACGGTATCTGGGAGTAACCATGCAATATCCTGACTTAGCTGCTTCACCGGAACAAACAGGCTTGGTCCAGGTCCGCGAGTATGCTCTCATCGTGTCTCGCAACAGATGGGTCATTGCAGGTGGGATCGCGTTTTCGCTGATACTGGCCGGGCTGTACCTGCTGATTGCTCCTAAGTATTATCAATCGCAGACATTAATAGTGGCGGATGGTCGAAAAGGAATCGACAACGTGCTCGATACGGGAGAGGATACGGATCGACGTTTTGAGAAGCGTCTCTTTCTTATCCAGAAACAAATCAGTAGTCAAGAGTTTTTAGGTGGGCTGAAAAAGGAACTGAGCGAACACGTCGATGATCTCAACGGGAAACCGGCGGTCAGTGATTGGAGCGAGTTACGCCGTGGGATCATGGTTGAGAGAGCGATGATTGACCCTGCTGGAGGCAAAAGTCCGCAGAACCTGGTTGATGGATTCGTGGTTTCCGTTCTACATGAGGATCCTCAAATAGCCAGGCGGGTAGCTGGGTGGATCGCGGACAAGTTCATCCAAGAAAACAACCGAGAACGTGAGCGGGATGTCGAAGGTACGGGGGAGTTTCTTGATGAAGAGCTGCGAGCGTTGAAGCGCGAGCTGGAGAAGAAGGAAGAAAATCTTAGTAGCTTTAAGAAATCTCACGTGGGCGGTCTCCCCAGTCAAGCAGATAGCAACATGCGGTCGCTTGATCGTGTAGAGGCTGATATCACGAGGACTACAGAGGACGTGCAACGTCATTCTGAGAAGCTTGCCATGCTGAATCAAGCGATGCAGCAATACAAAGCGTCTGGACAACAGAGTCCCGGTTTTGTGACCTCACGATCCATGGAGCCAGATCCATTGTTTAAGCGGCTGCGAGAACTGCGAGAACAACTCGTGAAGCTGAGGGCTGAGTTCTGGGATGGGTATCCTGAAGTCGTGTTAGTCAAGGAACAACTTCGACAAGTAGAGGACGAACTGGTGAATGTGTATGGTCGGGATGTAATCCGGTCGGACAAGGCACCGCTTGATCCGTACCTTCAGGACTTGGCCAAGCTGCAGAGTGAGGTGCGAACGGAACTAGCGCTTCTCCAACGGCGCCTCGAGCAGCTCCATTCCAGCAGGCAGGATCTTGAAAAGCGGCTAGAAAAAGGCCCCATCGTGGAGCAGGAACTCCTGATTCTTGAACGAGACTACAATACATTGAAGAACAATTACACGATGCTCCTTGATAAGCGGCTGCACACGCGAGTCGAAGAAAATATTGAAAAACGACAAAAAGGTGGGAAGTATCGCATTATAGACCAGGCTAATCTGCCGACGATGCCGGCCATTCCAAACACTCCACGGGTTTTGGTGCTGGGGTTCTTGTTTGGCTGTGTATTGGGAGGTGGGTTGGCGGTTCTGCGCGAACGACTGACGGAACATTTTCGGGGCCCAGAAGATGTGGAATTTCTTCTTGCAGGTCCTCGATTGTTGGCCGCCATTCCAGATTTTGCATCCTTATGGCATACGGGAAATGCTTCAGATTCCTTGCAAAGGCCGGCATTACCGAGGCCGTCTCTGGGTATGACCATGAACTCTCGATCTGAGCTTGCGCTGAGCAATCGGTCCGCCGTTGGTCAATCGAGCTTCCAGGAGCTTGATCGGAGGTTTGTCACGAAACTCTTCCCGCGCTCCATGGCGGCTGAGCAATATCGTGTGGCTGCCGCGCGGTTACAACTTGCCAATGAAGCGGGTGGACCGATCGTCGTCTCCGTGACGAGTGCAATCAAGGGTGAGGGGAAAACAACGACCGTCATCAATCTGGGGTATACACTTGCTCGAGACTTTGGGAGGCGAGTGCTCCTGGTGGATTGTGATTTTGTGTTTCCTGAAATGAAGGCGTTTCTCGAGGCGCCTGTCGAATACGGACTCGTTGATTGCTTGAGGGGCGATATTGCCCCACAGCAAGCAATGGGGGCCTTTTCTGATGTCTCCTGTTGGATTATGCCTGCAGGCCAAGCAGTTGCTGGTTCTACTGAATTGCTACGGGCTGGTCAACTGAACCGGGTCCTGTCACAGTTGCGGGATGAGTTTGATTATATCTTGCTGAATGCGCCTCCTATCCTTCCCGTAGCAACTATGAACGTGCTGGAAGGCCATTGCGACCTGCATGTGCTTGTCGTACGAGCAAATGTGACGTCAAAGCAGGCGGTGAAGCAAGCGGTAGGTTCGTTACGGGCCTCAAAACCCATCCATGTGATCCTGAATGGCGTGGCGTCCAACTCGCTCCCAAGCTACATGTTGGATTATTCGCCAGGAGAGCGTTCCGTTGCCGTGTAAGTCCTGATTCCATGGTCAATGTGACGGGCCTGAAGTCGTGAATCGTCCTCATGGCCGACTGATGGTTCATCCGATTATATTGTTGCAGGCGAAGCTGCATGCCTATTGAGGGGCTGCAGGAAACAGAATAAACGGTGGCGTAGGTTCCTGATCCGGTGGGACATAGGCGGGCGCTGGTCCACCAGCTGGCCCTAGGTGCCTGACAAACCGATAGATGGCGCGCAAGTCTTGCTCCTTCATTTCGCGAAGGACGAACCAGGGCATGGGTGGACGAAATTCGACTGATCGAGCAATCCGAACCCACTGTTCTTCAGAAAGATTGTGCATGTATAGCCGTAAGTTGCTCGCGTAGGTTGTGCCCCAGGGCCCTCTCCATCCGATACCATCGCCCTTGAGCCAGTCTTTTTCAGGGATTTTCCCTGCCGCCTCCGCATAGCCAGTCGTGTGACAATCGTTACAACCGGCGATCTTGATGATATACCGTGCATGGTCTGCAGTCTTCCTGTCCAAAGCCTGTGGCTGACCAATCGTTCTAGGGTCTTCACCACCAAAGGCTCCGGTGGCGGCAAGCACGAAACACAGCGCGACTGCGTAGATGACTCGTGTCATATGCATGGTGTCGTTCCCTCCTCTGTGCTTCTCTAGGATCGTGTACGGCCCAGCATGATCATCGTTTGTTCATGCTGGAATATGGGAAGCGTATCGTTTAGTAATCATCGATTTCATCGGTTTCATCGAGCATCTCTGCGGTCACTTCATCCGACTCAACAGTCCATTGAGCCAGTGGAATGCTTTTTGCTTTAAGAATGGCTTCCTGCTCCGTTCCCGCAGCCATAGTGAGCTCGTAGCTCACCGTTTGTTTGACTTGAAACATCCTCATGTTGATTCACCTTTGTATATGTTCTATCTGCCATTGAATCACGATCTGCTGGCTCGCCGTTCCATTCAAGATTGACGAAGCGTGATCAGCCAGGTGGCCTGATGGCTCGCTAGTAGGGCTTCTTTTTCCCCTGCAGCCGTGCCTGTTCTAATTCAGTCTGTTGCCGCATCTGTTCAAGTTGAAGCTGAAACTGCCGCTCCCGCTCGTCGTTCAGGCCTAGAGGCCGTGTATTCCCTCCAGTTCCATCTTTCCCAGCGGCTTGAACCAGGATTGCCGTGAGAACGGTACCGATTATCACACCGAGTATGAAATTCCACATCGCTGTTCCGTCAGGCTCCTTTCAGCTTAGGCGTATCGAGCATTCAGTAATATAGTGGTGCGAGAGGATGGTCACCTCTTGCACGAGAGTCCAATCGGGTAGCCAGGGCATTGTAATCGATTCGGCCTCAGATACCATAGAGGCTTGTCTCGTCTGAGGAGGAGATATTCGGACGGTCATCCAGTCGTTACCTTGACTCTATTTCCATCGCTTTGCTAGAGTGATCAGCCAATCTAAACATTTGAAAGTTCCGCCGTTTCCGAACCATTTTCACAAGTAACGCTGAGGCAACATTGTGATGAACGCTTGGTTGTGTGATGACTCGCAGCGCTTCAATCGTCGCCTATGTATCGATGGGCTCCCAGGAGAATGGGGTGGTGGAGATCCGGTAGCCGAAGAAGAAGAGCTGCCGCTGCCTCCGCAAAATGTCCACGCCAAGTCTGGAAACGGGCGCATTACCATCACGTGGGATCCGGTTCCGGATGCCATGTACTACAACCTCTACTTCCAAACAACCAAGGGCGTGCAGATCAAGTTCTCGGAGTTGACCCGTCCTATCGCTGGTCCAGAAGATTTTAAGAGCAACATCGGGGTCAAGAAGGACAAGGCGAGTTGCTTGGAAGGGGCCTCCAGTCCCTACGTCCATGACGACCTCGCTAACGGTACCTGCTACCACTATGTCGTCACGGTGGTGACGCCGAAGGGCGAAAGCCTCGAATCTCAAGAAGCCATGGCGATTCCATCGCCCTATCTTCTCGCCATGGTGATTGGATGCGAGGGCGTAGATGATGGTGAACTCAGTTCTCCGACGGGTATCGCGCTCGACAAAGAGGGGAATCTCTATGTGGCGGATACCGACAATCATTCCGTCCAGAAGTTCGACAAGGTAGGGAAATTTCTGGCTCGATGGGGAGGTGAGCCCAGTTCGCAGGAAGGGCTATTCTATTATCCCCGTGGATTGGCTGTCGGACCGGATGATGTCGTCTATGTGGCGGACAGCGGGAATAATCGCGTGCAGAAGTTTGATCTCGAGGGGAATGCCCAGAAGGCCTGGGGGAAGTTCGGGTTTGCCTGGCGCGGCGCTGAGATGGGGCGGTTCGATGTGCCGTGGGGCATTACAACGGATCAAGACGGCAACGTCTATGTGTCCGACACGAGCAATGCGCGGATTCAAAAGTTCCAAGCCGACGGGCAGCCGCTGTTAAAGTGGGGGCGAGACGGCAGTTTCGATGGCGCCTTCTTTTTCCCGCGCGGGGTCGCGGTGGATTTTGTCGGGAATATTTATGTGGCCGACGAGAGCAACAACCGTATTCAGAAATTCGATACGCGTGGAAGTTTTCTGACAAAGTGGGGGCGTGAGGGGAGTGGACCCGGTCAATTTAGGTCTCCCTGGGGGATCGCCTGTGATGCGTTGGGCAATGTCTACGTGGTCGATAGCGGCAATCACCGGATTCAGAAGTTCGATGGGAACGGGACTTTTCTCTGCTCGTTTGGAAATCGAGGGAAGACGGAAGGACAGCTCAACTTCCCCTACGGGATTGCCGTGGACAAAGAAGGCTGTGTGTTTATCGTCGATAGCGGCAACAATCGCATTCTCAAGTATGTGCCGACAGAAGAGGAGTTGAACCGCGGCAAAGAGCAGCCTACGCAGGCTGCAGATGCCGGAGTCGTGCAGCCGCCTCGTAGCCTTGCCGTCAAGGCAGGTGATACGGAGGTCTTCCTGAGCTGGCTGGAGGTGTCAGGTGCGCAGTCGTACAACCTCTATTTTAGTACCTCTCCCCACATTACACTTGAGGGGGCTACGAAGATCGAAGGCGTGACGAATCCCTATACCCATGAAGGTCTCACCAACGATACTCCCTACTTTTACGCCGTGACGGCATCGTTCGAAGATGGGACGGAAAGTGGATTATCGGAAGAGGTGACGGCGATGCCCGTGCTGATCGATATCACGGCACCGCAGAACCCCTATGCCGTGATCAACCACGGGGCGTTCATGACGAATTCGCCGGATGTGGTGGTGACAATCTCGGCGACGGACTTGGACACAGGCGTTGGGGCCTATTTCATTTCCGAGAGTCCATTGACGCCCATGGCCGGCACGCCCGGGTGGGTAGATGTGACGCCGGCGATCAAATTTGGAGCGACGATTCCGTTCATTCTGTCTCCGGCCGACGGCCAGAAGACAGTGTATGTGTGGTTTAAGGACATTGGGAACAATGTCTCGACTCCAGCGAGTACCACCATTCTCGTCAACACCTCGGGCTATCTCTGTGTCGCAAAATGGGGGAAGCCTGGTCGTGGTGCGTCGTTGTTACACGGCGGGGAATTCATGGCGCCGATGTACGGACTCTGCGTGGATCAGCAGGGTTCCCTGTTTGTCGTGGATAACGGCAACAATCGCGTGCAGAAATTCGACAGCGCTGGGAACTTTATTATCCTGTGGGGGAGTTTCGGCTCCGCCAATGCCAACTTCCATAATCCCACCGGGATCGCCTGCGACGGGAAGGGCGATGTCTGGGTGGTCGATACCAACAACCATCGCGTGCAGAAGTTCGACGGAAAACTCGGTGGCTATCTGATGAAGTTCGGCTCACGCGGGAACGGCGAGGGCCAGTTCAATGCACCCTGGGGCATTGCCGTCGACCGTGTGCGAGGGTATGTGTATGTGGTCGACAGTGCCAATTTCCGGGTACAGAAGTTCGATATGGCAGGCGAGTTCATCATGGCCTGGGGCAGCTTCGGGAACGGCGACGGGCAGTTCTACTTTCCCCGCGGGGTGGCGGTCGACCAAGAGGATGGAACGGTCTACGTCGTCGACATGGGCAATCACCGCATTCAGAAATTCGACACCAGTACCAACGTGTTGCCGCAGCTCTTGACGAAATGGGGAGGAAGTCCGGCAGCTGGGCATGCCAGTAGTTCCTTGGCGCAAGAAGCTGGGCAACTACGCTCGCCCTGGGGGATCACCGTGGATGGAGCCGGCGAAGTCTATGTGACGGATACGGGAAATCATCGGATCGAAAAGTTTGACCGCGAGGGCAATTTCATCACGCAGTGGGGCGGGTTCGGCAACGGTGACGGGCAATTTAATTTCCCGTACGGGGTCGCCGTCGATGCAAAAGGCAGTGTATTCGTCATCGACAGCGGCAACACCCGCGTGCAGCAGTTCATGCCGGCGGAAGAGGGGAGTGAGCGGCTGCAAGACGAGGCAGAGGATCTAGTCGAGTTGGAAAACGCGCAACGAACTCAGAAGGTCTGACGAGGGAACGATGCTTGATAAAGAGCCGCGACTGGGACTGACCTACGACGACGTGATTCTGGTGCCGGCTAAGTCACAGATTCTGCCCAATGAAGTCGATACGAGCACCTTCATCTCGCGGAACATCCGGATCAATATCCCGCTGGTCAGTGCGGCCATGGATACGGTGACAGAGTCACGATTGGCGATCGCAATGGCGCGTGAAGGGGGGATCGGCATTATGCACCGGGTTCTGTCTCCGGCTGATCAAGCCATGGAGGTAGATCGGGTCAAGAAGTCTGAGAGCGGGATGATCATGGATCCTGTCACCATTTCTCCCGATGAAACCATTCGAGACGCCCACCAGCTTATGGCGAAATACCGTATCTCCGGGATTCCCGTGACGAAGGGACGAAAACTGGTGGGGATATTGACGAATCGAGACCTGCGGTTTGAGAGCAGAATGGACCTGAAAGTGTCGCAGGTGATGAAGCGGGACCGGTTGGTGACGGCGCCGGAAGGCACCAGTCTCGAGAAGGCGCGGGAGATCCTGCACGAGCACCGGATCGAAAAGTTGCCGGTCGTCAACAAACAGTATGAATTGAAGGGTCTCATCACCATTAAGGATATCGAAAAGCGGATCAAGTATCCCAATGCGTGTAAGGACGGGCATGGACGCTTACGGGTTGGGGCGGCGGTCGGTGTCGGGCAGGATACCCAAGAGCGCGTGACTCTCTTGAAGAAGGCAGGCGTGGATCTTGTGGTGATCGATACCGCTCACGGCCACTCACAAGCCGTATTGAATACCGCGAAGATGATCAAGAAGCTCTATCCGGAGCTTGAGCTGGTGGCAGGGAATATTGGCACGGCGGAGGCGGCAAAGGATCTGCTGAAAGTCGGAGTCGACGCGGTCAAGGTCGGCGTCGGGCCTGGGTCAATTTGTACGACACGAATCGTGTCTGGCGCCGGCATGCCGCAACTGACGGCCATCGCTGATTGCGCCAAGGTCTTACGTGGAACCGGAGTGCCGGTTATTGCGGATGGCGGGATCAAGTTCTCCGGCGATATTGCCAAAGCGCTCGCGGCTGGCGCGTCATCGGTCATGCTTGGTGGGCTGTTTGCCGGAACAGAAGAGTCTCCAGGAGAGACAGTGCTGTATCAAGCCAGGACGTACAAGGTCTATCGCGGTATGGGGTCCATCGGGGCGATGGAGCGCGGGGGGGGCGATCGGTACGGACAGGGGGGACGCCCGGCGCAGAAGTTGGTTCCGGAAGGGATCGAAGGGCGTGTGCCGTACAAAGGGCCTTTGGCGGCAGTGGTCTATCAATTAGTCGGTGGTGTCCGATCGGGAATGGGATACTGCGGGTGTAAGTCGATTGCCGATCTCCAGAAGAACGCGACGTTCATCAGGCAATCGGTCGCCGGTCTCCGAGAGAGTCATGTCCACGATGTCATCATCACCAAAGAAGCGCCGAACTACCGGATGGACTGGGAATAACTCAGCGTGAAACGTCTCTCGTGAAGCGTATCTCGTAACCAGGACCTAGCTTCCTTTCACCAACGGACGACGCTTCACGCTTCACGAACGACGATCTCCATGGAACTCTGGCACGATAGAATTCTCGTTCTCGACTTCGGGTCCCAATACACGCAGTTGATCGCCCGCCGCATTCGCGAGGCGCAAGTCTACTCGCAGATTTTCCCCTGCACGGCTTCGCTTGCGACCATCCTTGCCTATCGGCCGAAGGGCATTGTGCTGTCCGGTGGGCCATCCAGTGTCTATGAGAAGAAAGCTCCATCCATTGCCAAAGAACTCTTTGATCAGCATATTCCCATCCTTGGTATTTGCTACGGGATGCAGCTGGTGACGCATTTGTCTGGTGGCGAAGTTACCAAGTCGACTCATCGTGAATATGGCCGAGCCGAGCTCACGATCGACGATGCGAGTGATCTCTTTAAGGGGGTGGGCGTCAAGCAGCTGACCACGGTTTGGATGTCACACGGTGATCGCATTGAGCGGATGCCGCCGGGGTTCCGATCGATTGCGCATACGAGTAACTCGCCCGTTGCCGCCATGAAGCGGAATGACGCCAAGCGGCGGATCTATTGCCTACAGTTCCATCCAGAGGTCGCCCACACGCCCGAAGGTACGAAAATTCTACGGAACTTCGTCTATGAAATCTGCGGCTGTCAACCGACCTGGACCATGCAGTCCTATGTCGAAACTGCGGTGAAGCAGATTCGTGAACAGGTCGGCAAAGAGCGAGTCATCTGTGCCTTGAGTGGTGGGGTTGATTCTTCCGTCGCAGCAGCGCTGACGCATCGGGCGATCGGGGATCAGTTAACCTGTATCTTTGTCGACAATGGTGTCTTGCGAGCGGGGGAACGGGAGCAAGTCCAGAAAACCTTTGCCTCGCAACTCCACCTGAATCTTCGAGTGCTCGATGGGACGAAGCCGTTTCTCACGGCCTTAAAGAGTGTGACGGATCCAGAGCGAAAGCGAAAAATCATCGGCCGGCAATTCATTAAGTGTTTTGACGCTGAATCGAAGAAGCTCAAGGGGACGAAGTTTCTGGTCCAAGGCACACTCTATCCCGACGTGATCGAAAGTGTCAGTTTCAAAGGGCCCTCGGCCACGATCAAGACGCACCACAATGTTGGCGGATTGCCGGCACGGATGAAACTCAAACTGATCGAACCGCTGCGAGAGCTCTTTAAAGACGAAGTGCGGGTACTAGGGCATGAGCTGGGGTTGCCGGATGAGATTATCTGGCGGCAGCCGTTCCCGGGCCCGGGATTAGCGATTCGTGTGTTGGGTGCGGTGACAGCGGAACGATTGTCGATCCTCCGTAGAGCCGAAACGATCGTCGATCAGGAAATTCGCAGCGCAGGACTCTACCGGGAAATCTGGCAATTCTTTGCTGTGCTGTTGCCGATTCGTACGGTTGGCGTGATGGGTGATCAACGGACATATGAGCATGTGATTGCCATTCGTGCCGTAACGAGTGTGGATGGCATGACAGCTGATTGGGCGAAGATTCCCAATGAGGTGCTGGGCCGCATGTCGAACCGGATTATCAATGAAGTGAAGGGTGTGAATCGAGTCGTCTACGACATCAGCTCGAAACCACCGAGTACGATTGAATGGGAATAACGAACGTAGGGGTAAGGGGTGAGGCGTTAGGTATGAGTCGAGTGGGGACGATGGACACTCTGTTCACCTCACTCCTGACGCCTTAGGCTTAACGAATTATGGAACTCCGTCTCCAAAAGCTTATCGCCAGTACAGGGCTGGCTTCACGCCGGAAGGCGGAGATGCTGATCGCCAGCGGTCGTGTGACGATCAACGGCAAGGTCGTGACCGAACTCGGAACGAAGGTCGATCCGGGGCGCGATCATGTGAAGGTCGATGGCAAACACCTCACCTCGGCGCAGCCGTTTGTGTATCTGGTATTGAATAAACCGAAGAACGTGATGTCGACCTTGGACGATCCCGGTGGGAGGGACACCGTGAAGAATTTTCTTCATGGCGTGTCCGTTCGCGTATTTCCAGTCGGACGGTTGGATTTCGATAGCGAAGGCTTGATGTTGATGACGAATCATGGCGACCTGGCTCAGGCCCTGCTGCATCCCCGGTATCATGTGCCCAAGACCTATCTGATCAAGGTGAAGGGTGTGTTGACGGATAGCGAGATCGCTCAGCTTCAACGGGGAGTCAAACTAGAGGACGGGATGACAGGCCCGGCGGTCGTAAAAAAAGTGAAGCGAGCCGAGGCGAACTCCTGGCTGGAGGTCACGATTCGGGAAGGTCGTAAGCATCAAGTGAAACGGATGTTGGAGTCCGTGGGGCATATGGTAATCAAGCTCATACGCATAAGAATGGGACCGCTGGCGCTCGGCAATCTGGAGCCAGGCGAGTTTCGTTTCCTCAGCGATTATGAAGCGAATGCCTTGCGCGAACTGGTGGAACAGCGCGTGGCCTCGGTCGAGCGGGGAGAAGAGGCAATGCCAGGTCCCAAGCGGCTGGTCAGGCGAGAGGGTTGGGCCAGACCGGTCAAGGCCAAGAAGTATGTTGGAAAGAAAGCGAGAAGGGTATGAAGATCCGCACACATCGCTGCGGCGAATTGAATACGAAACAGATCGGGGAGACCGTGGTGTTGAACGGCTGGGTGCAGCGCCGCCGTGACCATGGCATGGTCATCTTTATCGATTTGCGAGACCGGACGGGCATCACGCAGGTCGTGTTCAACGCCGAGCGCAATCTTCGATGCCATCAAGCCGCCCATACGCTCCGCAGCGAATGTGTCGTCTCCGTGACAGGGCAAGTCATGGCGAGGCCGGATGATTCGAAGAATTCCGATCTTGCGACTGGCGAGATCGAGGTCTTCGTCGAGGAGGTCGAGATTCTCAACGAAGCCAAGACGCCGCCATTTGTGATCGATGATGACGCCGAAGTCACGGAAGCGATCAGGCTGAAGTATCGCTTTCTTGACCTTCGCCGCCCCAGGATGCAGCGGCTGTTAAGTCTTCGCCACGGCATTACACAGGCCACCAGGGAATTCGTGAATGCTGAAGGCTTCTTGGAGGTCGAGACGCCGATCCTGACCAAGAGTACACCGGAAGGTGCTCGCGACTATTTGGTGCCGAGCCGTGTGAACGCCGGACAGTTCTTTGCACTGCCGCAGTCACCACAGTTGTTCAAACAGGTCCTCATGGTGAGCGGTGTCGATCGCTACTACCAAATCGCTCGCTGTTTTCGGGATGAAGACCTTCGCAACGATCGGCAGCCAGAGTTCACACAGATCGACCTGGAAATGTCGTTTGTCGATCGTGAGCAGGTCATGAGCCTGATGGAGCGGATGATCGTCACGATCTTCAATAAGGTGGGTGGCGTGCAGTTGCCGACACCGTTTCCGAGGATAACCTATGCAGAGGCGATGGGTCGTTATGGATCGGATAAGCCGGATCTCCGGTTCGAGATGCCGCTCCATGACATGACGGCATTCGGCGCGGCGAGCGAGTTTAAGGTCTTCAAGGATGCGGCGACCAAAGGTGGGATCGTCAAAGCCTTGATCGTCAAAGGTGGCGCGACTCTGTCTCGTACGCGAATCGATGCGCTAGGGGAAACGGCCAAGAGTTTCGGGGCGAAAGGTCTCGCTTGGTTGAAGTTGACGGCAGAAGGGCAGCTGGAGTCCGTCATCGCGAAGTTCTTGGATGCGAAGGCGTTTGCAGCAGCCCTGCCGGAAGCGAAGCCTGGGGATCTGGTCCTCTTTGGTGCCGACAAGTCGGCCGTCGTCCACGATGTGATGGGGCGGATTAGGCTGCTGTTGGGTGAAGAGTTGAAATTGATCGACACATCTGCGTGGAAGCCCTTGTGGGTGGTCGATTTCCCCATGCTGGATTATGATGTGGAGCAGAAGCGGTATGTGGCCATCCACCATCCCTTCACGGCACCGCTTGATGAGGATCTGGCCCTGTTCGAAGCTGATCCGTTGAAAGTCCGTGCGAAGGCGTACGACATGGTATTGAACGGGAGCGAAATCGGTGGCGGCAGCATTCGTATTCACCGTCGAGATATCCAGAGCAAAGTATTCGATCTGTTGGGGATCGGCAAGGAGGATGCAGCGGTCAAATTTGGATTTCTCCTTGAAGCACTGGAGTACGGGGCTCCCCCGCACGGCGGGATTGCCTTTGGCTTAGATCGCCTCGTGATGCTGCTGGGCAACGCCGATTCCATCCGCGACGTCATCGCATTCCCCAAGACCCAACGGGCGCAATGTCCGCTGACCGATGCACCGTCAACTGTGGATCAGAATCAGTTGAAAGAACTGCGTATCAAGCTGGATCTGGTCGAGTAGGGAGTTCCTGTTTTTATGGCAGGCAACACCTTTGGGCATATATTCACAGTCACCTCATTCGGCGAGAGCCACGGACCGGCGATTGGGTGCGTCGTCGATGGATGCCCGCCTGGGCTTGCCCTCTCAGTAGAAGATATCCAGAAAGATCTCGATCGAAGAAAGCCTGGTACGTCCCGCCATGTGACGCAGCGGCAGGAGTCGGATACGGTTGAAATTCTTTCCGGCGTATTCGAAGGGCAGACGACCGGTACTCCCATTGCACTGTTGATCCGCAACGAAGACCAGCGTAGCCGAGACTATGGCAATTTGATCGATACCTTCCGGCCTGGTCATGCCGACTACACCTATTGGCAGAAGTACGGCATTCGCGATCACCGTGGAGGTGGACGGGCCTCGGCTCGTGAAACGGCGGTTCGTGTCGCAGCAGCGGCCATTGCGAGGAAGTGGCTCAACGAAAAGTATGGTGTGGTCATTCGTGGGTATCTCAGCCAGCTGGGGCCGCATGAGATGAAGTTTAAAAGTTGGCAAGTGGTAAGGGAGAACCCATTTTTCTCTGCTGATCAAGATATTGTGCCTAAACTCGAATCCTTTATGGATGAGCTGCGCAAGGCAGGCGATTCAGTTGGGGCCAAAATTACGACGATTGCGGAGCATGTGCCGGTTGGGTGGGGCGCGCCCGTCTATGCAAAGTTGGACTCGGATTTGGCTGCTGCCATGATGAGTATCAATGCGGTGAAGGCAGTGGAGATCGGATCGGGCTTTGCCTCGGTGACGCAGCGTGGCTCCGAACATGGTGATGAACTGACGCCGGAAGGATTTCTCTCCAACAATGCCGGCGGCATTCTCGGCGGCATTTCGACCGGGCAGGATATCGTCGTCACCATCGGCATCAAGCCCACGTCGAGTATTCGTATCCCACGCAAGTCGATCGATAAGCAGGGCAAGTCGGTCATGGTGGAAACCAACGGTCGCCACGACCCCTGTGTGGGTATCCGTGCTACCCCGATCGCCGAAGCCATGCTGGCGCTCGTGCTCATGGACCATGCACTCTTGCATCGGGCACAGAATGCGGATGTGATGACGAAGACTCCCAAGATCGTCGGTTCCGTTGGACGGCCTTCCTTATAGAAAAGAACCTTCCTGATGATTCAACTCTACCTCTGCTGGAAGGTAGGATTGGCGTAATTCTAAAAACTGTCCCGTTTATCTTGCATTATCACGAAACAACCCCCGGAATAAAAGCAGCCCTGCCAAGCCATGCTGTGACTACTGCGTAGCCTGGAGTTTGGCGAAGGCCTCGCGGGCTTCATGCACAATCGCCGATTGCGCTTTGTCTGGGCTGCCGGAATTGAACGGCGGCTGTGGGTCGTACTCGATCAAGAGTTGGGTGAGCTGCGCTGCTTCTGCTCCGAATTCTTCAGCGACCAATATAAGGGCCATATCGATGCCTGAGGAGACGCCGGCAGCAGTGAAGACTTTGCCATCGCGGACCACTCGCTCCTTCACAGGGGTTGCGCCGAATTGCTTCAGCACCTCATGCGCGAGCCAGTGGGTGGTGGCTTTCAGTCCTTTGAGCACACCCGCAGCGGCCAGGCCCAATGCGCCTGTACAGACTGATGTGGTCCATTTGGTGGTCTTGTGCACCTGGGCGATCCATTCGATCACTTGCGGGTCACCCATGATGGCTTTGGGATAGGCCGTTCCTGGCACGATGAGGATGTCAGGGTGGGGAATCTCATCCAGGCTGTAGTCCGCCGTCAATCGAAGCTTGCCGAAGTCTGTCTGCTTCACCCCCTTCTCGCGCGCCACAAAACGCACATCGGTGTTGAGTGTTGGGGCTTGGAGTACCTCGTAGGGGCCGATGGCATCCAGTGCCGTCATCCCGTCGTATAATAAGATCGCCACTTGCAGTTTCTTGGTCGCTTGCATCGTTGCCTCCATGGTGATGTTGTGTGTTAGCACTTACGCGGCTGGTGTTCGACTGTATGGAACCGTTGTCGATATGCCTGCGGTGTGATGCCTTTGTATCGCTGAAAGGCACGCCGTAACTGCTCGTGCCCTGTAAAGCCGCAGGCCTGGGCGGTGATGTCGAGCGACGTGCCGGTGGTTTCCAGTAGACGGACGGCATGTTCCAGGCGAAGTTTTTCGAGATAGAGCGCCGGCGTGTCGCCGGTTTCTGAGACAAAGACACGCGCAAAGGTTCGCGGACTCATGCCAGCCTGCGAGGCCATGTCTTCCACTGTCAGCGGTGTGTGGTGATGGTCTGATAGCCAGCTCAAGAGGCCTGCCAACCGTTGGCCCTCGACGGCCTGGGCTTGGAGCTGGGTACTGAATTGGGATTGCCCGCCGGGCCGTTTTAGAAACAGGACCAACATACGCGCGACAGCCAATGCCACATCCCGACCCAGATCTTCTTCCACGAGTGCCAAGGCCAGGTCCATGCCGGCGGTGATGCCGGCTGAGGTGTAGACGTGGCCGTCTTTGACGTAAATCGCATCTGGCTCAACGGTGATTGATCGATACTCCTGGGCCAACCTCGCCACTTCTCTCCAATGGGTCGTGGCGCGGCGGTTCTTCAGCAAACCCGCTTCTGCGAGTAGGAAGGCGCCGGTACAGATGGAGCCGATCCGTCTGGTACGGCGGGCCATGGTCCGGAGCCAGGATAGGAGTTTCCGATTGCGCCGGAGCGTGGACATGTCAGGTCCACCGCAGATCAGTAATGTGTCGACCTTGTCATGAAAGTTCCCCCACGAAGCATCTGCGACCAGGCTCAGTCCTGAAGCGGAGCGAACTGGACCGGCTTGGTCAGCAAGGAGCACGATCCGATAGGGCAGTACTGTCTCGCCCTGCGCAAGGTAGGACGGCATGGAAAAGACTTCGTGTGGCCCAGTGATATCGAGTGCTGCAACGCCGTCGAAGCCGAGGATGGCGATGGTGCGTGGTGTGTGCTGTCTTGGTTTGGGATTCCGTGGCATGAGTCGTATCCTCCCATCAAACTCAGGATGGCACAATGACAAAGATACTGCAAAAACTGCCAGTAAGCTCGTTGCTGCCAGCTCGCCGAGGTTGAAATAGCATGGCGTGGCCGCTGGATTGTGATGACGAACAACTGGTTGGGACGGCTGACTGAACGAAGGTTCGGTTATCCGGGGCGTCTCTCAATGGAGCGGAGTTCGATCGTTTGGATGGTGGCAAAGAGGTCAGATGCGACCTGCTGTTCGATCCAGGTAAGAAACTCCTCGACCTTGTCGCGTCTATCGATGATGTCGATGGTAATGGGGAGATCCTCAGCCAACCGTTCGATCTTGAAGGTGTGAATCACGCGGGTGTGAGGGCCGAATCCCATGAGTCCACGATAGACGGTGGCGCCGGATAACTGCCGTGCATGGGCCTGCGTGATGATCCATTCATAGAGGGGACGCCCGGCGTGTTTATCTCCTTCTCCGATGTAGATTCTCAGTAGACAACCCTGTTCAACGCGCATCGTTTACTTCCAGAGTAGATAGGCTGTGGAGTAGCCAAGCCAGACTGCACCAAGGCCCAGCACCGTATGACCGAGGATATTCCCGAAGGCCAACCACAATTCTCCATCACGCAGGAGGTTCATCGTTTCGTTGCCGAAGGCTGAGAAGGTCGTGAAGCCGCCTAGTATTCCGACGATCAGAAAAGATCTCGCCTCCGCCGGAATGACGCCTCGATGATCAGCAAGCTCGGCGAGGAAGCCGACGAGTACACAACCCATCAGATTGACGGCCAAGGTGCCGAAGGGAAATTGGATGCTCTTGCTGAGTTGTTGCGCATAGCCACTCACAAGGTACCGCAAGATGGACCCGATGAACCCGCCAGTGCCGATGAGAAGTAGTGTGCGCAGTGTGTGACTCTCTCAAAAATGTGAGCGTGATTGCCACGTCATTGTACTCAAGTCATCTGGTTGAGTCACGCCATCAGATATTATTCTGTCGTATTAGAGATGGTCGAAGGTGAAGGTCTCGTAGTACAATCCTGGCCCAAACATTGGGAACGAAAGCGCATGATTGAGATCTATACTGATGGAGCCTGCAGCGGGAACCCTGGTCCTGGGGGCTGGGGTGTCCTGGTACGCGATGGGAATGCCGAAACAGAATTCTCTGGTGGCGAGCCGGCCACGACGAATAACCGAATGGAGTTGCTTGCCGTGATCGAGGCCTTGCAGTCGTTCCCTCAGCCGGTGCAGGCGCGGGTCTACACCGATTCACAGTATGTCCAAAAAGGCATCAGCGAATGGATCCACAGCTGGAAACAGCGAGGGTGGAGGACCGCTAGCAAAGGCCCGGTCAAGAATGAGGATCTATGGCGGCGGCTCGATGCCTTGGCTGCCAATCATACACTTGAATGGCATTGGGTCAGAGGGCACAACGGGCATCCAGAGAATGAACGAGTCGATGCGTTAGCCAGGACTGGCCTTGAACAGGCACGTTGGGGTGGGAAACCGGCCAATCGTGCAGCGGTGCTTCCCGTCGAACCACTTCATCCTTCAGCCAAGACGAAGCCGATCGTCGAGATCCAGCATGCCACGGTTTATCGAGGCGAGACCTGCGTCTTCTCAGTTTTTTCCTTTGCCCTGCATGAGGGTGAGCATGCGGCCATCCTGGGGCCGAACGGAGCCGGGAAATCCACGCTGCTCAAGTTGTTATCCGGTGAAGTACACGCGATGCCGAAGGATGAAACGCGGTGGGCGCTTTTTGGCGAGGAGCGATGGAATGTGTGGGATGTGCGAAAACAAATCGGTATCGTGTCGCACGATCTTCAGCGGGATTATTTGATCTGTGCCGAGGGGTTGAACGTGATCTTGTCCGGCTTCTACGCCAGCAACGATACCTATACCTATCAAGAGTTCAGCAAGTCACAAATGACGAGAGCCTATGAGGTGATGGAGGAGTTAGGCGTGATGGACTTGTCTGGGCGCCGCTTCGGTCATATGTCCACCGGTGAGCAGCGGCGGTTTCTCTTGGGGCGAGCCTTGGTGCATGATCCCCCAGTCCTCGTGTTTGATGAGCCAACCAGCGGTCTTGATCTCAAGGCCTGCTTTCAATATCTTGATCTGTTGCGCGCCCAGATGGCCAAGGGCAAGACCGTGCTGCTGGTCACGCATCACCTGCATGAAATCCCACCGGAGATCGATCGGGTTATCTTTCTCAAGGAGGGCAAGATTCTCGCCGACGGTCCCAAGCCAACGCTGTTGACCAGCGAACAGGTCAGCAGGCTTTTTGAGAGTAAGATTTCCCTTGTTCAAGCCAATGGGTGGTATCAGACCCTGCCGGGATGATTTTCCCTCAGTTCCCTCCGATAATCTGTCAAGACGACGATCTTTTGACGAAATCCCGTTTGAGCGATAGGCTTCAATGGTTGCTCATTTCAGCAGCCAGGCATGTGTCAATCCCACTCACAAGCCATCCATCGACGAATCGAGGCTAGGTCCTTTGTTCTTCTATATCTCTGTGTCGTCGCCTTGCTCGGTTTCAGCTCCGCATGGGCTGAGACCTGGGTCTGTCCCAGACCGGGGCGAGCGGATCTGTATACGGACCGTGAATACCCAGGCTGTCGGCAACTCGGTGAGGCCAAGACCTATTCACCATTGGAAATATCACCAAGACCTCGCCCACAGTTTGTGACTCCTGTGCCATCCGTGCCTCGTGCCAGTTTTTCATCCAGTCCATCACAGTCATCCCAGAGAAAGCCTGTGCCGTTTTCGGACGTCACACTATCCTTGCCGCTGTTGAGTGTTGGGCAAGATCGTGCCGGTTCCATTACCGGTTCATGGAGGGGACTGGTGGCGCAACTCTCAGTCGGGTACAAGGCCGATGGAAGAGGGCCGGAGATTCTGGGTGACTCGAACTTGATGCTCGGATCATCCCTTTCCTTTCACACTGCGGTTGCTGTGGCCACGAAGGCGGTGGGCTATGATCCGCGCTATCTCACGGTGCGTATCTTGGTCCCGA
The DNA here is from genome assembly GCA_902500805.1 of uncultured Nitrospira sp. Classification (GTDB taxonomy): domain Bacteria; phylum Nitrospirota; class Nitrospiria; order Nitrospirales; family Nitrospiraceae; genus Nitrospira_D. The sequence goes on along the minus strand of CABVSA010000015.1, from coordinate 32,115 downwards.
CGCGATTGGATGGGCCAAGTGCCGGCGGGATTTTTGCCGTGGGCATCGCGGCAGCCTTACTCGGTGATTCGATCCGTCCGGACATCTGTATGTCGGGAACGATCGAGCCAGACGAGGAGATCCAAGCTGTGGGACGACTTGTGGATAAGATGAATGGCTGCCGAGAACTGAGAAAGACTACGATGATCGTGCCCGATGCTTTGGATAACAGTCACCTGAGTTTCTCCGGTGCAGAGCGATCGATTCAGGTCATCGAAGTGCATACCCTGACTGAAGCTTACAGTGCTGCCACCGGACAAGCGTTGCGCCAAGTTCCGTAGGGCCGAAGAATTTCAGCATGCGTAAGATCAAACAGCGTCTTTTTCGAAGAGGAGGTATCCCGATGAATAGAACCCTATGCGGGATTGAATTGGTGCTGATCAGCCTGTTGTGTCTGGTGCCTCTCGCACAGGCAGCAGACCCGGTCACGATCAGTTCTCTGCAGGCCTATCCCGAAGCGTACAAGATGAAAGTCGTGCAAGTGACGGGGCTGGTCAGTGGGTATGAGATGCATCACTTCATCGGAACCAGCTCGAAGTTGGAGAAGTGCGTCCAGAATTTTCTGGTTGATGACGGCAGTGGAGCGATTGAGGCGAGTTACGCGGCACTCTGTCAGATGGGACCGGTTCTTCTCAAAGACGGCGATCAGGTCACGGTCGAAGGACATTATTTAGGGACGTTGGATGTGAAATCGGTGAGAAAGAACTGAAGAATGAGTGTACGCGGCCGGTGGAGTTAGCCATGGTGTGAGAGCAGTCACTACTGCTTCCGAAATCCGAAAAACGCGCCGGCCACGCCGGCACCGGCAGAGGGGAGATAGCCGACCGCCACTTCTTTGAGGCTCTGAGCTTGGCCTCGCGCCCAATCCAACGTTCGATGGACATCGCTCTCGATCAAATTCCATTCCAGGTGAATCCAGCCGGTGGTCTTGAGGATGGCTACGAGTGCCGCCAATGAAAGGGTGATCAACAGCGCAATCTTGAGGGTCTTCCGAAAGGCCCAGCCGACCAAGAACCCACCGATGAAGCTGGCTCCACCGCGGGCGAGCGCCGGCGACATCATATCGCTGAGCCAGGCGCCGACTCCGGCGACGGTTGTGGCACTGGCGGCCATAAACGATTTGGCTGCCCAGGGTGGATCGGACAGCAGAGGGCCCAGTGTTTTTGCCAGAAAGCTGCTTTTGGCCGCAGGAGCTGGATTGCTCATAAACGAGTGTTCTCAAAGGTGTTGCAGACGGAAGGATCGCCGGACTCCAGGCCTCGCTTGAGCCAGGTCATCCGCTGTTCCGACGAACCGTGGGTCCAACTTTCCGGTTGAATGTGCCCGCGCGATTTTTTTTGCAGCCGATCATCGCCAATCGCTGCGGCTGCGCGGAGCCCCTCTTCGAAATCTCCGGGCTCGATCAAGTTCCTCCCGCGCTTGGCATGGTAGCCCCACACACCGGCATAACAATCGGCCTGCAGTTCCATGCGAACCGAGAGTGCATTGCCTTCTGATTCAGAGGCCCGCTGCTGAAGGCGATGCACCTTTTCGGCGACGCCAAGCACGTTTTGTACATGGTGGCCGACTTCGTGGGCGATGACATAGGCCTGGGCGAAGTCACCCGCTGCGCCCAGTTGATGTTCCATCTGATTAAAGAAGGCAAGATCGAGATAGACCCGACGGTCGCCTGGACAGTAGAACGGACCGACTGCCGAGGAGGTGGTGCCGCAGGCGGACTGCACCGCGCCGCTAAAAAGCACCATCCGTGGGTCTTCATACCGTGAACCAAGGAGTTCCCGCCAGGTTGTTTCCGTATCGGCAAGGACGACGGATGCAAACCGGCCGAGTTGATCTTTTGGGGCTCCGACCTCTCCTGGCTGCGATGGGGCCGAGGGTGCGATCGTTTCAGTCACACTTTGGACGCCCGTTAAGAGATTCAGGACGGTCAGTGGATTCATACCGGTAAAATAACTGACGGCCAGAGCCAGCACAATCGTGCCGATCCCCAACCCGCCTCGTCCTCCGAGGCGGGCAGGCCCCATCCCGCGGCGATCTTCAATATTGTCGCTTTCGCGTTGGTCTTCGATCCGCATGAGCGCCCTCCTCGAGCAGGATGTTGAAAAAGACCGCCAGCGTCGTTCTCGCATCGCCCAAGGCTTCAACGTACCAACCGCGTACGCCTCAGCCTTTCGCTCGCTGCGGCCTTGCCGGACGGCCCTTTTGACCATCCTGCTGGTTCTTATGGCTTGATCAGAGGATTCCCTTTGTCACATTGTGTGACGGCTGGCAAGGGGTTCCCTGCAGTCTGTCAATCTGAATCCTTTTCCATCGTTTGAATGAACTTGTCGGCTTCGGCGATGGAACGGTTCATATCTTTCACCAGTTGATCAACCTGCGCATCGACTTTTACAAGCTCACCTTTGATGGCGGAGAGTGCCCGCGCGTTCAAATTGTGTTTCAGGTAGAGGACCTGATCACGCAGCGGTTTGAGGACCGGTTCAATTCGTTGCTCCGCCCGCTTCATGGCACCCAGCATCTCTCGATAGCGGCTCTTGGTTTGGGTGAGTTTGGCCTGGCTCTTCCGGCGGAGGTCGGCGCTGGAGTATTGTCCGAGTTCTGTTTCCCATTCGGAAAAGAGGGCATCGGCCACGCTCTCGACGTCGGAGATTTTCTTTCGGACCGCTTCGGCACTGTCCTCGCTGTTCTCAAGTTCACCATTGAGCTTCTTGTAGGTGGCTTCGAGGTCGCCACCTTCATAGGCGACGACTTTGCCGAACTGCTCGAGTGTGGTCTGAATTTCTTGCTTGGCGTCTTCCTGTGCGTCTCGCGCTGATTTGACACGAGTGCTCAGGATATCGCGTTTGGCATAGCCCATCTTCTCCATGGTGGCCATATAGGCCTTATCGCAGGAGGAGAGGCTCAATGGCAGAACTGACACGATGGCAGCTAGGAGGAACCGTAACATCTTCACCTCTCTCCCTTGGGATGTGCATCACCGAGCGAGTCTGACTGAACGCTCAGGCTCGACACTGCATCATAACTGAAGAACGTATCGAGAGAAAACCCCTAATCGCGGACAATGACACGTAGAAACGGCATCAGCTTCGCGCTATAGTGGGCCTATGGGTCTTGCCTCTTTCAGGTTGTGGTGGGTAGCGGCGTTCATTTTGGCCGCAGCCTGTTCTTCTCAGCGGGTGGTTCCAGAGTCGCTCGAACTTCTCGTCGACCGAACCGTCACATTCCAAGAAATACTGAGTGCGCCAGAGTCCTACCAGGGAAAGGTCGTGGTGCTCGGTGGAGTGGTCCTCAAGGCAAAACGATTGAAGAACGGTACACAGATCGAGCTTCTGCAATTGCCGCTCGATAAACGCGAGAGACCAATTCTCGACCGTCAACAATCACAGGGACGATTCCTGGCAATTCGACAAGACTTTCTGGATCCCGCGACGCTTGTTGAGGGATCAGCCATGACCATTGTCGGAGACGTGTTCGGAGCCAAGACCGACTATCTCGATGACGTGGAATATCGGTATCCGGTTGTGACGATAAAGCACATCCATCCATGGCTGGCTCCGTCGTATGACAACGCTCAATCACGGCCTAGATTCTCGATTGGGCTTGGAGGCGGGACGGGAGTCGGCGTTGGTGGAGGTGGGGGATTCGCCATTGGATTTTGAATGAAGTGAGAACGATGCGGGATGGCTTTCGCGGTCTCCTCAGGTCAGTAGAAGTTGTATCGGAGGAGAAAACTGGCGAGAAATGCTCCGTCGTGCCAGGTTTCGTTAAACGCTTTACCGGGGAAAAAGTAGCCAAGCACGAACTTGGTTTGCAGATGCGGGATGCCCTGATAGCCCACGACGAGGTCAACCTCACTGCCGACATGCTTGCTGAGTCCTGTCGGGTCGGTGTCGAGGTCGGATCCGCGAATGCGTGTCGAGACATGATCTTGTAGGTAATAGTGATAGACCAGGTCAAAGGAGGTCTTAGAGAACGGTTTGATCCCTACGCCGCCGGTAAAGACCATGAGGTTGGTCAGTCTGGGGTCCAAGACCTCGCCATAGTATTTAAAGCGTGCGACGCCGTTGAATTTGTCGGAATTGCCCTGAAACCCGCTCTGTCGAAATCGCGCATCGACATTGTCGTTGGGATTGCTGTCTCCGGTACCATAAGCGTACCCAACCGTGAGCGACGGTTCCCAGGCTCCATCGAATGCTTGGGTGAGTCCCACATCAATCGCTTCTCCTCGAATACGCTGACCTCCGTCAGAACCCCGTACTGCGGCGGTTTGCAGCCAATACTTGAGACCTTTCAGCAATCGCCCGCTCGATTGGAGACCCACCGTGATGGGTTGAGCCGTACCGATTCGTTGCTGATCCTGGTAGAGCGCAAAGAGGCCGATATGATTTTTCTTGCCGAATTTATAATCGGCATAGGCGTAATAATTGACGAACCCCTCTTCGTCCTCTTCGGCCTCTCGTCGCAGTAAATTCCGTTGAACGAGGTTGAGTTGGCTGACCGATAGCTCCAGGGAAAATTGTTCGTACTGGTATCCCAATCTAATGGCATCCATGTTTTCATTGAACAGCCAACGGCGGGAGTCGATGAAGCGCTGCCTGCCCACTTGCATTCTGGCTCCGGGCACGACATTTTTCACCGTGAGATAGGCCAGGTTCATATTCAATTCGGTGGTCTGCGGACGGTCTTCGATCTCCTCGGCCGCGACTGGCATTTCCAGCACAGGGTTCACATAGAGCTGCAGGTACTGATTGGGCTCATAGGAAAACGCGGGGGCGAGGATCGGCGTCAGGATCGTATCAGCCTCGCCTAAGGTCGAAGAGAGTTTATAGTTGCGATTGGTTTCTCCTTCGAGCGAGACGTAGCCGCCGACGAATAGATTGGGGCCGATGGGGATCGTGGCTCTCGGTGGCGCGTTCGGATCAAACGGTTCGATGACTGGGGCGGTTGGTTGACCGTTTGAATGGCTGTAGGTCGGAAGGATCGGACCGTTACCTGGTGAAGGTTCGTTTGACGACGGTGTCGAAGAGCGGAGAGTTCCATCAACGGTTTGCTCTGCAGCATAGGAGACGGTGGTCAGCCAGAGCGTACAGGCTGCCGCGATGTGGATCAGTTGTATCGTAGGCTTGCGCTGCATGTTTATTAGACGCGATGCACGCGCCGGCGTTTCCCTGTTCGTGTCCATTAGCAAAAAAAGTATGTTGGGCTAGGGTAGGTTGTTCGATTGAAGGCGGAGCAGATCATCCGATTGTTGTGCGTAGAGGTTTGCATAGAGTCCTTGGCGGTCCAGTAACTCCCGGTGTGTGCCCTCTTCGACTAAGTGGCCTTGCTCTAACACAAAAATGCGATCGAACAGGTCCATCCCGACCAAGTGATGGGTAATGACGATCGTGGTCCGATCGGCTTGGATGCGCGCGATGGCCTCTCGAACATAGGTGGCCGATTGATGGTCCAAGGATGCAGTGGGTTCATCAAGCATCAGAATTGACGGCTGCTTGACGAGTGCCCGCGCGAGACAGATCCGTTGCCGTTGTCCACCGGACAAGGTGCTGCCACGTTCGCCGATGACCGTCTCATATTTATCAGGAAGGCCCATGATGAACTCATGGGCATTGGCCTCTCGAGCCGCCTTGAGAACCTGCTCGTGGGTTGCCTGTTCGATCCCGTACGCGATGTTGTCTGCGATGCTGGCTCTGAACAGGAGCGTATCTTGGAGCACCACGCCGATCGCATGGCGGAGCGATTCCCGCTCATAGTTGTCAAGATTTCTGCCGTCGAGCAAGATGGTTCCTCGGGACGGCTGATAGAGACGGAGCAGCAGGCTGACCAGCGTCGACTTGCCGGCTCCGGAGGGACCGACGAACGCCACTCGTTGCCCAGGTGCAATCTGAAGGGAGAAGTCATGCAGCACCGGACATCCCTCGAGATAACTGAATGAGACCTGCTCCAATCGAATGTCGCCGATCAAGTGGTCGACCTTGATGGCGTCTGGATGGTCTTGAATGTCGGGCTCGTTGCCAAGCAAATCAGCGATGCGTTGAGCGCTGACCATCGCCTGGGAAAATTGGGATGAGAGTTTGGACATGTCCTTGATAGGGCCGTAGATATTCTTCATATAGCTGACGAAGACCAACAGGTCGCCCGGGGTCATGTGTGCTTTCAGCACTTGCCAGGCTCCCAAAAAGACGGTAACGGCGGTACTGACGGCGCCGATAATCGATACCACTCGCGTCACCGCTGCGGTTGTTCTGGCCGTACGAAGCCCGGTGTGAAGGTGTTTGGTGCTTTCCTGTTCGAACCGGCTTTGCTCGACCCGTTCTCGTCCAAAGGTCTGCACGACCGAGATGGACGACAGCCATTCATTCAGCCGTGAGGTCATGTGACTATCCCGCTTCCGCTGCTCGCGCGTGGCGGCGAGAATTTTCCGATTCAAGATGAAGAGTGCCGTGACGAGGATCGGCATCGTAGCCAGGATAATCAGGCTCAGCTCCCAATTGACGGCAAACATGACTACCAACATGCCAATGAACGTCAGGGTGTGGCCGGACACGGTAAGAGGTATATCGGTGAAGGCGTTCTTCAAAGTCTGGGTATCACCTGCGAGTTTCGTGAGTAGTTCACCAGAGCGTGTTTGTGAGTGAAAGGATAGTGAGAGACCTTGAACATGAGCGAAGAGATATTGACGGATTGTAAACACCAGATGATGGCCGATTTTGCTCGTCACGAATGATTGGGCGTAGGACAAAGCACCATTCAGGGCTGCAATCACGGCAATCGAGGTAGCAAGGCCGGCTAACAAGGTCAAAGGCCATGACTGTATGAACGGATCGAGGAAGGTCAATGACGGTGGCAAGGGTTTTTGTAGCAGGATGTAATCGAAAATAAGCTTGAGGGGCCAGGGCGCCACCAGTTGCATGATCGAGACGCCGAGGAGGCACCCAGCAGCGAGTGCCAGATGTCGCCAGGCTGAGCGTAAGTGCGAGACGATGATGGCTCGAAATCGAGCCTGTCCTCGACTCGCGATATCGGCTTGTCTCATCGTGCCACCGTCTGTGGTTCTCGTGTGAGTGGAAGCAACGTGCGAAAGGTATGAAACTGTACGACGGCGCGTTGCAGAAGTTCGCAAAGGATTTGATCAAGGAAGCTGAACGCCTCCGCGGTCATGACCTTATGATGCAACAGCAGTCCCACGAAGGGGAGCCTGTCCAGCTGAACCATGAGGTCACGAACAATGTCGTGGGCAGATTTCATCTGGGCCCCTGCTTTCCAGGTGTAGAGATCCAGTGTCGTGGAAATCTCTGCAAAACGGTACTCAGTGAGACGGTCTTTCCCACGATCTTTCGAGAAGACCTGAAAACCGAGTTCATTAAGGGCTCGATAGGTGTCTGCCGTGCAGCGGTTCCATGGTGGCGTAAAGGCCGGGAAAAACAACTCGTCAAAGGTCGTTTCAAGGATCGCTTTTCCCTGCGCAATGTCGTTCACCTGTTGGGTGAACGAGCGGGATCGGCCAAATTCGCATTTGCGTCCTTCTGTTTCGTGATTGCTATGCATCCATCCATGCTGGTCCAGGCTCAACAGGGCATGATCGGCTCGTAGGGCGTTCTTGAGGGCGGCCGTACAAGCTGATGTAAGCCGTCCTGGGATAATTTCAAGATTCATCGGCACGCCTCGGGCGAGCGCCAAGTCGAGTAAGTGCTTCAACGAGTCTTCGTCCTCATCGACATCATCATCGCGAAGAAAGAGGTGAAGGGCCCGTCCCTCGGCCTCTTTTGCATCAAGGAACTGTTTGAACTCGGTGAGCCAATGGTCAGGCTGATTCCTACGTACTGAAGCCACTGTCGTGCGGGTGGTCCGATTGTGTGGCTGCACGACAAGCCGTTCAATTGCCATGGCCGTCTCTCGTCCGCCATGGGTATTGATGGAATGACCAGGATGCCTCTGAGGACTACTCAGGGAGACTGCGATCTTTTCTGCCAGCCGCTCCGGCCTGAGGTCCGGTGGGTCCAACATGGTCAGCAGCCCGTGTTGTTCCAGTTTTCTGGCACGGATGGTTTGTTCGTCATTCTTGTGGCCAGTAAAGGGCCACACCAGCGCGCGTGTGCCGGTATTCAACAGATTCATACAGGTGTTATAGCCGGCCATTGAGATGGACAGTGCGGCTTGTCGCATCAACGACTGGAACGATGTGGTGAAGCGGCGGACGTCAATGTGTGGGTGCTGAACCGCGAGCGCCTGGAGTGGTTCATACTGATCATCAGGCATGTAGGGGCCCGCGAACAGCAACATGCGATGAGGGACGGTCGGCACGAGCAGAGCAGAGGCGCGAACGGTACTGTCGAGCAGCTCATACCCGACGCGTCCCCCACCGACGCTAACAAGAATCAGAGGCACGCCATCGGAGGCCGGTTGACCGCCTGTTTTCTCGATATCCGTCGACAGGTCGGAGTCTTGCGTGACGAAGCCGGTGTACTGAACCTCACATCGGAGATCTTGGCAGCGTGAAAACGTCTCGTCCAAGGTCTGAAAGGTCGGATCTGAATGGATCAGCAGCAGGTCGAAGTACCGGTTCATGAGGCTAACCACCCAATCCTCGTGGCGAGTCTGATCCGGTTTGGTGACCAGAATATCCCGCAGGCTGCAGACGACTTTGGTCGATGGTGCTGATAAGCGGATATGTGCCAGTAATGGCAGTAACTCAAATGCAAACCGCTTTCTCCCAAACGGGAAGAGCTCGATGATCATGACGTCAGGACGGAAATGATCGACGAGATCGAGCAGCATGTTCTTTCTGGCTCGTTGAACCTGTTCAAGCGTGGTGTCCTTGCTGTGAATGCTCAACCCTCGGAATTCACTGTCAGACGTAATCGGTGGCAGGTTGACGATTGTGACCCACGATGGAATGTCCATACCGGAGATGGATTCGCCTCCATTCACAAACACGACAGTGCAGCCATTTAATGCTCGTGCGATGGCCATGCTTCGGATGAGATGGCCCATCCCAAGGACATGCTGACAATAGATGAGGACGCGCGGCTTTTTGTCACAATCTGTTGTGGAAGCCGACTCGTTGCTCATAGCCTGAATCCTTTCTTGGCCAGCTGAAGAATCTGCTCGACGGTGCGATCGAATCCCGGTGCGAATCGTAAGTAATGGCGGTAGGCCTTGTTCACCAATTGGAGGCGAACATGCCATGCGAACCGCTCGGCCGAGACCGGCCAGTCCACCAAACTCTGGTATTGATGACACAGTTCGCCTGTGATGAGACGCACAAAGTCCTGATCTACATGGCGGAATTGAAGATCCACCACGAAGTTTGCCAGGTCCTGTAAGGGATCACCGATGACAAGTTCATCGAGATCACAGAAGATGAGTGTCCCGTTGTCGGCAAGCAGTTGATCAACATGAAAGTCCCAATGGATTGGACAAAATGGGATGGTTGATGAATGCGGCGCAGTCTGCTCAACCTCATCTGCCACACCTCCACATGTCTCTGAGAGCCGTGGGATCGCATCGGAGAGTTTGCTCAATTTCTTGTGGGTTTCGACAAGATGGTTTTCTGGGGAATGGGCGGCAAGGTCGCCTATGTCACTGGTGTGTAGTGAGGCCAAGCCTTTTGCAACGGCGGCGATGTAGGGTCTGTAGTTGTTTGTGTTGAGTACGTGGAGCAGTGGTGTGCCGGGCACTCCACGCTGCCACACCGTATTGATTGCAGCGCTGTAGCCGAGAGGCTGTGCAATGGTCATTGCTTCCTGGTCGGCAAGAGATCGATCCCAGAAGTATTGCAGGCGTTCATAGAGGGTTTGTCCCTGTGAGTCACCGAACGTCTTTCCAAACAATTGGCAGGTTCGATCGTGAGTTGAATCGTAAAGGTTGTACCGATTGGTGCAGCGAATCTCTGGTCGATAATTCACGACTTGCTGCGCCAAGACCTGAGCGGTTCCCTGTATGCCGATCTGCCTCAGACCCTCTACAGGGAGGTGTTGCTCGACGGCTAGAAGATCAACGAGTTGGCGTAAATGAGGAAGGGCAGGGTCGTGAGGAAACCTCCAGAGGATCAGATCGTACTCCGGTACATGGCTCACAGAATTCTGGAACTCCGGGTCAGATATTCCTTTCTGAGCGAGTAGACGAAAGACCTCTCTACTGCGACCGCCAAGAAACACTTTTATATAAGCGATACGCTGGAAGGATGGGCCAGTTGCTCCTTCTCTCAGTGTGAGCTGATAGCAGGCGGACAGCGTGGACTTATTCTTGCTGGTCGGCTTGAGGTACGTCTTCAGTTTTGCGTCCAGAATGACGCAGCCCCTGATTTCAAAAGAGCCTGTGGAAAGTTCTGGAACACAGGATCGAAGGATGGGAACAGCGTCCACGAGAGTTGCGAACCGCTGAAAGGTTCGGCGCATAGTCCCCCAATCTGGTGTTACCATGGGCTCAGAGACAGGAGCGATGTTGAGTGGTGTATGGGTGGTCGACATCATGCATGCCCCACGTGTGCCAGGATGTTCGTGAGTACGCGATCGGAATCGAAATAGGTTTCAGCGATGTCTCGCGCCGCACGACAATGACCCAAGTAATCTCGATTGATGTCTTCGATACCTATCAGGGCTTCATCCATTGTGCGGAATGTGAGTAGTCCCTTGCCTGTCGGTAGGTGCGACTCAATGCCGGTTGACTGGACAAGAACTGGTCTTCCAGACGCTAGGTAGAGGGCGCTCCGGTCGCTAAACCAGCCGACCGAAAATTCCACGACGCGGTTATGTGCCACGCTGAACTCTGCGCGAGAGTGTGCGATATACCGGCTGTAATCTGTCAGCGTACGAAACCTTCGGGGGTCCGTCAGCTGCCAGCCGTTCTGTCGGAACATCTCGCCATCGACTTCATCGCGAGGTTCAATACGCAGAGCGATTTCCAGTTCCTGTGCGGTTCTCTTCGGGATCTCGATGAACTTGAGCCAACTATCCGCTTTTTCACCAGACTCCGTTCCTTGCCACTGGAAGGTGGTTCGTCCCTTCCAACTGGAGATCGTCGTGAATCGTGTGCTTGCATGATCCAAAGCAGTCGGCCACATAGGGAGAACCACGGGACGTAGTATCGGATGCCAGTGACGATTTCCTGTCGGGATGCGACAGGCGTCCGTCCCGATATTGAGGCCCAAGGTGAACAGGTGATCGTATTGATCCAACGCCTCGTACTCACCGCCATGTTGTTGAAGGAAGACCTGCGTATTACCAGGGTTGCCATCGATGTAGAGCCGACATCGCGGGCTCGAAAAAATGTCCTGAGCCTTATGGATTTCGCCGCTTCTCGTCATCAGTACGTCACACTTCTTGGCAATGTTGACAGCTTCGGCGAACGGCATGCCGTGCGTTGCCTCTCCATTCTTATAAATCAAACAACATCGTGGCCAGATCCCATAGGTCTTCATCACCGATTCGAAATGTCGTCGACCCTCCCATTGCTCGAATGGAACCTTCTTGCCGGATGCATCCACGCATCGATTGGAACCGACTCGCTCCATCACGTATACCTCATGGCCGAGTCGTTGCAGCCCAACTGGGTAGGCGATGATGCTGTCGATATGACCTGCGGTGGCATTAGCTATTTTCCCTGTACAGATGATCAGCATCTCACTCGCTCACTGTTCTGGATTTGCTCCTCGCACACCAAACTGCCGATCCTTACCGCGTGTAGAAGCGGAGGAATTCATCTCGGACTGCCGGCGCGAGGGATGCTTCCAGCTTCTTCCTCGCGGCCTGTCCTACACGCTTCCGCAGCGCCGGGTCGGCTTTGAGGGTCAAGAGGATCTCGACGGCCTCCGCGTCGGTATCGAAGAGGAAGCCGTCGACTCGGTCTTCGATGTACTCGCTGTAGCCGCCCCTCCTATGGCAGACGACGGGTAGTCCGCAGGCCATGGCCTCAGAGACGACCCTGCCGCTGGGCTCAAAGTACTTTTCCGATGTGCGGTAGAAGAAACAATCTAGGCCCTTCAAGAAGACATCCGGCTCCTGCGCGCCTGCTGAAAGCAGGGTGACTTCTGACACGTTGTCGAGCTCGCCGGCCAGGCATCGGCCCCCCATGATCTTCACCGTGCTGCCTTCTGAGACAAGGTGGTGGTAGATCCCGATGTCGTTGGGGTGGTGCTTCTTGGCGTGGTCCCTGCTCAGCCGTCCGATTGTGAAGCGCCTGTTGGACCCATTGTCGCGCTCGCATTCGGCCGGTGCGAACCGTTGCAGATCTATCGGAGACATTTCGACAGGGCCCGAGAGGCGGCAGGCATCCATGAGCCACCGCGCGGCGAAGACGAGCTCCACCTTTGGCTTCCCGAAGCGCTGCAGTGTATGCAGGCGGTCTTGAAGCTGGTCGAGTCGCGATGTGTTGTAGATGAGAATGGTGCGCGTCGGCCGAGCTATGTCAATCCATGGCCCGAGCTCGTGATAGACGCCGAGGATGATGAAAGTGCCGGTCATCGGAAAAGACTTGCTCGAGAGGTCGATTCTGCGTATCGGATAGTCCGAGAAGCGGGAATTCGGCTGCGAGGAGCTCCACACATGGACGTCGCAGTGCTTCGAGAGCTCTTCGGCCAGTCGTAGAGTCCGCCATTCGCTGCCGCCCGACGCGTTCCCCATCGGATTGATCAAATGGACCTGTTTCAGCATGAGCCTTGCCTCCACGGGGTAGTCGGAGTCCCGCTTCCGTTCAGCGCGCACTTCGAGGCGAGCCTCGTTGCATTGCTGGCCAGATCCAAGATTCGGAGGACCTCCTGTTCAGTCCCGGCCGCTTGTTGGAAGTAGGCTCGATAGGCCTTGTTGAGGAACTGGACGCGTAAATGCCACACAAGGCGCTCGGCCGACATTTTCCAGTCGACCAAGCGCCGGTATGACGTGAGAAAGGTAGAACTCATCGCGTCTCGGAATATCGGAGAGAAGTCGTAGAAATGCAGATAGACAATAAAATTAGCCACGTCCCGCGTCGGATCCCCCTGCACACAGTCGTCGAAATCCAAGAACACCACTCGGCCATCTTGGGCCAGCAGGTTGCCGAACTGACAATCTCCGTGAATCAGGGTGTGGTCCGATGAAGTGACTGAGGGCGCGTCGGTCTCCAGACGCCGGAGTAGGGCTTGCAGCGGTGTCGTCAACAGAGGGAGAGCCTCCCCCAGCTTGAGAGATTTCTTACGCGACTCGACGAGATGATCCTCGATGTTTACGATACGCGAGCTGGCCAGGCGGCTCTTGTGGAGCGTCGCAAGGCCCTTCGCTACCGCAGCGAGATAGTGCTCGAAATTAGTTTCATCGATGACACGAGATAACGGGGCGCCGACGATGGCCTGTTGCCAGATGGTTTTGACGGTTTCCGCATAGGCGAGAGGCTGCGCCACCGTGATGCTCTCGGGACTCCGTTGCGATGTGTGCCAGAAGTGCACCATCCTCTCGTAAATCTCCTTGCCCTCTTCGCCCTTGAAGGTTTTGCCGTAGAGGGTGAGCTCGTGCGGGGTCCCGGCCACCTGCCATCGTAAGTCGTAGCGGGTGGTACAGCTTTTTTTCGGCAGGTAGTGAGCCACGCGGTTGTTGAGATCCGTGAGGCCGCCTGGACCAGGCACATTGTCCGGTAGAGTCTCCCAGGGTAGGTGGGGCCGGACCCTCTCGGTATCAATCACCTCTGACAGATGCGGGAGCACCGGGTCGTACGGGAATCTCCAGACGATGGCGTCGAGCTCCGGGACATGGGTCGCGAAGGTTCGCAGGCCTGCGCTGGTGTGGCTTGAGTCGGCCAGCTTTCTCCATTCGTGCCAGCTGCGACTGCCGAGATACGCCTTGACGTAGAAAAGGGCTTCGTACCGTCCACCTTGACGGCCAGCTACCTCGATCCGGTAACAGAGGGACAGAGAAGATTTGAGCGGCGACTGTGCTTTCAAATGCTTGTAGCGCGCATAGACGATGGCGCAGGTGGTTGGATGGTCCTGGCCGTCGAAGCTCGTAGCGAGCCGCTGCCACAAGAGGTTCCCCATGGTCTCTGCGTCGGCGAATCGGGCGAAGGCTGCGATGGGCGCGTTCGCGATTCCGTTATTCTGACTGATGATCGTCATGGTTCTACACTCTGGACAGCTCTCTAGTCTGTTTGCCACCAAGGGCGATCGTACTCAGCTCCGGATGGCTTCCGGTGATGATGCGATAAACGTACTGACTCTTGAGGGTCAGGTGCGGCCAGCGCTCTTCTGATTGACGCATTAACATGCCGAACAGTGCTCGGTTGGTGTTGCGATGCCCCACGATGAGGATCGTCCCACCGGCTGCATGGACAAGAATGTCTTTCAGCACCTGTTGCACCCGTTCTGCCAGATCAATGAAGCATTCTCCGCCTGGAATCCGATGGGTGCGCTTGTCGTGCTTGCGCGCGTCCCACAAGGCACGGGCTTCTGGATCCCGCTCATCACGAAAACGGCCTTCCAGTATCCCAAAATGCTGCTCATTCAAACCGGCGTAGCTCTGGATCTGGAGGCCATGCATTGCAGCAGTGGGTCTGGCCGTTTCGACGGTTCGCCTGAGGGCGCTGGTATAGATCCCGGTCAAAGGTACCTCGATGAGCTGTGCAGCCAGCATCTGACTGTGGCGGATCCCCTCTTGGGAGAGCGGCGTATCGAATTGGCCGGAGACTCGTTTTTCCAAGTTCAACTGACTTTCGCCGTGGCGAACCAGGTAGATCGTGGTTGGTCGTGATGTTGTCTGGCTCATCATGGTTGCCTGCTCCTCTCATCGGTTTCGGCCAATTCGTCAGCCAGTGAGTCCAATGAAAGGGATTCCGAAATCCGGTCCGCAAGGCTCAACAGAGCCTCTAGGTGCTCTCGCTGATTGTGTTTCAGGCGAGTGATGCATCGGTGCGCGCGTTCGACGACTAACGCCATGGCGGTAAACCAGGCGAGCGTGTGTTGCTCATTCTTCCATGGAGTGAACTGATTGTAGTGGTTGAGAAATCTCTGCACCGGAATTGCCATCTGGGACACTGGTATCTGCTTCGCCAATGCCCCTGTCAGTAATCCGGCAACAAAGCTGCCGAGATCCAGACCGGGATGTCCCTCACAGACGTTGTCGAGATCGATCAATGCGATCCTGTCGTGTGTCAGGAACAGATTCTTCATATGGAGATCACCGTGAAGCGTCGCGGTAGGTCCAAGCGAAATGATTTTGGCCTGTGCGATTAACCGATCCTGTAGCGGAACTAGTATGGGTCGGCAAGTTGGCCGGCACCGCATCAAGACGGATGCAACTGATTCAAGCTTGCTGAGCTGCTCCGTCATGGTGATCCGCGGAATATTCGACAAAGGGGTTGTGTGGAACGTGGCGATGGTCTGGGCGGCTTTTTTCAGAAGGGGAATGCTTGCTGGGGTTTCAATGGAGTGGTTCTCCAGTGTGGTGCCCTGAATACCCTCTTGCCAGAGAGTTTTGAGGCGCGTGTCATACCACAGCGGCCGCGCGACTCCGAGCCGCCCACTGCGTCGGGCCTCACTGTCCCAGAGTTGCCGCATCACCAGATCTGTCTGAGCCCCTTCTTCGTTGTAATAGGTCTTACCGAAGATCGTCAGTGTCTGCCTCGTATCCTGGGATGAATGAATCAGTTCAAATGATGTCTGCACCGTGCAGGTGTGTTCCCCGACATAGTGCATCACGCAGGATTTGGTGTCGGTCACCTGCCAGCCTGTGCCTACATGCGCCAGGACCCAGTTGGGTGGAATGCTCGATGTGCTGCAGGCTGCGTGGCTGGAGGCCGGCAGCGTGTGCATCTTGCGATCGTTTGGAAAGCTCCAGAGGACCATCTCGACCTCGGGAAGATGGATCAGTGGTTTCCCGAGTCTTGGCTGCACGAGGGCCCGCGTTGAGGCCTTTTCCCATTGTGGCAGCGAGCGGCCTTCCGGGAATGCACGGCCGCAGAGAATCTGTTCTCCGCTCTCTCCCGTTTCGACGTTCTCGACGTTCAGGCGATAGCTGACCATGCAGGACGATGCCGGCTTGTACCGGACCTGGATAATCTCGCACTGCCGGATCAGGAAGCGGTCTCGAACACTGGTCGACTCGAACATGCCATTCCACAACGTCTTTCTCATGGCTTCTGTGTCTAAGATCATCGAAAGCTGTGGAAGCTGGACATCCATTGGAATGTCGTCGCGTCCATCACGCTGAGAAGGTCGAGATGTTTCTGTTGTCGGAATCACGGCGGTATTCATCATGGCTAGGCGTGATGTTTAAATAGTGGTCGACCATCGCGGCCTGTGCGCGCGACGCACACATGATCGGTACAGGAAGACACGAGTGAGTCATTGTCTTGGATTTGATGCTCGAGAAAGACCAGTTCATCGCAATACTGATCGCTATTCGTGTGAGTGATGGTGATAGACACAGTTGCCCGATGTTTTCCCCCCACCGGTCTCACCATGTCGGTAATCTGTGGAGCAGCGATGGAAATCTTCGGTGTCTCGTGCTTATAGGGGTACACGACGGTCAGAAAGCACGTGCTCGAGGCATCTTGCGTCAGCCGGACGATCGGCGCCCGCTCTTTCTTGCCGTACGACGTGGAGACAAACCCTTCCTCGATGGAGGGGCGTACGGTCGGCACAAGCGGCTGTGCAAGGACCAGCTTGGGTGAATAGACCGACAGCGTGTCGTGCGACACGGAGAGCGAAACCTTCCCTTGTGCGGGTGGTGCGAGATGGAAGTGAAGGTCATACCGGTGGGATTCGTCTGCACGCAGGAGATCGAGAATGACCCAGTACTCTCCGTTGATGAACAGCACCTTCCGTTCATGAATCACCGGATACTCATAGCTACGAGCTATACCATGCAGATAATCCAGACCGGGCTTGCTGACAAATGCGACCATTGATCGATCAGGCTCGGGACCTGAAATCTTGAACCGATTCTTTTTCCACTCATACCGAGTTTGATTCCGTCCATCGACCAGGACGGTATTATGGACAGCGGTGCCGCGAAAGCGGACACGCCAATTGACCGGTCCTGATTCATCATAGGTGTAACGGCCTGGATCCATGATGAGCGGTGTGCCGTAGGCATAGGCCTCAATACTGAGCACATCCAAGTGCCCATGATTTCCGGCGCCCAAGGGACCACAGTCGAAGATCAAATAGCGTTCGTCCTGATAGGTTTGATCCCGATCACCCCAACCGCTCCGCAATGCATAATAGCCGCTATGGGGAAATCCTTTTGATCGCACAGTCGGAGCCTGTCCCTGTGCGCCTCGTGACGCGACATACAAGAGAGCTTCCCCTCCGTAGAGATCGTAGCCTTGCTGCAAGAGGTCCAGGAAGCAACGGCTATCGCCGTCGCTGAGAGCGGGGATCAGGCCATCAGGTCTGTGGGCATAGAGTGAAAATTCCAAAGCCTTCTTCACTAATTGATCAAACGGCTCCGGCATCTCGATCTGGTTGAGGCGCGCAAGCTTGGTGATCCAGAGATAGTTCTTGAGCACCAGGTGATGGTAATCGGTGGATTGTTCGCAGTGGACTCCGTCGGGCTGGAGATCAGACTGAATGTTCTTCACCAGCTCGGTTCTGGACCAGGCGAGCCATTCGCGAGCCTCGGCGAATTCCGGAAAGACGACGGCGGCCAGGAAGATCGCACAGAGTTCCAATGTCCGATGATTCCTGGCCGGCGTGACATGGTCTCGTAAATATGAGACCTGGTGGTGTAGCGAGGACAGAAAAGAACGATAGAAGTCTGGAGTAACGCAGCTTGCCTGGGTCGTGTTCACGAAATAGTAATGAGCAAAGATCCAATTCTGGATGCGCCGTCCTGCGACGTCGCTGGGGAGGAAATCAAGCGGAACGGTTCGAATCCAGGAGCCGGTGATGTCAACCCATGCCTTGGCGTATCGAGGATCATTCGTCTCGTGATAGGCCATGCCGAGCCCGACGGCGTAATAGAATTTATGGAGCAGGATCAGCCATTCCTGGTCGCTGCTGAGATTGGTGAGCCAGAGCGGGGAGTCGGAAAAGATGTGACGTTCGCCGTTGAACTCAAATTCATTCATCAGTATGGCATCAATCTTCGGGCGTGCCGTTTCAACCGCATCCGGGACCGGAAAATAGTGGATCGTCGTCCTAGTCTGGAAATGGTTCAGCAAGGCGTCAGCGGTCAAGCTCTGGAAAGGTTCCGCAAAGAGATGCCGGGAGTCCATCTGTTCACTCGAAGGGGGCTGACTAGTGGCAAGCCGCATGGGTTTCCTGGTGATTAGTGGTGGTCTCAACAGTGTCCATACGAAAAAGGTTGAACAGCTGTTTCGTGGTCTGACTCGAGTCAAAGATTCGGCACATCGTCTCACGCCCTGCATGAGCAAGACTGTTCCTGAAGTCGGAGTCAACCAGCAGTTCTTCGATGGCTTTGGCAAGGGCCACCGGGTCGCGCGGTGCGACCAACAGGCCGTTGCGTCGATCTTTAATGATTTCCGGAATGCCGGAGACTGATGTGGAAATCACCGGGACTCCAGAGGCCATGGCTTCGGCGAGGACGTTCGGAATGCCGTCTCGATCACCGTTGTCCACGACATGACAGGGGAGCACGAAGACCGTCGCCTCTTGATAGATCGTGCGGAGCGCGTCTTGTGTCACACCCGGTTCGATTGCAATGTGTTCCTCAAGACCATACCGGTGAATCAGGTCCATCACTACATCGGTCTGTTCATCAGGTTCACCGACGATCCGGCAGCGGAACGGGATTCCGTGCTCATGAATGATCCGACAGGCCTCGATCAAAAAGGGAAACCCTTTCTTTTCGACGAAGCGTCCGACCGACAGGAGTGTTGGGATTGCCGGTGTCTCTCGGTCAATGGCCGGAGCGAAACGCGTCGTATCGACTCCATGATAGATGGTGTGGATCGGGGCACTCTGTGGGGAGACGTCCTGCAAGTGATGATGGTTGGCTCCTGTGCAGGTCACGACGAACTTCGCTCGACGTAGTTTAAGCGACAGCAGATCGCCGGGGTTCAGTTTTGGCAGATAAATGTCCTTGGCATGGGCGGTAAAGCTGAAGGGGAGGTCGCTCAGCATACTTGCGAACATGGCCATGGTTGTTGCGCCATGGCAAAAGTGGGCGTGCAGATGACGGATGTTTCCTGACTCGAGAATGGAGTCGGCGATCGCCCCGGCACGAAGAAAATCTTTGTAGAACACCTTCTTGGGCCACGAGAAGACGCTGCTCCGACAGCTCAGGCTCAATGTCCAGGCTTCCCATGCGGCATACAGATATCGGCGTGGAGCGGTGCGAAGGAGTCGAACATGACTCGAACCATATCGGGGAAGGTTTGCGATCAGCCAGGACAGAAATCCGCTGCCTGTCTTCTCGCTGTCTTCGGGCAGATAGGTGAGAGGTGAAATGAGGGCTTTCCCATGAGGGCCGGTACAGTTCGCTTCGCCTTGAAACGCAGAGAAGAGGTGCAGCTGAAGCCCCATCTGCTCCAGGAGCATAACTTCGTTGGTGATGAAGGCTTCTGATCGACGAGGGAATCCCTTCATAATATAGCCGATGCTGCCGTCGGACGAGCGGGGCTCTGTCTTGTCTCGGTCTGGATGGGGGAAGGTGTCTACCGTCTGCAATAGCGCTGCTTCTATCGGTACCGTTCCCGCGAGAAAGAGCGTCTTGAGTTGATGGCTCGCATGGCTGGACGTAAAGTGCTGCTCAATGGTCTCACGCCCGGCTTGTCCTAAGCGTTGACGGATTGCCGGATGATCCAGAAGATGAGCGAGGGCCAGCGCTAACGCTTCAGGGTCTCGCTGGGGAACAAGAAGACCGTTGTGATCGTGTCGGACAAGTTCCGGAATGCCTGAAACTCCAGTCGTGACGACGGGGAGTCGGCACGCCATGGCTTCCATGAGGACGTTCGGAATCCCGTCGCGATCGCCGTCCTGAGCGACCTGACAGGGAAGGGCAAAGATGTCGGCACGCTGGTAGAGACCCACGACTTCTTCGAGTGGTTGTTGTCCCATCAACAGGACGAGATGTTCGAGACGGAACTCTTGAATCAGTGCTTCCATGGCGGATTGCAAGGGGCCGAATCCGACGATGCAGCAGTGAAACCGGTAGCCACGGACGTTCAGCAAATGGCAGGCGTGGAGGAGCGTGAGTAACCCTTTCTTTTCTCGAAAGCGTGCGACGCTTACGATTGTGGGGGTCGCCGACGGTGCAGTAGGATGATCGTGCCGTAATCGGTCGAATCGGGCTAGATTCAGGCCGTGGTAGAGACGAAGCAGCGGGGTGCCGTTGTCCGACAGACGTTGGAGGTACTGCCGATTATCCTCGGTGCAGGTGACGACGAATTCCGCATGGTGCATTTTCCTTTGTAGTGTGGCTGGTGGCGTGAGGAAGATATCCTTTGCGTGGCAGGTCATGCTGTACGGAATGTCTGTCAGCCGGTGAGCGAGTTCAGCGACGCTCGTGGGGGCATTCGCAAAGTGGACGTGGAGGTGACCGATGCGTTGGTTGAGAAGTGCCGCAGCGAGTGAACCGGCCTGGAGAAATTTTGGCCACGAGGGCTGCTCGGTGGATCGACGCCAAAATTGAACGGTTGAGATATACCGCCGAGGAGCGGCGATGAAGAGTCGAAGATGGGCCCAGAACGGATTGTGGTGCAAGGTGACGAGCGAGCGGGGTAGATAGGTCACCGATGCGCGGACTTGGCCGACCATATCGTGGGTGACAGGGTCGGTCGGTGGCTCAAGGGCGAAGACCGACAAGTCCAGTCCCAGCGCTTCCAGGTCCAACACCTCTTGCAGGATGAATGTCTCCGACACTTTTGGAAACACCTTGAGGAGGTATCCGATTCTTGTCGTAGATTGAGTCGGCATGGTCTACACCGTGGAGTGGTGCGCCCTCAGTGTCGCCCGCGAGAGAATGTCCGATGGGGGACTGATGAGAGCGGTGCTTGTCCTCATGTGCTGTGTTTCCATAAACAACTGAGTCACGGCCCTGGAGACGTTGGCGCCGCCGTTCAGAGGTATCCCGATATCCTCCGGGCGAGGGGGCCGAGGCTGTTGCAACGACTGTGTGATGGCTTTGAATAGGCTCGTAGGGGTCAATTGATCGGGGTGCATCATGTCGATCAGACCATGCGCTGCAAGGCGTTCTGCTCTGATGTATTGTTCAAGTCGAGGACGGACTCGCGGCACGATGATCCCCCGCTGGTTGGCGGTCAGAATCTCAACGACGGTGTTATAGCCGCCCATGGACACAACGAGATCGGCTGCCGCAAGATACTCGTACAGTCGTGGGGTGAAATCTAGGACGGTTAATGCCAGCTTCGGAGAGGCGGCTTGCTGGAGGCGACGGTGTTGCTCAGGGCTCATCAACGGGCCGGTCACGATGAGGGTGTCAAAATCGGGACGTCGAGAAGTAAATCGTTTTCTGAGCATCGTGACGTATGCTTTCACGAGGGGATAGCCATCGTTTCCGCCACCGGGGGTGACCAGAACCAAGCGATCGCTCTGTAGAGCTAAGTCTCGGCGAGTGTCCTCTCGAGAAACGTCCGGTTGTGTTCTGCCCACATAGCCGCACGAGACGACTTTTTTCTCAATGCTTGGGGGAAGGCTGTATTCCGTGACCGGATCATAGAGCTGGCGTGAGCCGTAGAGGAAAATGGCGTGATACGTGTTCTTCAGCAAGGGTATGATGCCGGACTTGGTCCATTCAGCTTGAACGTGATCGGGATGATCCTCGATATCGCGCATCCCCAAGATAATTCTGGTTGAGGGCGACTTGGTCTTGAGGAATTGGAGGGCGGGTAAGAGTTCCCCACGTATGCCGGCCGGGGCCTTGTCGACTAAGAGGATGTCAGGTCGTAAATTGCGGACGCTTTCGAGAATGATGCGTTGGCGAAGTCTGAGCGTAATGTCGATCGTATGTGGAAGCAGTCGCGAGCAATACTGCCCGCCGGCGTCCTTGGTGAGCGCCGGCAACTTAATGTACTCCATACGCTCAGGTAACGCATAGGCGTGAGCCTGCATGGACCCGGTCAGCATGATCAGGGAGGCATGCGGGATACGTTCAGACAGATGCTGCGCAATTTCGAGGCTCCGGCGGATGTGGCCGAGGCCGTAGCTATCGTGGGAGTAGAGCATGATCAACATCGGTTCAGCCTCATTCTTCCTTGTCGCCCAGGTATGCCCGGTCGGTTCATGACCACTTCCGTCGTTTGCTCATGTTCATGCTGAAACAGCCTCTCATGTCCATCTCAGATACAGTCATGTTCGTTGGACGAGACTGATCAGGTTTCGTAAACGCATTCGTTACAGGTTCTGCTCGATCATCGCCGCCGGCTGGGTGGAAACGATGCCGGACGCACCAAAGCGTGTGAGCGTCTCGAGAAGATCATCGAATGAAAATGGTTTCGAGAGATAGGCATTTGCGCCGGCCTGCCTACTCATTTTTTCTATTTCCGCCGTCCCTTTCGCCGTCATGAGGAGGATGGAAGATTCCACCCCTCGCTGCCTGAGGGTCCGGCAGATGTCGAGCCCGTCATCAGGCCCCAGAAAAATATCGAGGATGATGACGTCGTAGACATTGGCCCTGGTCAGGGCCAATGTCTGCGACTTTCCTGAGGAAACCTCTACGCGGTGTTCTTCTGCCTCAAGCCCGCGCTTCATGAAACTGACAATCCGCTCATCATCTTCCACGATCAGGATGTGCACAGCCGCTCCCTATCTGAGTATCGTGACGCGCAATATCGCCAGGGGGCTACCGTACGCGAACGAGATGAGAGGCGGCTGAGAGCGAGATGAGAAATTGGTAAGAACTAAGATGTGTGTTGTGTAGGAAGTATCTCAGCAGGTCGGTCAGGAAGATTGATTGTCGGAGATTTTGTACCCGAAATCTCGCACGGTTTGAATCAGTTTTATTTGCGAGCCGCTGTCGATCTTTTTGCGGAGGTATCCGATGTAGACATCGACGGTATTGGTCAGGGTGTCGTGATGATAGCCCCAGACTTGCTCGAGAATTGAGGTGCGACTGAGCGCTTTATTAGGATGGGACATAAGAAATGCTAACAGGTCAAATTCTTTTCGAGTCAAGGGGATGATCGCGTCGCCTCGGCGCACTTCGCGTGAGCTTCGGTTGAGCGAGAGATCGGCCACGCACAATACCTGGGCCGTTTCTTCATTGTAGGATGGTCGCCGTCGGAGCAAGGCCTTAATGCGCGCAAGCAGTTCCTCGAAGGCAAAGGGTTTTGTGAGATAGTCGTCCGCGCCATGGTCGAATCCGCTCAGTTTGTCCTCCAAGGCATCTTTGGCCGTCAGGATGAGAATCGGGGTCTCGATCTGCTCACGGCGTAAGGATTGACAGACTTGGTGGCCATGTGTGTCCGGTAATACAAGGTCAAGGATGATCAGGTCGTACGGTGTGAGGCCGCGCTGTACTCCTTCTTGCCCATCTTGAGCGACATCCACCAGGTAGCCTTCCGCTTCCAGCCCACGTTTGATGAACGTCGAAATCCGCTCGTCGTCTTCCACTACGAGGATATGTATGGCTGCCATGGGCTAGACCCTTTCCGGTGTGTGTGACGCGTGATCAGGTTCGTGAGTACATTGTGAGGAGGGAACCGGATGAAGGGGAAGTCGAACGGTCACCGTCGTGCCCTGGTGGAGAGTACTGGTGATCGAGATGTCCCCGTGGTGTGCTTCTGCAATCCACTTGGCGATCGGCAGACCAAGTCCGGCCCCACCCACTGCCGATGGACGGCCCCGCCAAACACGATAGGCTCGCTTGACGACATGCGGAAGATCCGCTTCGGGAATTCCCAGCCCGTTGTCGGCGACCATGACCTGCACCGCATGCTCCGAGGTGTTCAGTCGAATGACAATCGAGCCGTCTTTCCGTCCGTATTTGACGGCATTGTCCGTGAGAATCATGAAGAGTTGCATGAGCCGTTCTGGATCTCCTTGAACCGTCGCCTCGCGCGACACCCCTTCCAGTGTCACGGCTATGCTCTGTGAGCGCGCAAGAATGGCCGTCTCTCGGCGTACCTCTTCAAGCATCGGCCCCAGCAAGGTCGGCTTGAGATCCATCTGCAACGTGCCCGATTCCGACCGAGCTAAAAACAGAATATCGCCGACCAACTTGTTCATTTGACTCGACAGTTGGACGATCCGTTCCAACGTGGCCCGATATTCGGAGATCGGTTTCTCCTTCCCTCTGAGGGTTACCTCAGCTTCTCCCCTGATCACGGTCAAGGGGGTCCTGAGTTCATGACTGATGTCGGCGAAAAATTGCGATCGTAATTGATCGAGCGCTTTCAACTTCTGATGGGCGTCTTGAATCGTCTCCACCGCCTGTTTTCGTTTCGTGACGTCTTGTTTGATGCTGATGAAGTGACTGATCTCGCCCTTCCGGTCACGGACGGGAGTGATCGTTTCCTCTTCCGTGTAGAGACTGCCGTCTTTTTTACGATTGGTGCTTTCGCCATGCCAGACTTTGCCGCGCACGATCGTCTGCCACTGGTTCTGATAGAAGGGCTGGGCCTGCTGCTCAGCGGTCAGGCTACGGACGTTCCGGCCGAGCACGTCGTCAGCCGTATAGCCGGTCAATGACGTGAAGGAGGGATTGACCCAGGTAATCCGTCCGATGCGGTCCATGATCATCACCGCATTTGCGGCGGATTCGAGGGCCGTCCCTTGCAGTCGTATTTGCTCTTCCTCCTGGTCCCGTTCCGTCCTGTCCTTGGCGATACAGGCGATCCCCTCGATGAGACCATCCTCTCCCTGCATCACGGCCGCCGACCACAACAGGGGGAAGGTCCGCCCGTTCTTCGCGAGACAGGTGATCGCCATTTGGTGAACCGAGCCCTGTCGCAGCATGTTTTGATAGGTCTCTCCAGCCAGCGGGTTGTGATGGGGAGGGAACAGAAGAGCCCCGTCTTGGCCAAGCAGCTCCTGTTCTTCATATCCGAGTAGATTGAGCGCCGCATGGTTGACGCTTCGTATGGTGCCGTCTGGACTAAACACGATGAGGAGGTCGGTCATGGAACGAATGACGTTGTCGACATAGTTTTTCGACACGGTCGTATGCAAGAGCTGCTCGGTCATGCTGTTGAAGCATTTGGCCAATTCGCCTAACTCATCGGCGCTGGACACGGGCACGGTTGCGTACAGGTCGCCTTCGGCCACTTTCTTCGTGGCCTCGGTGAGGGGAGCGATGACCTGCAAAGAGCGTCTGAGCAGGATGATGAAGAGTCCGCTTCCGAGCAGGAGCGTGAACAGGCTGGCTCCCACGGTTTGGCTCACCAATTTGCTGAGTCGTTGCTCAAGCGCATCCCGATCCAATAAGATTCTGACCGAGCCGATCGATGAAGCCGCGGGGAGGGTGTCCCGTTGTCCCTGGTTGGGAACGTCGACGATGAGTCGTCCGAACTCTGAGACACGGTACCCCTTCCGGAGGGCCACATCTCTTTGCCAGACGTCCCCAAGATCCGGCGAAATGAGGTCTTCAGTGGTAAGTTGAATCCCGGAGAATTCGAGCCACACGTCCTTCGAGGGGCGATACGCAAGAATGGCGACAACATCTTCGCCTTCGCCAAGAGAATGGAGAAGTGTGGTCAGTCCCTCAATATCCTGTTCCCTGTAGTGCGTGCGCGCTTGTGATGCAATAGTCTTGGCGAGCGTCTCTCCGCGGATCTTGAACTCTTGATACATGGCATTGCGGCTTGAGGTATAGGCGAAGAAGGTCAGGCCACAGACCGCGCCGAAGAAAACGGCAAAAAACAAGGCCATCAGCTTGTGTGTCAGGGAACGTGTCAACCACCGTCGGATCATCATAGTGATGGCGCTATCGACGCTCGATGATAAGAATGACTTTGATCTGACTATCTTTCATTGCCTTGACTGCAGAGAGGTTGACGTATCCGATGGCTCCGTCAATGACGCCGACAAAGCGCACAACGGCTTCGTCCGACCGTTCAATCACGCTCTGGACGGGAACGGGCGTACCTTGTCGATAGAAGACTTGATCCGGCTTTGCATTCAGTACACGCAGATAGAACGTCTTCCTCTCTTCGGCTGAGATTTCACGATTGACCAGCTTAATTCGGTCGCCCCCAGGCCAGTGGAGCGTCTCCCCTCGGTACATGCTGGCGACAGCGGTCGTACTCAATGAGGTGTTGGGATTATTCTTGTTGGCAATAACGGCAAGGGGCTCAGCATGTGCGAGGGCGGTATAGAGCCAAAGCGCGAGCGTCATTGCCAGCGCCGGTTGCGGGCGCGTTCCTGTACGGGATGGGCGGTTCATGGGATAGCCGTCAGAAGATCCACGCGATGGATGTCAGAAATCCGTCGGATGGGAACTGATTGAATTGGCCGTTGTTAAACTGATACTCCATCTTGAATACGTAATCTTCCACCGGTCGATAGTTAAATCCAATGATCATTTGCTCTCCGGTCAGACTCCCGGTCGGGCTTGCCGTCGTATTCATCTTGGTTCGACCGTAGAGTCCGACGAGCGCGAATGTCGGATTATTGAAGTGGCGTCCCAGGATGGTGGAGTTCAGTGCGGAAGGCCAGAACCGATAAGTCAGCTGGATATAATATCCCCAGAGGCTTGAGAGTGTCGGTGAGCCTTGAATATCAAACCGTGCGAATTCGCTCCTGAGCTGAAAATTTTCCCATATCTTCACATTACGAGGCTTGAATTCGGTGTCGAAGGCGATGCCAGTGATCAGGTCCTGGGAACCGGTCTTGTAGTCTCCACGGTATCCTGAAAGTCCTACTTCATACTGATCAAAGAATTTTAGGGTTGCGCGTCCGACGACGGCTTTGTCGCCGTTATTGTCTGAGCGCAATCCTGTTCGCGCACTTTGCAGGCCTGGGTCAGGACTGTTGCCTGGTGTGGCCATAAACTTATCCGTGAGTCCGTTGATCACCTGAACTTCGTAGGTCGCTTTGACGTTATCTGAGATCGGTATGAGTCCAAAAGCGCTGAATCCCAAATCGCCCCAGGTGGTGGGGGTCACGAGGCGTGCCACCGAAGGCGGGCGTATGAGATCCCTGCGTGGGTCAAAGTGATCAAGATTAAACTTGCCGAACGGGATCAGCAACACTCCAGCACGAACATTGAAGGCCTGAGTCAGGAGAAGATCGACGTAGGCCTGTTCCGCATCCGCGGTTCCATTGGGAAGTCCCAGATCAATTTCAGTGTAGACACGAATCCGGTCGTGAAACTGCCCTGAAATCAAGACTTCGAAGTTGCCGTCATGACTCGACCGTCGATCCTGAAAACTTTCAAACCACACGGCCCCATAGGCGCCGACACGGATATTCTGGGCCAGTTCATCCGACAGGCTGCTCTGTCGTTGTTCCACGACTCCAAGACGGTCTTTCAGATCGGCGAGTTCCTTACGGTGGTGCTCTTCTATCTGGTGGAGCTGCTGTTTCAGTTGTTCGACCCTATCGTCTCTCTCACTCTTGGACGGCACGTGGGCGGTTTGGGCGAGGAGCAGGTTCGGGACCAGTGCACAGAGGAGGAGCGTGACCAATGCCAGGATACCTCGTACGGGGCTGTGGCAAGCAGGGGATCGCTCACACTTTGGTCGGTGTTGTGTCATGGTCGCTCCCGATCCTTTACCGGAGGGGAGAGATGATCCAGTTCGTCATCTCGCCTTTCCCATTGAGGTGGCGTGCATACAGTCGCTGATTGCCGGTTGGCCGAAGCTTCCAGTTGGACACCGGTTGTTGATACGAGGTTTGCTCTCCTTCGTATCGAGGCCGTTGCAAGTGTTCGATAATAAGATGCACCTCACCGTCGAGCACAAACACGAAACCCGTCGTCAGCCGATCCGGCTTCTCCACATCGGCAATGGTGAAGGCGGAGACGCGTTCTGGAGGGGCAAGGCTCAACGCTTTGGATAACTCTGGTGCCAACCGCTCTGCTTGAGGCTTTGTGAACACGCTCCGAGGGCGCGCGGTGGCAAACGGCAACAACGTGCCCGCATCATAGGTGAGAGACTCCAGGATATCGATGACCGCTTCAGGTGGTATTGTGTAGGGGTGGTGAGCCGGCATGATCGATGGGTACCCTGCGGGGAGTTCGCGAATCACGACTGAGAGCGTGTCGGATTGATGAATCACAAGATCGGGCCGCGACTTGCAAGATGGCAGACTCAAGAGTGCCAGGAATACGGCCACGACGATGTGCCCTGATATGGTCATATTCCGTTCGACCATCACCCGCTCCTTCGAACCGGCAGATGTTTCTAGGTGTTCCTTGGCTGATTCCCTTTTGACGAGGCAGGCGAGCCTTTGTAAACGCCAGGAGATGTCTTTTAATCGGAATGACCCACAATAAACAAGGCTTAGTAAAAAGACGGCATTGTGAGAAATCGTGTCGTACGTGGCATTAGAATAGAGAACTTAGGGATACAATGGGCATTGTGGCCTGGGAATGGCCCAGTCGATGTTTCTTCCTGCTCTGTGCGACGCCCCCGATTCGTGGAGGGACCAGCCTCGTGGAACGTGATTGTTCTATCATGCGACAACCAGCGTCAATCAGTTGCGGTTGTTTGACTCGTGCGTCTTATTTGGAAGAAGATATGCGTATCTTGAGGAAACAATAATGTTGGGGTGCCGCCAAATCCCCTTGCGTGCACGGAATAGGGCATGTTATGCAAGCATATGGGACGACGGTATGAATAAGTACATCGGGAGGGAGATGGTCCAATGAAGCGGGAACAGCAAGTGACAAAACGCAAGGAGAGGGTTACTCTATCTCTCTCCGCCGACATGGTCGAACGGTTGCGAACCGTCGTGTATTGGAGTCCGAAGTTGACACTGACCGGTGTCGTCGAATCTGCGATCCAATCCTCGCTCGCAAAGCTTGAAAAGGGAAAACGCTTCAAGAAGCGAAAAGGGAAACTCCCGGTCGGACGCCCACGCAAGAATCAATAGGCCTGACGGTCGTCTTCACGTTGAGGGCGTCTAGTCCCGCCTCAACCGAAGTGTGTTGGCGCTTCTACTGCTCATCATTTTGGTAGGATGCGACCAACTCACGAAAGAAGCCGCCCACCAGCTCCTGGCCCTTCAACCACCGGACTCGTGGTTTCACGATACAATTCGCCTCCAGTATGCTGAGAACACCGGGGGGTTCCTGAGTCTTGGGGGAGGGTTCTCCGAGGGATTACGAATCCTGCTTTTCCAAGTATTTCCTGCTTTGTGTCTCCTCGTCTTGACGATAGTACTCTTCGTTCAACCGATGCCGCTTGCCACCGTCGTTGCCTGGAGTCTGGTCCTGAGCGGCGGGTTGGGCAATCTTGTAGACCGCATCATGAACGACGGTCGGGTGATTAATTTCATGAACATCGGCATCGGCAGTCTCCGCACCGGGATCTTCAATGTGGCCGACGTCTGCATTACCGTCGGTGTGGCGTTGTTGCTTGTCGAGGCCGTCTGGCCGAGACAGGTTTCTGCTATGCTCGACTTACACCGCTGAATTCCTTCTATACGCTATACGCGGGAGAGGTTTGATGTGGCAACCTGATCGCCATATTTGCCGAACCTTTCACATTGACACGAATCGAGTGAACGCTCGGTCCTGTCTGGAAAGTATGAATAGGCTGGAAAGGTGGCATGAAGATGACGTTATTACTTTGGTGATGTCTGAGGTGGCTCAATTGGAAGCGGCTGCGGGTGCTGATCATAAAAGAAAATCTAAGGCACATGGGTATGTTTTTACAGAGACTCGAGCCGATACTCCAAGCGAGATGACTCTTCTTCGCGAAATAGAACGCATTTTGTTTCCCTCTGGAGCGCTGTTGGAGAATGAGCGGAATGACGTTGCAATTGTCTTTAACGCGATCAAGTACGAGGCGATATTAATCACCAATGACGGCGGTTCAAAGAGGCAACCGGGAGGAATCTTGGGCAACCGGGGCAAACTTAAGACCATTGGAGCTAGGATATTCACTGATGAAGAGGCGGTCCAAGTGGTACTGGATTTGATCAAGACGCGGGACGAGAATGCACGCAGGTATTGTGAACTGGCCAAGAAGCCTGTCCCTGAATGGGTGGGAAAAGATTCAGAAGTATGACGGTGTTACGTGGGGTTTGCTGCAAAGTGGGAGCTTAGAAAAAGGTCAACCATATCTCTGGTATAGTCTTGGGTCACCCGAACGCGCTCATTTCCAAAAGAACAAGCGGCTCACATTTCTTATTGGCGTATCCGTGAAATGGCCATTATTTACAACTGTCACAGTGTGCACAACTTGTGATTTGAGAT
This sequence comes from uncultured Nitrospira sp., assembly GCA_902500805.1. Classification (GTDB taxonomy): domain Bacteria; phylum Nitrospirota; class Nitrospiria; order Nitrospirales; family Nitrospiraceae; genus Nitrospira_D. The sequence goes on along the minus strand of CABVSA010000015.1, from coordinate 1,828 downwards.
AGCAAGCGGAGATGGGTTGCTCACCTGTTGAAGATGTGGCCGAATTTCTCTTCAAATTCTTTCTGAATGAGACTGTAGTCGGGATGATTCTGAACATATCTGACGAAACGCATGGCCACCATGCTACCAGGTGGTTTGCAATAAAATCGGATATCGTTACCATAGCTTGAGGGCACCTCCAGTTGATCATGCTGGTATATATGCCCCCTTCCCCATTTTGAAATAACCTTCGATTCGTTGATCGAGCCGGCATGGGTCGGCATTTTTTCTTCAAAGTACACGACAAGATCGCCTTCGGTGACGCCACTCTTCGGTACAGGAGTTAGATAAGGGATAAGTTCTTGAACAAATTTAGAGCCAGCGAAGAGTTCAGGTAGGTTCCACGTGCTAACCCAGTGAGCTAGCTCGCAACAAAGATCCAATGCCCAGACAAAACAATTCGAGGGAAGTGCCGGATCTGCAAAGTTTACAAGCCGGATTGTATGGGGAGATTTTAGTCCGAGCGCCTCGATGGCCAGAGGGTGTCCATCGATATTGCCGTTGCACGTTATCTCTTGAAGTCTGCCGCGTAATTTTGGCAAATCCATATACTGATTTCACCAAGACACTTGTTCGCTACTGGTCCTACCTCAGTTTCACAGAACGCCACCTAAGCTAAACCGGCAACCTGTTTCAGAGTTCCGCTACTTCCGAAATGATCGTGTGATACCCACTCGCGCCGGCAGGTTGAGGTCGGACGATCTCGGCGATCTGAAGTTGCCCTTTCGTGTCGGTCGCGCGGACGACGGTTTGGAACTTTCCCGGCTTGGGCGGTCGCCAGTTATACGTCCAAATCACCCAGGAATAAGGCGACATCGGCGGTTCGATCTTGCAGTCGTTCCATGTGCGGCCGGCGTCGAAGCTCAGCTCGACCTTACTGATGCTGTTCGGTCCGCCGAAAGCAATGCCGCGGAGCGTCTGTTCCGGCCCGCGCAGCGTTTGATAATGTCCGGGCGAATCAATTCGTGAAAATACCTTAATTGTGCCGTCGTCGGTCCAGCCTTTGCGCTGCCAGTAGCCCTTGTAGTCACCAGGATAGACTTCGATTTCGACGATCCACTTTACATTCTTGATGCCGTAGAGCCCTGGCACGAGGAGGCGGAGCGGAAAGCCGTGCTCTTTGGGGAGCTTCTCGCCGTTCATCAGAAATGCGAGCATCACGTCATCTTGCATGGCGCGTGTGAATGGAATGCTGTCGTCGTAGCCGTCGATGCCGCGAAAGACGACGTCTCGTGCTGTCTCTGTGTCCGCACCGCAGTCGAGGAGTAGCTTCTTCAGGGAGATGCCGCGCCATGTCGCCGTGCCCAGGCTGTCGCCACCGGGTAGGGTGTCGATGCACATGAGTGTGGAAATCTGATCGTACGAATCACGGTTCAAGATATCGCGCCAGCCGAGCGACATCGGGGTATTCACCGCGCCTTTCACGTGGACTTTCCATTGCTCGATGTTCAGGTCGCGCGAGGCTGAGACGGCGCCATCAGCATAATTGACTACATAGAATTTGGAGTTCGGAGTGAAGTAAGTCGTCTCACGCGGCGGAACTGCAAACATTCGTCCGAATATTCCACCGACGGCATCGCAGCCGCTGGTACTTCCGACTAATGTTCCCAATCCCAAGGCTTTGAGCAGCGTTCGACGATGCATGGGCCAATTATTTTTCGCTTGTGTCATAATTTTGAAATTATACACGGATCACCCTCTTGACTCTTGAGAAATACCTTGTTATCTTCCCACTCGTTGATTGCGACTGTGTTCCTGCCTGATGACCGCGCCTGATGCGAGTCACGGT